>CAYUDC010000004.1:20831-58827 GCA_964443415.1 uncultured Chitinophaga sp. | reverse complement strand
GCTAGCCCCTTTGGCTTCGCAGTTGGCTTTGGTTTGGGCAAGTGCTTCTAAATTTCTGGCAGCCAAAATAAGCTTGGTGCCTTGGCTGGCAATTCCTTCGGCCAGGGCTTTTCCGATACCAGAGGAAGCTCCAGTAATAACTACCGTTTTATGTTGAAAGTAGGTATGTGACATTTATGCTACTAAAATAATTGTATTTGTGAAGGTAACAAGGTAAAAGACTTTCGGTGATAGGTGCAAGAACCAAATTTTCTGATAGCCTCGCGATGGGTAAGTGTTGGATAGCCTTTATTTTTTTTCCACTGATACTGTGGAAATTCAAGGTCTAGCTGTTCCATATACTCATCTCTGTAAGTTTTAGCTAAGATGCTAGCCGCAGCAATCGACTGATATTTGGCATCACCCTTTATGATACAGGTATGTGCTAGGTTGGGATAAGGTGTAAATCTATTTCCATCAATCAGCAAAAATTGTGGTTTAACCGATAGTTGCTCAATGGCGCGGTGCATCGCAAGAAATGACGCTTTTAAAATATTGATCTTATCGATTTCTTCATGGCTGCAAGAAGCCACTGCAAAAGCCAAGGCTTTTTCTTCTATTTCTGGGCGTAATAAACGGCGCTGTGCCTCACTTAATTTCTTTGAATCGTCTAAAAGTGTAATTCGTTTGTGAGGGTTTAAAATGACTGCCGCGGCAAATACGGGCCCTGCGAGACAGCCCCTACCGGCTTCATCACATCCTGCTTCTAATAGTTCTTTGTTAAAAAAACGCTTCAGACCCATGGCACAATGATACAAAGTTTATTTTAAACCTTTATTTTTACACGCAATCCAGAGGCATGAAGAAAACTTTTGTGAGTAACCTCATTTTATTAATGAGTGTAAATTTATTGGTTAAACCCTTTTGGATTCTGGGCATCGACCGGGGTGTGCAGAATAAGGTGGGCTACGAGGCCTACGGCATTTATGCCGATTTATTTGCCTTCTCGATGCTGTTTATCACTTTGCTCGACCTTGGGCTAAACACCTATATGTCTTCGAATGTGGCCAAAGACCCCGAAAAATTAAAATCTGAGTTTATGGCACTCACAGGGTTTAAACTCACCTCTTCGTTGCTATATTTAGGGATTACTTTTGTGCTGGGCTCGCTTAATCATTATGATGCCAGCAGGTTACATCTTCTTTTATTACTCGGTTTGAACCAAATACTGGGTTATTTCTATACTTATTTTAGAAGCATTGTGGGTGGCCTACAACTTTTTAAGACAGATGCCTTTTTGTCTATCGTAGATAGAAGTTTGATGATTCTTTTTTGTGGATTAATGTTATGGTCGGGCTTCTTTGAAATGAGCATACCCAGGTTTATTTATGCCCAAACCATTGCTTACAGCTTTGCTGCATCCATCGCACTATGGATTATTTTCCCTTATCTTAAAAACCTCAATAGAGAAATAAATTTCCACATTGTAAAAAAGGTTATCACACAAATGCTGCCTTATGCGTTACTCTCTCTATTGATGACATTTTATACCAGACTCGACGTAGTGCTCATTCGCAACTTATCTTTAGAAGGTGATATCCAAAATGGAATCTACGCTTCTGCCTACAGATTGCTAGAGGCTGCTAATATGATGGCAGCATTGGTGGCCATGTTGTTATTGCCCATTTTTTCTAAAATGATTGCTAAAAAAGAACCTTTAAGTCCATTGGTTCAATTTAGCACCGGACTCATGTTCTTGCCAGCGTTTGCCATGGGTCTCATCACTTATTTTTGGCAACAACCCATCATAAGGTTACTCAATTATCAAAGCACAGATTATAGTGGACAGGTTTTTGGATTGGTAATGCTCTGTTTTGTGCCATTGGCCCTAATGTATGTTTATGGAACATTACTTACGGCCAATGGGAGTATGCGCATTTTAAACATTTTGGCTGGTATTGGTTTGGTATTAAACATCGGTATCAATTTATGGCTTATACCAGTTTATCAGGCATTAGGTGCAGCTATTGCAGCCCTGGTTACCCAAGGTTTTGTTGGTTTTAGTAATTTCTTTTATGGTAAAAAGCATTTAAATATTCGGTTTGAACCAAACTTTAGCAGAAACCTATTTTTAGCCAGCTTGTTGCTTTTTGCCTTGGCCCTCAGTTTAAATTACATTGGACTTCATTGGATGCTTGGATCAACCCTCTTGTTAATTAGCACATTAAGTTTAATGTTTGGATTTAAAATGATAGATATTAAACAAGCCATCAGTTTACTAAAGTCGAGAAACGAATAAAAAGACCCGAATTAAATTGAAAAGTATATTTTTGCCGCAGAAGTATGAATAAGAAAAAGAAACAATATTATTTCGAGTTGATTGATGTATTTGAGTTTATCATTCGTTGGAGAAAAAAACTCATTATCATTTGCTCTATATCTGCCATTCTATCGATTATAATCTCCAGTCCTTGGATTATTAAACCGAAATTTGAATCTACAGCGGTGTTTTATCCTAGTACCAACAACTCTATTTCGAGTGCCTTATTAACGGATAGCCGTGTGAGGCAAAAAGACCCATTAGAGTTTGGTGAGCAAGTGAGTGCGCAGCAGTTCGTTCAAATTTTAGAATCCGATTATTTAAAGTCAAAAGTAATTAATCAATTTAGACTGAGAGAGCACTATGGCATTGAAGAGGATGACAAAGAGAAAAATTACAAGCTAGGCAAAAAGTACGAGAAGAATATCAGTACCAAAAAAACACCTTATGCCTCTATTGAAGTGAGGGTACTTGATGAAAACCCAGATTCTGCGGCACGCATTGCCAACGGAATTGTGATGATTTTGGATAGTGTAAAAACAGAAGTTCAACGCAGGGTTGCTCTGCAGGCATTAAGCATCATAGAAGGAGAATATCAGCGTAAAGAAGAAGAAATTAACTCCATTAAAACACGTATGAACGAACTTGGTGCCAAAGGTGTTTATAATGTAGAAGAACAATCTAAAGCCATTACCGAACTAGCTGGTAAAGGCGCTATGACAGAATCTATCAGAAAACAACAAGAAAACTTGGCTAAGTATGGCGCAGAATCTCAAAGCTTACAAGCTACGCTCGAATACCAGATAGAACAGGCCACCGAGTTAAAAAAGAAATTGGATCAAGCCAGGATAGATGTGAATGGAAATCTATCTAATGTATTTATCCTACAAACTGCTACACCTGCAGAAAGAAAATCTTACCCTATTCGCTCTTTAATTGTTATTGGCGCCATTTTAGGGTCATTTATTCTATCTTGTATTGTTCTTTTATTTGTAGAGAAGTTTCAAAAGAATGGCGTTTTAAACGACTAAAACTTTGCAATTATCAGAGAAGAATAAATGGTTTTGGGCTATAGGAATTGCCTTTATCCTTCTAAACTCCATTGGTATTATGATGGAGTGGTATTGGGTAGCAGCTTTGCCTGCCTTTGCCTTATTATCTTTATTGGCGCTGCTTAAGCTAGATTTGCTTTTAATTGTATTGGTTTTTTTGGTGCCTTTTTCTATCAATATAGAGGATGTGGTGCTAGGCATGGGATTAAGTTTACCCGTTGAGCCCCTCATTATCGGCGTATTTTTATTGGTTATCTATAAATTTATCATCGATGGCCAATATGACTTTAGGGTATTAAAACACCCTATTACCATAGCTATCTTAATTAATCTTGCCTGGATTTTTATCACCAGTATCACTTCTCAAGAAAAGGTGGTTAGCCTAAAATTCTTCTTGTCGAGAAGTTGGTTCTTGTTGGTGTTTTATTTTTTAGCCGTAGTGTTATTTAAGGAATTCGGAAAAATTAAGGCTTATTTATGGGCATATATGATTCCACTGGGCATTGTTATCATCATCACTTTAATCAAGCACAGTGCAGATAATTTCTCTCAGATTACCTCTTTTGAAATTATGTCGCCGTTTTATATAGCACATGGAATTTATGCTGCGGCCATTGCCTTTTTTATTCCGCTTTTATTGGTATTTGTGCTATTTGGGTTCAAACTTAAATTTAACTTTGTTACGGTATTAATCTCGGCTGGCATGTTCTTATTGTTTACAGTTGGGTTAATTTTTAGTTATACGCGTGCGGGTTGGATTAGTTTGCTGGCAGCAGCTGTGCTAGGAATGGCATTTATATTAAGGTTAAGGCTTTGGCACTTATTAGGCATACTAGCCGTTGCAGCTTCGCTCATTGTGATAAACTTTGACGACATCTTTTTCCAACTGTATCAGAACAAGCAAAATTCTGCTGAGGGATTCGAAAAACACCTAGAGTCTGTATCGAATGTGAGAAATGATGTTTCTAATTTAGAGCGGGTAAATCGTTGGATGGCGGCTATCAATATGTCTAAAGAAAGGCCTTTTTTAGGATTTGGACCAGGTGCTTATTCTTTTACTTATGCGCCCTATCAAGACCCCGAATTTGAAACTCCCATCACTACCGCCTTTGGCGACCAAGGTCATGCACACAGCGAGTATTTAAATCCGCTTTCCGAAAGTGGTTGGTTTGGATTGATTAGCTTTTTGGCCATCATTTTTGCGGTGTTTCAAACAGGCATGAAGCTTATTTATAGAGGAAGAACTGCCATCATCAGTATTTTTAGCGCAGGTTTACTTTTAGGCCTTATCACGTATTTGGCTCATGGACTTTTAAATGCCTATAGCGAACAAGATAAAATTGCGGTACTTTTTTGGGGATTTATTGCCATGATTACCGCTTTAGACTTGTATCATCAGCCAGAAAATGGAGAAGGCATAGAAGACTAGCCTTTCTTATTGATACCGTAACGCAAGCTAATGATATTGCTCATGCCAATAAGCCCTTGGTTAAATGCATTTCCGAGCGCGTAATCAATGGCTAAAGTTTTTAATTTAATTCCTACTCCTAAACTTGGCATACCATTAAAGTTTTGTTTTCCGGTAATATCTGTTACACGTTGAAGTGTGCTATAGCCTCCTCTGATAAATACAAAATCATTATAACCGAATTCGATCCCCATTCTTGGGTCGATATTGATGATACTGCTACTGATTAAAACATTTCTTTGTCCATCGGTAGTAAAATCTAAGTTGAACTCTGGTAAAATCGAATACCTGTCCTTACTAAAATTAAACTTTCGGGCTACCCCTAAGGTAATTCTAGGTACTGTAATTTCTAAGCCTCCCGCAGGTATGGCATTTCCGGCTGCTAGGAGTTGTTTTTTATCCGCCTCACTTAGGTTAAAAGACCAGGCATTAAACGTACTACTAATGTCTCTGGCCATGGCAGCAAACTGCCAATCATTTTTATCATAGGTTAAGCCAGCATCGATGCCAAAACCCCAAGCTCCTCCAAACTCTCCCACAACCCTTCTAATTACTTTGGCGTTTACACCCATACTCAATCCTTTTATCTTAGTAGCCTTAGCATAAGAGCCAACAAAGGCGTAATCTACTGCAGAGAAACTTCTGATGAGCGCATAATTAATCTGACCATCTTGCATAAGGTAAAGGGTATTTGGGATGCCATCTACCCCAAATCTGATGAGAGAGAACGCCAACTTTGAATTTTCGGATAAAGAAAATCCAACACTTCCGTAATCATGTTTGGCAATACCTGCAAATTGCTCATTATGCATGGCGCTAATTTGAAGTCCTTCTTTCATTCTTAACAAAGTAGCTGGATTCCAATAAGTGCCCGTCACATCAGAAGTACTGGCAATCACAGAGCCACCCATAGCCATTGCCCTACCGCCTATGCCGATATTTAAAAATTCGTTGCTATATTTTAGCACCTGGGCATAAGTCTGGGTGATGAAAACACCAAGTACCGCGATTAATAAGACTTTTTTCATTCAAATATATTTTTCAATTCTAAAAATAATTTTTGTCTATTTACAAACATAGTATTTTCAATTTCTTCAATTCCTTCCATCAATACTACTTTGTCCGAAAATGACAATTCGGGTAATCCTACCCTTTTCATTACCCTGCTTAACGAATAGGCAAAGAGGTTATTATCTGGGTAATTGGCAATATAAGCAGCCGTCCTAAAATGGTTAAAGCCCTTCATAAACCGAGCAATATCAGGACAGTTAAATTCAACCAAAAAGTTATTGAGTAATTGTTCATCTATCGTTTTTAGCTGAGTATAAAAAGATGGGGCCACATCGTTAAAGTGTTGAACCAACAACCTATCCAATAACATTTCGAAGAGCACATGGCCAATAAACCATTTTCTTTCTATCGTATTGGTAAAGGGTAATTTTTTAATAAACTCAATGCATTGTTTTGACCCTACCTCGAAAAAATGGGAATGATGAAAGCGTTTATCTGCTTGTAAATGTTTGTAACATCCCCTTAACAAGTTGTCTTTTTTAAAATCTGCCTTGTTTAGACCTTTGATTTGCCCACGCGCTAAGTCTGGCAAGACAAGGCCCAAATGATATTCTGGACTTTCGGAAGGGTTTGCATCAACAAAATAATGGCAGAGGTAATTCACCCTGCCAATATAAGAAAGAATTAATTTTGTTGAACCTTATTTGCTTCTAATTGGTCAGACAAATAGGTTTTCTCTGATATCTGATGAATGATTTGATCTAATTCATTTGCAGAATCTTCGATGTGCTTAATTATTTTAGGAATTTCAAACAAGTGGTCTTTGTCGTCATTTTCACTCAATAGCTTTATCAATCCTAGCATGCGAGCCAAGGGTGCTCTCACCAAATGAGATTGCATCCAAGCTATTTCTCTAAGAATATGATTTTGTTTTTCAACTGTAGCAAAATGGGCATCTCTTTGCTCTATGGCAATCATTTGTTGGGTTAAGTTTCTGCTAAAAACGGCCACACCAACCACCTTATCATCCACAATTACTGGATACATGCGAATATTTAAGTAAAATATCTCAGATTCGCCTTGAACCTTTTCATTAAAATCTAGAATGGCCCCCGTTAAAACTTGGTCGTATTTATCTTTCCAGTATTCTCTTATTGGATTGGGCAGCAAATCGATGATATTAGAGCCTTTGTTAAGTTCTTTTCCAAAGGCTCTTAAAAAATCTTCATACACAATATTGTTTACAAAGGTAATCTCATAGTTTCTATTAATAGACCAGATACTTTCTAAAGAGCTATTTAAAATGGCATTCAAATGTGCTTCATGTTCTCTTAAGTAGAGCTCTGTTTTCTTTAATTCGGTAATTTCTGTGCTGATTCCAGCCATTCCGTTGACCTGACCATTGGAGCTGTAAGTGGGGAATTTTACACTAATAAAGTGTTTAAGTACATGGTTTACCAGCAAAATTTCTTCTACTACGGTTTTCTTATTCCCTTGAATCACCTCCAAATCGTTTTGCCTAAACTGCTGCGCAATGGCCTCTTCAAACAAATCAAAATCTGTATGACCGATTACTTTTTCTCTTGGATGACCAGTAACCTCTTCCCAAGTTTTGTTTACCCGAACATAGGTACCATCCATTCTTTTAACGTAGGTAACAGACCCTGAGTTTTCAAGTAAATCTGATAGAAAACGTTCTCTGCTTTTTATCTTAGAAATGGCAAAGAGCCTGTTTTTTAGATTAACCAGCATCTTAGCAAACAAAGAAAGTAATTTCTCTTGCACCGCCGGATCTGGATTAAACTGTCTTATAAAATCTAACCCTACCAAACCAACTAGTTTCCCTTCGCTCATCAGGGGCACCGAAAACAAACTTTTGATTCCTTCTTTAGCAAAACTTCGTCTTAAAGGATTATGATCTGCTAATTCATCAATATTGGGCACATAAAATATTTGGCCTTTTGCATGGGCATTATGCCAATCTGGAAAAATACGGATAGGAATATTTTTGATGGTATCAATATTGCTCTTTACCCCTTCTGCACACCATTCAAAAGTCATGGTAGCCAAATTTGTTCTTGGTGAAATATCGAAAATAAAAATCCTATCTGCCCCGAAAAAGGTACCTAATTTTTTTAACGACTGATTTAATTTATCTTCTAATTCATCTGCCCCAACATCAATAAAGGTATCCAGAATCTCAACAAACAAATCCTGTAACTCGGCTTTAATAGCAGCTTGAATGGCATGGCTATTTTGAAAATTTCTTAACTCAAGAATAAATTCAATCAATTCGGATTTTGAAAATGCTTCGAGTTTATTTCTTACATTATCATCACTAACATCGCTATGAAAAAGATGAATCATGGGGTAATTAATTATTTCATTCTATAAAATAAAGGTAATAAAATATTTGAAACTGCAAGCGCCTCTGGTCGGGTATTTTAAAACTTTACATATTTTCGTGGCATGAGTAATTTTGTAGAAGAGCTGAAATGGCGTGGCATGTTACACGATATGATGCCAGGCACCGAAGAACAACTTAATAAAGAAATAACAAACGGTTATATTGGTTTTGACCCCACCGCAGATAGCTTGCATGTAGGACATTTGGTTCAAATTATGACCTTAATTCATTTTCAAAAAGCTGGACACAGGCCATTTGCCTTGGTTGGTGGCGCAACGGGTATGGTTGGCGACCCATCCGGAAAGTCTGCTGAAAGAAATTTGTTATCCGAGGACGTGCTTTTTCATAACGTAGCTTGTATAGAGCAGCAACTTAGGAAGTTTCTAGATTTTAACGACCCAGAAAAAGGTGCTAAATTGGTTAACAATTACGATTGGTTTAAATCTTTTACCTTTTTGGACTTTATAAGAGATGTAGGCAAACACCTTACTGTTAACTACATGATGGCCAAAGACTCGGTTAAGATGCGCTTAGAAGGCGAGACGGGCATGAGCTTCACCGAATTTACGTATCAATTGGTGCAGGGTTTTGACTTTTACCACCTTTGGAAAAACGAAAAATGTTTAATTCAAATGGGTGGATCAGATCAATGGGGAAATATTGTAACAGGAACCGAACTCATAAGAAGAAAAGGGCAAGGCAGCGCATTTGCCTTAACCACTAGCCTTATTAAGAAAAGTGACGGCACCAAATTTGGCAAAACCGAGAGTGGCGCGGTTTGGCTCGACCCGAAGCGTACTTCACCTTATAAATTTTACCAGTTTTGGCTCAATGCAAGTGATGAAGATGCCGCCACTTGGATACGAATTTTTACCCTGCTAGACCAAGCAACCATAGAAGGCATCGAAGCAGAGCACCAACAAGCGCCGCATTTGCGATTGCTGCAAAAAGCCTTGGCAAAGGATATCACTTGCAGAGTACATTCAGAATCTGCCTACCAGCAAGCCGTAGAAGCCTCTGCCATTTTATTTGGCCAAGGTACAGCAGAAACCTTAGCCCAGCTAGATGAGGGTACTTTCTTAGATATATTTGAAGGTGTCCCAAGCTTTGAATTGCCGCTTAGCCAATTATCTAATGGCATTAGCATAACCGATTTATTGGCAGAAAACACCAACGTTTTCCCTTCAAAAGGCGAGGCCCGTAAAATGATTACAGGAGGTGGAGTAAGTATCAATAAAAACAAAGTGGAAGACCCTGCCACTACGATAGACCATACCCGATTAATCAATGACAAATTTTTGTTGGTTCAAAAAGGAAAGAAAAACTATTTCTTGATTCGTTGCATTTAATTATCCAAACACATGGAATCTAAAATGAAGACAATTGGCCCAAAAGACCTGCCCTTAGCAGAGTTTCATAATACACTGCTCACAGCCATAGCCCCAAGGCCCATTTGCTTTGCCAGCACCATAGACGAACAAGGCAACCCAAATTTAAGTCCGTTTAGTTTTTTTAACATCTTTGGATCAAACCCTACCAGATTTATTTTTTCACCTGCCAGAAGGGTGCGCGACAATACTATAAAGCACACCTTAGAAAATGCTTATGCCACCAAAGAAGTGGTAATTAACGTGGTAAACTATGCCATGGTGCAGCAAATGAGCTTATCGAGTTGCGAGTACCCAAAGGGCGTAAACGAATTTGAAAAAGCAGGCTTTACCATGCTGCCCTCTTTGCATGTAAAACCATTTAGGGTAAAGGAAAGTCCGGTACAGATAGAATGTAAAATTGTTGATATTCAAGAAACAGGCACCGAGGGTGGAGCTGGTAACTTAATCATAGCAGAGATGGTGTGTATGCATATTTCACCAGATGTGCTTACGGCAGATGGCAAAATTAATCAACAGCAATTAGATTTAGTAGGAAGATTAGGCAGCGATTGGTATGTAAGAGCCAGTGGTGCGGCCTTGTTTGAAGTGCCTAAGCCAGCAAGAAACCTTGGCATAGGTTTCGACCAATTGCCAGCGCATATTAGGTTCAGCAAAATTTTAACAGGAAATGATTTAGGCATGCTGGCAAATTGCGAACAATTGCCAGATGTGGATTCGGTTGCCATTTTTCAGCGAATGAATAAAGACTTAGGCAATATTGTAAACAAGGAAGTAACTAAGGAGGAGAAAAGAGAACTTTTACATAAGTTGGCACATTTGATGCTTCAAGAAACCAAGGCCCAGGATGCTTGGAAGGTTTTGTTGAGCGAATAAGTGTACAAAAATAGTGTCTAAATACCCTTCATTATTTCCACTAAAATGTACACTTATGGGTTTAAGGGTTGAACCAAAAGTGGTGTAAAGATTTTTATTTACTGATAATCAACACTATTAAAACAAAATTAAATTACACAAAAGACTTTGGCAGCATTTCTGAGTAATAGAAAGTATTATTTTCATTTTACTTGGATACAAAAAAACCCGGTTGATTAGCTATCAACCGGGTTTCTTTTTTTATGGCCTTTTTATTTTCCTAACTTATCAGGATCGTAGCCACGTTTGCGGGCCATTTCTTCTAATTTTTGTTGGAACTTACTTTTGGTCATTGGTTTCTTTTTATTTTCTTGAATTTGGGCATGCAAAGCTTTTTCATCTACAAAGGCGCGAATAAGCAATTGTTGTCCGATGGTAAACAAGTTAGAAAGGAAATAATAATAAGTTAAACCAGAGGCATAGTTATTAAAGAAACCTAAGAAGGCAATTGGCATGATATAACTAATTACTTTCATTTGGCCAGTAACACCTGTCATTTGATTATTATACATAGTGTAAATAATGGTAGAAACCGTCATTAAAATGGTGAACAAACTTACGTGGTCGCCATAAAACGGTATATTAAACCCAAGGTTTAGGATGCTATCATAACTACTTAAATCGCTACTCCACAAAAATGCCTTTTGACGCAAATCAAATGCACTAGGGAAAAACTGAAACATAGCAATTAAGATAGGCATTTGAAGCAGCACAGGCACACAACCACCTAAAGGATTTACGCCAGCTTTACGGTAAATCTTCATGTTTTCTTGTTGTTGCTTAGCCATGTCATTACCATATTTCACTTTAATCTCATCTATTTCTGGTTTAAGCACACGCATTTTAGCAGAGCTCATATAAGAGCGATATACCAGTGGAAACAGGATGGTTTTAACAATAAGGGTTAACAAAAGAATAATGATACCAAAGTTGGTAATGTATTGACCCAAGAAATAAAATACGTTTACGGTTAAGACCTTATTTACCCAGCCAAAAATTCCCCAACCCATCGGCACAATGTTTTCGAGCTCTACATTTAAGGTTTTGAGCGACTTGTATGAATTAGGGCCAAAATAAAACTGCAATGGATAGCTGGTTTTAGTTTCGTGGTTATAGGCCAAACCGATGCTAGAAGTAAGGGTTTTTACATATTTCTTCTTTTCATCTAGTTTACTTTCAACTACAGCATTGTCAAAGTTTTGAGGGGCAATTAAAGAACTGTTAAAGTATTGTTGCTTGTAGCTTATCCAATTTACAGCAGTTTTAAGTTCTTCTTTCCCATCTTTGGTTTCATTTAGGTAATCAGGCTCGTCGTTGGCATAACGATAATATACGGTGGTGGTTCTTTCTTCTGCCTCGTGTGCTTTTTCTTGCTGAAGTACGTTGTGTTTCCAGGTGAGGTCTAAGAAATTGCTGTTACCTGCAATTACCTCATTCATGCCCAACAGGTTGATGCTTACATCCACCATGTTTTGGTTTTGGTTCAAACTAAAAACATGTTCAATCATTTGCTGCTCTGACAGCTTAACTTGCATGCTTATCTTTTGGCCATTGTCTGAAATTACTGGCGTAAAATAAAGGTCTTTGGTAGAAATTGCCTTGGCATCACGGGTGGCAAACGCATAACCAAACTCGCTTTCTTTTACATCTGTTAGTACCAAAGGCGAGCCATCTGCTCTTTTGTATTGCTTAAGTTCTACGTAGGCAATTCTGCCGCCTTTATTTAGAATACCAACCTTTAATTGTTCATTTTCTAAGGTAAACAATTGTCCTGAGCCATTTGCAAAAGGAGCAAAAGAGCCAAAAGAGGTGGCTACGGCATTAGAATCTACGGCAGCAATGGTTGAGGTAGATTGCTTTTGTTGAGCCAACTGGCTAACTAAAGCGATGCTATCACTTTTAAAGCGAACCAAAGCCAGGGAATCTTGTTGACGCTTTGCCGCATCCATTTCTGCTTGTGAAGGCTGATTAATATAGGCAAAGCCAATTAGGATTAAGAAAATCAAGCTTAATCCAATGAGGGAGTTTCTATCCATTCTGTTCTAAAATGAGCGGCGAAAATAGTATATTTCGGGCAAATGAAAACGGCAAAACTTCTGCTTTTAATTTCTCTTCTATTTCGGTTTGAACCAAGTTCGGCTCAAACCATCCAAGCGATTACTTATAATATTAGACTTTCGGTGGTGTCGGATAGCCTGAATTATTGGGGGTTTAGGAAACAAGAAATGCTTAGTTTTTTACAAGAAGAGCAGCCATCTATGATTGGTTTACAGGAAGTTTTATGGGAGCAATTAGATTATTTACAAAATGGTTTGGTGGGTTACCAAGCCATAGGCGTTGGCAGGGACGATGGAAAAAAAGGGGGTGAATTTTCTCCTATTTTTATAGACACCGTGAAATTTAAAATCTTAGAAAGCAATACCTTTTGGCTTTCTAGTACGCCAGAGATGCCATCTAAAGGTTGGGATGCGGCCTTAAATCGTATTTGCACATGGGCATTGGTGCAAGAAAAAGGCAGTCATAAAAAGCTATTGGTTTATAATTCTCATTTCGACCATATAGGCAAGATTGCGCGGGATTCATCTGCTCAACTTATTGTAAGACAACTAAAAACCAAGCTTGCCAATCCACCTTTACCAGTTTTGGTAATGGGAGATTTTAACAGTCAACCCAATGATTTGGCCATTCAAATTTTCAGAAAAAATTTAAACGATGCCTCCGAAGGATGTATAGACAGTTTGGGTTTAGGCACCTTCAATGGATTTAAAAAACATCAAGAAGGATTTAATCAAATAGACTTTATCTTTTATGATGGATTAAAGAAAACATCCTTTAAGATTCTGCGACCCTTGAGAAAAAACGGTTTACAGCTATCTGACCATTATGGTTTGAAGGGAGTTTTTGAGATGGGGGAATAGGAGAAAATTAATCATATTAATTTGTTAAATAATCGTTTGATTTGCATTAAAAATTGGCACTCCATACTCCCATATTATTTTTAATTTTCAATAGGCCCGACACTACTTTCAAAGTATTTGAGTCGATAGCTCAGCAACAACCATCTAAGCTTTATATAGCAGCAGATGGACCAAGAAGTGATAAACATGGAGAAGATTTACTTTGCCAGAACACCCGCGACATTGTAACTCAAATAAATTGGCCATGCGAAGTAAAGACCTTATTTAGAGAACAAAACTTAGGTTGCAGACATGCCATTAGCGAAGCCATAGATTGGTTTTTTGAGCAGGAAGAAGAAGGCATCATTCTAGAGGATGATTGCTTACCCCATCCTGATTTTTTTAGATTTTGTGTTTCTATGTTAGATAGATATCGTCATGAAGAAAAGGTCATGCATATTTCGGGTGATAATTTTCAAGGCGGCATAATTCATGGGAATAGCAGTTATTATTTTTCTGGATATGCGCACATTTGGGGCTGGGCCACCTGGAGGCGGGCTTGGAAAAAGTACAATGTAAACATGTCTTATGAAGAAGCTGTTGAAATCATCGACCATCATTTTAATGGATTTGTAGAGAGAAAATATTGGAAATTAGTAGCAAAGAAGGTAAAAACCGGAGAGTTTAATACATGGGACTACCAGTGGGCATTTACCCTTTGGAAATTTAAAGGATTAGCAATCATTCCAAATGTAAATCTAATTAGCAATATTGGTTTTGGCGAATCCTCAACGCATTTGGGAGACGCGAACCATATTTTTGCTAATATGCCAAGCTCCTCCATTGGTGAAATCATAGAAAATGAAGCACTCATTATCAACCAAAAAGCAGATAAGATTACTTCAAAAAGGATGTTTATTCCACCTTTTCAAAAAATCATTTGGCACAAAATAAAAAGTAAGTTTTTTGAGTAACTAGATGACCTTTAAATATTTAAAATAGAAATATACCTTTCACTAAATCAATAATTATTTTCCTATTGCACATTAAATTTTAATAAATTATTTTTATTTATTCATTAAAATAGACCTATAGCAATTCATCATGATTACCCCAATAATTTCACGTGCCTTTTTATCGGTATGTATATTTTTATTATGCTCATTTAATGCTAACAGCCAAAATGTTAATTGGGGAATAAAAATTGGTAGCACCGGATTTGATTTTGCGCGATTTACCATAGTTGATGATTCAAACAATTTTTATGTATATGGTATGTTTAGCAATACCATAACATTAGATAGTGCTGGCATTCCTAAAACTATGACAAGTGCAGGCCAAAGGGATTATTTTTTGGTAAAGTACAATTGCAATAGGGTTCAACAATGGCGTGTAAGAGTTGGTGGTAGTTCTCAGGAAGGTGGTGCTTTTGCGGGATATGGATTGGCTTTATCAAAAAGTGGAAATATTTACATCTCAGGTTCATTTACTGGTAATTGTAACTTTGTGTCTTCCAATGGAACTCTTTTTACAAGCAGAACCAGTGGTGGTGCAGATGATATTTATACAGCAAAACTCAAGAACGATGGTGTTTTTGAATGGGTAGCAAATTATGGAGGTACAGGTTGGGATGAAGCGGGTTCGATAGCAGTGGATGAGAATGAGAATGTTTATACACTAGGCTTTTTTAGCAGCACTTGCACCTTCAGATCGGCTGCAGGATTACCAACCTTAAGTAGAACTGCCTTAGGAAGTACCGATGTTTTTATTACAAAACACAATAGCAACGGAGTATTACAATATGCCAGTGTTGGGGGCTCAACTTCGCAAGATATGGGTACCAATGCGAGGGCCGACAAATATGGAAACTTATATGTTACTGGAATTTTTTCTTGCTGCTCTGGAGGAAATGGAACTTTTGGCAGCCATACCATATCAAATGCTGGAAGCTGGGGTGGCTTTGTTGCCAAACTTAATTCAACCGGACAATATGTTTGGGTAAAACACATGGGGTCTGCAGCAGACGAAGCATTTATCAATTTAGAAATTGACCATAAAAACGATAGAATTTATACCGTCGGTCATTTTAATGGTAGTACAACCATCACCTCCTCTCCACCTTTCAGTTCGGTGAGCTTAACAAATAATGGAGGTTCAGACATTTTAGTGGCAAAATTTGATACCAGTGGTGGATTAATTTGGGCCAATAAATATGGAGGAACTGGTGATGATATTGGTTGGGGCATTGACATTGGCAATGATGGGAATCCAATTATTGGTGGAGAGTTTGCTAATACATTCGCTTTTGGTTCAACCAATTTAACTGCCACAGGAGGAATGAATGCCATGGCTGGAAAAATAAATGCCACTACTGGTGGAGCAATTGCAGCAGGAAGAGTTTCAGGAAACGGACTTACCTATTGCAGAGGGCTAAGTCATAATAATTCTGGCAATGTAATTTTAACAGGGTATTTCACACAAACCACCAATGCTGGCGCTTCTATCTTAAATAGCACTGGAGTGGAGGATGCATTTGTAGCAAGTTTTCAGTTTACCGATACTACCATTATTGCTACAAATACAACCAATATAAATTGTAATGATAGTACCAAAATATATGTTACCAATAAAACCCAAGACATCTTCCGTTGGTTTAGAAATGATTCTTTAATTTTAGTAACAGATAGTAACTTTATTTGGGCAAAATCTCCTGGAAATTACTATGTGGTGAACCTAAACAACTGCGCATTACCTGATACTTCTAATAGAATTATCATCACTGGTAATGGTTTACCTGTGAATGTATTGTCAAATATCAATGCCTGCAGAAATGATAGCATTCAACTGAATGTTACTTCCACTGGCAGCAGTTTTAGTTGGTCGCCAGCAAACCTATTTAGTAACCCTAACCAACTCAATCCTAAGTTTAGAGCTGATACAACCCGTTATATTTATTTATTAGCAACAAGTGGTCCTTGTCAAAAACGAGATTCCTTATTAGTAAGTACCATTCAAGTGAATTTGAGTGTTACACCAAACACTTCTATCTGCTTAGGAGATAGCCTTCAACTCGTTGCCTCTGGTGCAAATAATTATGCTTGGAGTCCAAAGCAATTTATCTCCGATACCAGTATTGCCAATCCATTTGTTAAACCTACTACCACTACTGTTTATAGGGTAAGAGGTTCGATTAACTCCTGTACCAAAACCGATAGTGTGAGGGTTACAGTTAATTTTGCTTTAGCCAACGCTGGTGCAGACACCTCTATTTGTTTGGGTGACACCTTACAATTAATGGGCACTGTAAACAATTTAAATTTGGTTTGGTATCCAAATCATCGGATCAACGAAGACACTATACAATTTCCAAAAGTTTGGCCTAATGTAGACACAAGCTATATTTTAAGTGTAACAAACAATGGTTGTACCAGTAGAGATACCCTTCGTATCACAGTAAAACCCTTGCCCAATGTGGTAGCCTCGGCTGATACCTCTATTTGTTTTGGAGACACCCTTCAGCTTTCTGCGAGCGGAGCGAGCAGTTATCAATGGCAACCAAATTTGTTTTTAAACAATCCACTCCTATCCAATCCAAAGGCTTTTCCTGGTGCTACGCAAAAGTACTTTGTAAGTGGCGTTTCTAATGGATGTTCATATAGCGATAGTGTGCAAGTAAATGTGGTGCAAGTATGGGTAAATGTACCTTCCGACACCTTATTATGTGTTGGAGATACTATTCAACTAAATAGCAGTTATATTGGAACTGGGGTTACTTGGTTTCCAACTTATCAAATAGCAAATAGCAATAGCACCAACCCAAAAGTTTGGCCAAGTGCAGACACCACCTATTTTGTGCGGGCTCAAAATGGCAATTGCAGCGCCATTGATTCAATTAAAATTAGGGTAGTTGGCACACCTATCGTAGATGCCGGTGCAGATGTTGAAATTTGCCAAGGAAGCAGTATCACCTTAGCGGCATCTGGCGCCAATACCTACCAATGGTGGCCTAATATTGCTATAAACGATACCAATGTAAGGACACCTATTGTAACCACAAATACCAGTAGAACGTATTATGTAAAAGGTTCTATTGGTTCTTGCCATGCTACAGATTCTATACGAATTAGCTTTGTTCCAATTACTGCCTTTGCAGGCAATGACACGCTCATTTGCCCTGGGGATACCATTACATTAAATGGAAGCGCCAGCCCTGCTTTTGGCAATTGGATACCTAATTGGAATATCTCAAGTACCAATCTTTTAAATCCTAAGGTTTGGCCAAGTAAAGACACTGTTTATATGCTAAGTGTTACCAATAGTAGCTGTAAGGTAAATGATACCATTCGCATTCGCTTAAGGCCATTGCCTCCATTAAATGCCGGGTCAAACCAAACCATTTGCATTGGAGATACCATTACATTAAATGCCACAGGGGCCTTGGTGTATCAATGGTTAAATAATTACAATATCAGCAATGTAAACATACCTAATCCTAGAGTGTATCCAGCAGTAGATACTAGTTATGTGGTGGGTGGCTTGATAGATTTTTGTCCTACATTAGACACGGTTAGAATTACCGTTTTAAGCTACCCAGTGGTGGATGCTGGCCCCGATGAAACAATTTGCTATTACGAAACAACGGTGTTAAACGGAACTGTAAGCAATGCTACTTCTTTTATGTGGCAGAATGATCCAACTTTAAGCAATGCGGCCATTCTTAACCCAACGGTTAACCCCAATAAGAGTGTTTCTAACTACATTCTAAATGCAAGTAATCAAATTTGTCAGGCATCGGATACTGTTACCATCACCGAAGCGCCAATGATAAATGCTGGCATCCAAGCCAATCCAATGAAAGGTAATGTGCCTTTAGAAGTAACTTTTACCAATCAAAGCATCGCCAGTGCCCAATTTTTTGATTGGGACATGGCAGATGGAAATACCTATCAAACCAGAGACGTGGTTCACACCTTTAACCAAACCGGAAAGTTTAAAGTGGTTTTAATGGTGGAAGATAGCTTTGGTTGTGTAGATTCTGCCGATATAGAAATTGAGGTGCTCGAATTAGAAGGCATTAGAATGCCAAATGTATTTACCCCTCAAGGAGATGGAATAAATGATGTGTTCAATCCAGCTTATATTGGCAACTTTAACTATATTAAATTATACATTTACTCTAGATGGGGCGAACTTTTATACGAAACAACCATGCCAGGTGGCGCTTGGTGGGATGGCACCTACAAGAACGAACCTTGCCCTGATGGGGTATATTTCTACATCTTAGAAGCACAATCTAAGGCAAATAACTACTACGAAAAACATGGAACCGTAACCTTATTGAGGTAATGTAAATTTTAATTTTTTCTTGTATCATTACAGCAAAATTTACTAACTTCAATAACTTATCATCATGAGTAACCCTAATTATTTTTCAAAAGAAGTTTCTAATAAAATCCTAGAAAGAATTAATAGCTTAACTCCCAGTACCCCGGCATTATGGGGAACAATGAGTGTTTCGCAAATGCTGGCACATTGCAATGTAACTTATGATATGTTGTTTACAGACAAGTATCCTAAGCCTAATTTTTTGGTTCAAACTTTATTAAAATTATTTGTAAAGCCAACGGTGGTTGGTGATAAACCATACAAAAAGCAAAGCCAAACAGCCCCTGCTTTTATCATCAAAGATGAACGCAACTTTGAAAATGAAAAGCAACAGCTCATTCAAAATATTGCTAAAACCGTAGCACTTGGTGAGGCTTATTTTGAAGGAAAAGCCTCTCATTCTTTTGGAAAACTTACTGCCAAAGAGTGGAACAATATGTTCTACAAACACCTAGACCACCATTTATCACAATTTGGGGCTTAATCAAAAGACAACTTTGATTTATCCTCCTTTTCTGCGATAATGCAGTATCAATTTTATATCATGAAAAAACTATTATTTTTATTAGCCTTTGGATTTATTTTCTCCATCCAAACCATGGCTCAAGCTCCATCCAAGGACGCTTACAAAAAAGCTTTGTTAGAAATGTTTGTAGCTTCTGGTTCTGATGAGGCCTACAAGAGTGCCATCAAACAAATGATGTCGATGTTTAAGGATAACTATAAAGATGTTCCTGCTAAATTTTGGGAAGAGGCTGAAATAGAAATGTTAAAATCATCTATTGAAGATTTGGCTGAAATGTTGGTTCCAGTTTACCAAAAACATTTAACGTTAGAGGATTTACAAGAGATGACCAAATTTTATAATACACCAGTAGGCAAAAAATATGCAAAAAGCACTGGGCCCATCATGCAAGAATCGATGAAAGTAGGCGGTGAATGGGGTAAGAAAATTGGTGAAAAGATTGCTAAAAAATTATCTGAACAATAAAAAAATTACTTTATAACAAAAAGAAAGGAGGCCATAAGCCTCCTTTTTTATTTTATGGGTTGGTTCGAACCGAAACCTATTTTATACTTTGACTATATGCCACAGCTGCCTTTAAGAAACGCACAAATAAAGGATGTGGATTTAACACGGTACTCTTATACTCTGGATGAAACTGAACACCCATGAAATAAGGATGGTCTTTGATTTCTACAATTTCTGCCAATTTGGTATCAGGATTTATCCCTGTGATTTGCATGCCATGTGCCTCGAAGTCTTTTTGAAACTTAGAGTTAAACTCATAACGGTGGCGATGGCGTTCATTTACTTTTGATTTATCATAAGCCTTATAGGCCAAGCTATTTTTAGTAAGCTCACACACATAAGAACCTAGGCGCATGGTACCACCCTTTTTGGTGATGTTCTTTTGGTCTGGCATCATGTCTATCACCGGATGTTTGGTTTTTGCATTCATCTCTGTGCTATGGGCATCTTTCCAACCAATTACATTTCTAGCAAACTCAATCACCGCCATTTGCATGCCTAAACAAATACCAAAAAATGGAACATTGTTTTCTCTTGCATATTTTATGGCTGTTATCTTTCCTTCTATCCCTCTATCTCCAAAACCCGGTGCCACTAAAATACCATCTAAATCTCCTAACTTTTGATCTACATTATCATCGGCAATTAACTCACTGTGGATGTATTGTACCCTCACACGTGCCTCGTTGCTGGCACCGGCATGAATAAACCCTTCGATGATCGACTTATAAGCATCTGGTAGTTCTACATATTTACCAATCAATCCAATTCTAATTTCGTGCTTAGGATTTTTATGACGGGTTAAAAAGTTCTTCCAACTTTCTAAATCTGGTTCGTTCTTGGCAGATAATTTAAGCTTTGATAACACCGTCTTATCCAACTTTTCTTTGAGCATCATCAAAGGCACATCGTAAATGGTTGGAACGTCTAATGCTTCAATCACTGAATTTGAATCTACATTACAGAACAAGGCAATTTTCTTGCGCATCTCTTTTGAAATGGCATGCTCTGTTCTACACACTAAAATATCGGGTTGAACACCACTTTCTAACAATAGCTTTACGCTATGTTGCGTAGGTTTGGTTTTTAACTCGTTGCTAGAACTTAAAAATGGTAATAGGGTGAGGTGAATCACCAATGCATCTTCATCTTTTAACTCCCAAAGCAATTGGCGCACCGACTCGATATAAGGCAATGACTCGATGTCTCCCACGGTTCCACCTATTTCGGTAATGATGATTTCGTAGTTACCTGTTTCTCCCAATAACTTAATTCGTCTTTTGATTTCATCGGTAATATGCGGAATTACTTGAACAGTCTTTCCTAAAAAAGCACCCTCTCTCTCGCGGTTAATCACATGCTGGTAGATTCTGCCAGTGGTAACATTGTTTGCTTGAGAAGTTGGGATATTCAAAAATCTTTCATAATGCCCCAAATCTAAATCTGTTTCTGCCCCGTCTTCTGTAACATAGCATTCGCCGTGTTCGTATGGGTTTAAGGTTCCTGGATCTACGTTGATGTATGGATCGAGTTTTTGAATGGTTACCTTGTAGCCTCTGGCCTGAAGTAGTTTAGCGAGTGAAGCGGCAATAATTCCTTTGCCTAATGAAGAGGTTACCCCGCCGGTAACAAAAATGTATTTGGGTGTCATTTATCCGTAACAGTATTTACGGGAAGCAAAAATACAACGCGCCGTGCAGATTTCTGCAACGGCGCGTGAGGGGTTTATCAATAACTTTTAAACAATATTAAATTTCGCGGTCTAAGTCCCACTGTTCCATGTAATCTGCAATTCTTCTTAAGAAAGAACCACCCAAAGAACCGTCAACCACTCTGTGGTCGTAACTTAAACTTAAAAACATCATGTGTCTGATAGCAATCACATCTCCCATTGGGGTTTCTAATACTGCTGGCTTCTTCTTAATGCTTCCTGTAGCCATAATAGCTACTTGAGGTTGGTTGATGATAGGTGTACCCATGACATTGCCAAAACCACCTACGTTGGTGATGGTAAAGGTTCCACCTTGTATTTCGTCTGGACTTAATTTATTGGCACGGGCGCGGTTGGCAAGGTCATTTACCATTTTGGTTAAACCTACCAAATTCATCATATCGGCGTTCTTAATCACTGGAACAATTAAGTTGCCACTAGGCAAGGCTGCGGCCATACCTACGTTGATGTTTTTACGCTTGATGATGTTGTATCCATCTACCGACACATTGATCATTGGATAATCTTTGATGGCTTTTACCACACACTCAATGAACATAGGCGTGAAGGTAATCTTCTCTCCTTCTCTTTTCTCGTACACTTTCTTAGCTTTGTCTCTCCAAAGTACCATATTGGTTACATCGGCTTCTACAAAGCTGGTTACATGCGGACTGGTATGCTTGCTCATCACCATGTGATCGGCAATGAGTTTGCGCATTCTATCCATTTCAATAATTTCATCTCCTCCACTTACGCTTACTGCTGGCTTAGGAGCTGAGGCTGCTGGCGCCACAGAAGATGGAGCGCTTACTACTGGCGCATTTGATTGCGGTGCGGCGGCTGGTTGAGCAACAGGTGCTGCTGCATTGCCTCTATTTTGCACAAAGGCTAAGATATCTCTTTTGGTTACACGGCCTTCGGCTCCAGTACCTGGGATGGTATCCAACTCGTTCATGCTAATATTTTCTGTTCTGGCAATATTTAATACCAAAGGCGAGTAGAATCTATTTCCGCCAACAGAACTCACGGTTTCTTTAATGGTTTGAATAGATGCTTCCACTGTTTTGGCAACTTCTACCACTGGGGCAGGGGTGTTGATTGGGGGCGCCGAAGGCGCCGCATCTGCTGCCGCAGGTGAAGCTCCTGACAAAGCAATTATAGCAATGGGCGCATTAACTGCCACCACATCTCCATCCTTAAACAATTTCTTAACCAATACACCTGCTTTTGGTGATGGCACTTCAGAATCTACCTTATCGGTAGCAATTTCCAATACAGTTTCATCCACTGCAATTTGGTCGCCTTCGTTTTTTGTCCAGCGAATAATGGTTGCTTCTGCGATACTTTCGCCCATTTTGGGCATCACCAATTGAAATTCAGACATGTATGATTAATATTAATTGAGTAGTTGGCAAATTTATCTGAATTTAGCAATTGAAAAAACTTTTCTATCACTCTCAAACGTAAATATCAGACTTGCAGGGTACTCCACTCTAATTGCATATCCACCAATTTTTTGTAAAGCCCCGTTTCATTTTGCATCAGCTCGTCGTGTGTACCCATTTCTTGAACCGATCCCTTGTCTATCACACAAATTTTTGTAGCATTTCTAACAGTAGATAAGCGATGTGCAATCACAAAACTGGTGCGGCCTTTCATTAAATTATCTAATGCTTCTTGAACCAATTGCTCACTCTCACTATCCAGTGAACTGGTAGCCTCGTCTAAAATTAAAATGGCAGGGTTCTTAAGAATAGCTCTGGCAATGGCAATGCGTTGCCTTTGTCCGCCACTTAACTTAATGCCTCGCTCCCCCACAATGGTTTGGTAAGCTTCTGGAAATTTCTCAATAAATCCTGCAGCATTTGCTTGCCTTGCTGCTTCCATAATTTCTTGGTCTGTAGCATCTGGTTTCCCATAGGCAATATTTTCACGAATGCTGCCTCCAAATAATATCACATCCTGCGGCACAAAGGCTATCTGTTTTCTAAGTTCTGTTAGCTCAAATTCGGTGCTATCATATTGGTCATAATAGATTTTACCAGCGGTAGGCTGATAAAAATTAAGTAGCAAAGAAGCTATGGTACTTTTGCCTGCGCCACTTGGCCCCACCAAAGCAATTTGTTCTCCAACGCCTGCTTCTAATTGAACATTTTTAAGTACTTCTACATCGGGTCTTCCGGGATAAGAAAAAGCAACTTGCTCAAATCTCACATGGCCCAAAATAGGTTTTGATACACGTAGATTGCTCCCTTCTAGGTCGATGGCTTCGCCTTGGTTGCGCAACAATTCTCTCACACGTTGGGTGGCCCCTAGTGTTTTTTGCAATTGCGAAAACATATCGGCAAAACCTGCAAATGTACCGCCAACAAAAGCAGAGAAGATCACAAACATGGTAAGGTCGCCTGCGGTCATATCGCCACTTTTAATTAATCCTGCACCATACCACATCACAAAGGCAATGGCACCAAAAACAGAGAATATCATAAAGCTCACAAAAGCACCTCTGTAACGGGCATTAGAAATAGCTGTTTCCACTACGCTATAGATGCTTTTACGGTAGCGATTCATTTCAAACGATTCGCTAGTAAACGCTTTCACAATAGAAATCCCCTGAAAAGTTTCTTGCACAATGGTTCCACTTTCTGCCAATTGATCTTGGGCCTTGCGAGACATTTTACGAATGCGCATTCCAAACACCACGGCTACTACAGCAATTAAAGGCACTACAGAAAGCATCACAAAAGCCAGTTTTGGGTTGATCCAAAAGATAAAAGTTAAACCTATGACCAAGGTAAATATGCCTCTCAGAAATTCTGCCAAGGTAAAAGAAATGGCATCTTGAATTTGTGATAAGTCGGCACTCAAACGATTACTCAACTCTCCTACCCTTTGTTCGCTGTAAAAGCTCATGGGCATGGAGAGCAATTTGCCGTATAAATCGGTTCTAATATTTGCCAAAGATTTTTCGCCTACCTCGGTAAGCAGGTAAATGCGCATAAACGAGAATACGGTTTGAACCGACAGTTGAATAAAGATTAGCAGGAGGATGGTGTTTAAACTCCATTGAACCGTCTTAAGGTTGAAACCCACCATGGCACCAGGATTGAGCGGTGATTGGGGCATAGATGCGGCGGCGCCAGGCGCCGCCGCATCTATCATCTTACCAAGCAAAAATGGAAATACCATCGTGCTTAGTGCCGATAAAGCTATAAATACCAAACTCAATATAAACTTGCCTCTATAAGGCTTTAAATATGCAAACAAGGCCAAAGCCTCCCTTACATTTTCTTTGTTAATCTTTGCTTTTTCTGGCTCCTGCTTAAGGTTGCCATTGCTATTTAAACTTCTCTTTGCCATGGGGCGCAAAGATAAAGCTAGATTTATCAGTTAAAGCATTTGTCGATAAACGTTAAAATATTATCGATTGATTATTCAAACCGCAAGTGTTTCACCGATTCGCCACTATCCCTCAATTCTATCAAAGAATCAATGCCAATCTCTAAATGCTTTTTAACATAATTGGCAGAAACCGTCGAATCGCTTTTAGAGGTTTTTACCCCTTCGGGCACCATCGGATTATCACTTACCAACAACAAAGCTCCCTTGGGTATTTGATTGATGAAACCTACAATAAAAATAGTAGCAGTTTCCATATCTATGCCCATGGCTCTTGTTTTTCTGAGGTAATCTTTAAACTGCTCATCGTGTTCCCAAACCCTTCGATTGGTAGTATACACTGTGCCTGTCCAATAATCTAAATCGTGTTTTACGATAGAGGCAGAAACCGCCTTCTGTAACCTAAAGGAAGGAAGTGCCGGAATTTCTTCCATGATATAATCATTGCTTGTACCCTCTCCTCTAATGGCTGCAATAGGTAAGATAAAATCTCCCACTTTGGTTACTTTTTTTAAGCCACCGCATTTGCCTAAAAACAATGCCGCCTTAGGCTTTATGGCACTTAGCAAATCCATGCAGGTAGCTGCCATGGCACTGCCCATCCCAAAATTAATAATGGTAATATTCTCTGCAGTGGCTGTTTGCATAGGCTTGTCTCTGCCCATCACTTCTACTTGATATTTGGCTGCAAACAAATCTACATATTGAATAAAATTAGTGAGTAATATGTACTCCCCAAATCCATCTAAAGGCCTGCCAGTATAGCGTGGCAGCCAATCATTCACAATCTCTTCTTTCGTTTTCATACCTACACAAAATACATCATTATACTTACAAAACAAATACAAGCCATCCTAGCGCCAACCTCCACCTAAGGCTTTATATAATTTTACCTTGGCAATTTGTTGCCGTTTGCCAGCATCCACTAGCTCTAATTGCGATTGTAAGAAATTTTGTTGGGTCAACAATACTTCTAAATAAGAGGCCCTTGTTGCCCTATACAAATCCTGTGAGGTTTCTACCGATTTTTGGAGTAATTCTTTTTGCCTTAACTTTAACCCATTTATCTCGGCAAGATTTTTTATTTGTTGCAATTCATTGCTCACTTCTACAAACCCATTGATAATGGTTTGTTGATAATGATACATAGCATTGAGCTGATTGGCTTTGGCCTTTCTAAAATGTGCCTTGATGGCATTTCTGTTGACCACTGGGGCCATGATACTTCCCAATAAATTGTAGGCGTTTGAGGCGGGCGACAAAAACAAAAATTGTGGTTGATAGGCCTGAAATCCAAAGCTGGCCGAAAGGTTGATGGTGGGATAAAAATTTGCTTTGGCCGACTTTACATCAAATTTAGTGGCTTGCAATTCAAACTCAGCTGCCCTTATATCAGGTCGGTTCAACAATAATTCAGAAGGAATACCCGCTTTGATACTAGGATGTCCATGGGAAAACAACACTTCTTTTTTTCGGTTGATTGGCTGAGGAAATCTACCTAGCAAATAGTTAATCTGGTTTTCTTGCATGGATATTTTTTGCCTCGTTTCAAACTCCATGGCTTTAAAACTTAACAGCTGTGCTTCGAATTGTTGAGCGGCTAACTCAGTAGACCTACCTGTTTCTTTTTGCAAACGAATAACCTCCAAAGCTTCCTCCTGTTTTTGGATGGTTTGCAGTAATATCTCAAGCTCATTGTCTAAGGCTATTAACTCGTAATAACTTACCGCTATTTCAGAAACCAAGTTAGAGACAACAAATTTTCTCCCTTCCATACTGGCCAGATAGTTTGCCAATGCCGATTTACGTTGGTTCCTCAGTTTACCCCAAACATCTAGCTCCCAGCTGGCAGTTAAACCAACATAGTAATCTGGCAAATGCGTAGGAATGGTATCTCCTGGCGCAAACTCGGTTACCCTATTTCCAGCATCATCCATGGTATAAAAGCCAAACTTTCTTTGGCCCATACTGGTGTTGGCATTAAGAGTAGGCAATTGATTGCCCATTGCAGCTTTGGTTTGTGCTCTGGCAATTTCTATTCGTTGAAAGGCCATTTGAAGGTCTAGGTTTTGAACCAATGCTGTATCAATGAGTTGGGTCAAAAAAGAATCTCCAAAATATTGTCGCCAATACAAATTGCTAATATTGGCAGAATCTTGCGCATCACTATAATTTGCAGGTATCGTTTTGGGTTGAACCGACAACTCGGTTTGCAAAGATTTGCAAGCTACCAAACCTGATAAACCTATTATGATTAAGATAAAACGTTTTAATTTCATGATTGATTAAATAGTTTCTGTGAAAGCCATCACCTCTTTTTTCTTGTTTTTTAGCCTTTCGCCAATGCTGGCAAACACAATGTATAATCCAGGGATGACTATTACCCCAAAGACAGTTCCAAACAACATTCCACCAGCAGTAGCTCCGCCTATGGTGTTGTTACCAATTTCGCCCGCACCTGAAGCCAACATCAATGGAATAAGGCCCGCAATAAAGGCAAAAGAAGTCATGAGAATTGGACGCAACCTTGCCACAGCTCCCTCTACTGCCGATTGAAAGACACTGGCTCCTTCGCGGTGTTTGAGGGTAGCAAACTCAATGATTAGAATGGCATTTTTACCTAAAATACCAATGAGCATAATCATGGCTATTTGAGCATAAATATTATTCTCTAGCCCCATTGTCCATAGCAAAAAGAAGGCTCCAAAAATTCCAACCGGAAGCGACAACAACACGGCAAGTGGCAATAAAAAGCTCTCGTATTGCGCAGACAACAAAAGATATACAAACACCAAACAAATTAAAAATATAAACACCGCTTGGTTACCCGCATTGGCTTGGTCGCGCGACGATCCGGCCCAATCATAACCAAATCCTTTAGGAAGTTTTTGTGCCGCTGTTCTCTTGATAGCATCTATGGCTTGGCCACTGCTATACCCCACAGAGGGTTGACCATTGACCATGGCCGAAGTGTACATGTTATAACGGGTAACTTGTTCTGGCCCATATACTTTTTCTATGCGCATAAACGAAGAGTAGGGCACCATTTCGTTGCGCGAATTTTTGATATAAAGATTTAAAATATCATCTGGTTGCGCGCGGTATTGTGGCAAGGCTTGCACCATTACTTTATACATTTGTCCAAATCGTATGAAGTTGGTGGCATACTCACTTCCAATAAGTGTTTGAAGGGTGCTCATGGCATTATCTGCATCTATGCCTTTTTGTGCCGCTTTATCGCCATCTAAATGCAGCATGTATTGAGGGAAACTCGCGTTAAAGGTGGTAAACGAATTGCTTATCTCGGGACATTTGTTTAGCTCCTCCACAAATGCATCTGCTACTTTTTGAAACTTTGATAAATCCCCTGAACCCGTTTTATCCAACAACCTCAACTCAAAACCACTTGAGTTACCATATCCAGGCACTGGTGGTGGTGTAAAAAACTCAATATTAGCATCCTTGATATGCGCCGTTTTATCTTGCAGCTCTCTAATGATTTCCTTATCAGATTGTGTTCTTTCTTCCCACTTCTTTAAATTGATGAGGTTCATACCATAAATAGCACCAGTACCTTCAGACAATACACTGTAGCCTGCCAGACTAGAAACAGAGCTTACCGAAGACATTTGATTAGCCACCTTTTGAATTTCGTCTACCGCCATTTCTGTTCTTTCTAAGGTTGCACCTACAGGTGTATTAATATTGGCATAGATGGCACCTTGATCTTCTTCTGGTATAAAGCCAGATGCCACAAACTTGCTTAATATTCCAGAGCCTATGCTAAACGCAATTAACACCCCAAAGGTAATGATGCGTCTATTGGCAATCTTTTCTATTAAGAATTTATACTTACTAGACAATCCATCATACCATTGGTTAAAGGCATGGAAGAACCTTGATAGCAAATTTTTACTATGCCCATGATGGTGCGTAGATTTAATAAACAATACACACAAAGCTGGCGTAAGGGTTAAGGCCGTAACTCCAGAAAGCAAAATTGCGATGGCCATGGTAAGCGAAAATTGCCTGTAAAAAATACCAGTAGGGCCTTCGAGAAATGAAACCGGAATAAATACCGCAGCCATAAACAAGGTGATAGCAATAATGGCTCCACTGATTTCTTTCATGGCTTGCTCGGTTGCTTTACGAACACCTATATTAGACTTTTCCATTTTGGCATGCACCGCTTCAATTACCACAATGGCATCGTCTACTACAATTCCAATGGCTAATACCAAGGCAAAAAGTGTGATTAGATTTAAAGAGAAACCCAATAAATTCATAAAGAAAAAAGTACCTATCAACGAAACTGGCACAGCCAAGATTGGGATAACCGTAGAGCGAAAATCTTGCAAGAAGATAAACACCACTAATGCTACTAGAATAAAGGCTTCGAATAAGGTTTTAAGCACTTCGTGAATAGATGCATCCAAAAATTGCGATACATCATAGCTAATGGTATAATCCATACCTGGCGGGAAAGAAGATTCTTTGATGACCGCCATACGCTCCTTAATACGCTCGATAACCTCTTTGGCATTGGTACCTGGCCTTTGCTTTAGTAAAATAGCTGCCGAAGGCCTGCCATTTTCTTTAGAGATCACATCATATTCTTGCGAATCAAAATCTACATCAGCAATGTCTTTCAAACGAATGATCTCGCCATTCTCTTTGCTAATTAATACAATGTTTTCATACGACTGCTTGGTATTGTATTTACCTGTATACTTTAAAACATATTGCATGGTTTGAGCTTGTTTGCCAGAGCTCTCACCAATTTTACCAGGGGCAGCCTCTACGTTCTGCTTTCTTAATAGCTCCACCACTTCGTTGGCAGAGATGTTATACATATACATTTTATCAGGTTTGAGCCAAATACGCATGGCATATTCTCTCATCCCCATAATATCAGCAAAGCCTACTCCTTCGATCCTTCTAAGCTCTGCAATCACATTAATGTCTACAAAGTTATAAAGGAACTTTTCGTCTAACACACTATCGTTACTTAAAATATTTAAGTATAACAACATAGAGTTTTGTACTTTTTCTACAATTACTCCTTGCTTTTTGGCTTCTTCTGGCAATTCGTCTAACACAGATGAAACCCTGTTTTGTACGTTTACCGCAGCAATTTCAGGGTCGGTTCCTGCCTTAAAAATAATCTGAATTACACTTGAACCGTCATTACCCGAAACAGAAGACATATAAGACATTCCAGGTACACCATTGATGGCTCTTTCTAATGGGGTTACTACTGCCTTTACGCAGGTTTCGGCATTGGCGCCAGTATATTTGGTAGTAACATTTACTTCGGGTGGAGCAATATCTGGGAATTGCGTAATGGGCAATTGCACCAAGGATATTATCCCCAAAAGTGTAATAAATACCGATATCACAATAGATAATACCGGTCGATGTATAAATTTTGAGGTCATGAATGTTTAAATTGAATCACTAAAGATTATTTCTGAATACTAATTTTATCTCCTGGCTTCACATTTTGCGTTCCCTCTAACAAGAGGGTTTCGTTGGCTGTAAGTCCGGCCGACAACACATACAAATGCGGTAATCTCTTCTTAATGCTTATGTTTCTTTGTTCAAGCGTGGAGTCTTCTTTTACTACATAAACAAAAACTTTATCCTGAATTTCAAAGGTTGATTTCTGAGGAATTAACAAAGCTTTTTTAAGCTGTTTTCTAACAATAATTTTTCCATTTGAACCATGCTTCAACACCTTTTTAGGATTAGGAAATCTGGCTCTAAAGGCAATGTTTCCGGTGAGTGGATCAAACTCGCTTTCTACTGTTTCTATGTGTCCTATTTGATCGTATGGCGTGCCATTTGCTAACACCAGCGACACACTTCTGGTATCATTCCAATGAGTAGTTACTGCATAGTCTAGGTAATCACTTTCGGATACATTAAAGTAGGCCAACATTTCTTTGTTATTAGAAAGCGTAGTTAGCAAAGTACCCTCATCTACTAAACTACCTGTTTTATTTGGAATCCTATTGATTATACCATCAAAGGGCGCCCTAACCAATGTAAAAGAAAGGTTATGCCTTGCTTGCAACTCATGTGCCTTAGCCTCCTCTACCTTGGCTTTGTGCATTTCTAGTTTTGCCTTTGCCAAATCGAGTTCCGATTTAGCTATGATTTTCTTTGCAAATAATCGTTCTGTATTTTCAAGTTCAATTTCGGCAGCCTTTAATTCTGCTAACTCATTTTTCCAAGCAGCCTCGGCTTTTAGCAATTCTTGTTGATACTCTTGGCTACTGAGTTTAAAAAGCACTTGCCCTTTTTGCACTGTCTGACCTTCATCTACTAAAATGGTTTCGATAAACCCTTTTACACGACACCTAATTTCGATGTTAGCTACAGCATGTAGTTCTGAGACATACTCTTCAGTAAAGGCGGTGTCTGCAATTACTGGTTTAATAACTTTATACGTTTCTCTACTTTCAACAGGTGTATTACTATTGCAAGCTCCAAGCATCAAGGAACAAGCAAATGCAACACCCAATACAATTTTTTGCATGGAATGATAATTTTATAAAATGATAGAATGATGGTTTGGGTCGAACCGACCCTGATAAAAAACTGTTACCCGCGTGGTGGCGGATAATGCAAATCTGGATGAAATGGCAGGTAGTTTACATGCTTTGTCATAAAGCAAAGTTCTATGCCATCGCCCTTACTACATAAAATATAATTTTGCTGCGAATGCGCATCTGGCAAGCCTTCTAACTCTTCTTCAAAAGAAATTTCTGAAGTACTCTCTGCCTGTTGTTCTGTTGAAGTTGACGAAGACTCATCGGTTGAGGTATGGTCGTCGTAAAAAAGCTGATCTGTTGTTTGATTGCCAAACATATTTGAAATCGACATGGCATGAATTTCACATGACAAGCCCAGTAAATAAAGGGCCATCACAAAAGAAAATACAAGCCTGATATGGTTCGATAGGTTCTTCAAAACGGTGTGCAAAGGTAAGATTTTGGGATGGGTAAAATGATGGATTACTTAGAGCAATGCATCATTTTACCTTCCTCAGACAATAAGTATTACAATTAGCGCAATAAATTGTTTTAGGCGTCGAGATTACTGTTAAACATCGAAGACATTAAGTCTTTAAATGCCATTCCATTAGCTAAATTATGCCTGCTTAATTGACTGTACTCTGTTAATCCATGCAATACCAATTCCATTAAAATAACTTTTTCGCTTTCTTTTTCTTTTGGATATTTAGCCTTTATGAGTTCACCTAAGCCTTCTACCGTTAGCAGCATTTGTTGGTATTGCAAATCGGTGGTAATGTGCGCCAACTCTACCGAATAACCATCATTAAACCAGTTTAAAATGAGCTCATAAGGATTATTTTGTTTGGCTTTTTTTGCCTTTTCTGGGTTAGCAAATTTTGAAGTAAAAACGGTTCTAATGGCTTTGCCTATGAGCATTTGAGCCACATTCACCGCTCCTTCTAATTCACCTTCATACACCAATTCTACCTTTCCAGTAATGCTAGGTAAAACCCCAAACAAATCGGCAATGCGCGCATGTGTTTTGGTTTCACCTGCTAATAACATTCTACGCTCTGCAGCGCTATAAAGATTTTCTAGTGCACTGATGGTTAATCTAGCAGAAACCCCACTCTTTTGATCAACCAAATCACTTTGACGTGCCTCCATGGCAATTTGCTCGATGAGGTCTAACAACAATGAACTTACACTGATGGTCTCTTTTTGAATTGGTTTGATATGCGCTTCTTGGGTGGTAATGGCTTTAGCCAATTGGATGGTTTTAGGATAGTGCGTTAAAATCTGACTATCAATTCTATCCTTTAAGGGGGTAACTATACTGCCACGGTTGGTATAATCTTCGGGGTTTGCCGTAAATACAAACTGTACATCTAAAGGAAATCTCAACTTAAATCCACGTATTTGCAAATCGCCCTCCTGCAAAATATTAAACAAAGAAACTTGGATACGGGCTTGCAAATCTGGCAACTCGTTGATTACAAAAATACAACGATGGCTGCGTGGGATCAATCCAAAATGAATCACTCTTTCGTCGTTATAAGGCAGTTTTAAAGTAGCTGCTTTGATTGGATCTACATCTCCGATTAAATCTGCTACCGATACATCTGGCGTAGCTAATTTCTCGGTATAACGGTCGTTTCTATGTACCCAAGCAATAGGTGTTTTATCTCCCTTCTCTGCAATTAAATCGATGGCAAATCTGCTTAAAGGCTGTAAGGGATCATCATTAATTTCACTCCCCGCAACCACTGGCATGTATTCGTCTAGCAAGTTAAGCATCAAGCGAGCCATGCGCGTTTTAGCTTGTCCACGCAAACCTAAAAATATGATGTTATGCTCGGATAACAAGGCCGTTTGAAGTTGTGGAATAACCGTATCCTCGTAACCTTGGATACCCGTAAACGGATTCTGCTTTTCTTGCAAAAACCGAATGAGGTTATCACGCATTTCTTGTTTTACAGATTTACTTTTATAGCCTGCTTTTTTAAGCTCGCCGAGTGTTTTTAGTGTTGGATTCATAAGGTGTTTACTATAGGTTCAAACATCGCATCACGAATTAAGTTTAAAATAAATTATAATTGTGGAATGGCTAACAAAAAGGCCTGATTGTAAGCATGAAAAAAGTACTATTCCTAAGCTTTTCTTTGTTTTCTTTGATTGCCAACGCTCAATTAAGCATGAGCCAAGCTTCACTTGTAGAGGTTCAAAAAGTGATTAGATGCACAGAGGAACAAGAAATAACGCAAGTTTTGATAGACCAACACTTAGCGCATTTGCCTATTTACAAGGTATCGGGCGTATATTGTTTATCGGGCATCTTTCGGTTTGAACCAAACACCGATTATACAAAATTTACCAAAAGCTTTTTCATGGGCAAACCTGTGGGAGGCATTGTAACAGCGAAGATTCCACTTACTCAATTACCTAAACTGCTTACGCTTCCTACTGGGCATTTTGAGGTGGCAAGACGTTTGCATGCAGACATTCAAAAAATGACTGCGGATGTGCGTGCCGACAGCGTTTGGAAAGGATTGGACCTCCCTAAATCATTTACAGGAAAGAACGTGTTGATTGGCATCACCGATTGGGGATTTGATTATACCCATCCGATGTTTATGGATACCAATCTAACCAAAACCAGAATTAGGGCAGCTTGGGATCATTTTAAAATATCTGGAAACAGGCCAAGTGGTTTTAACTACGGTGTAGAATACCAAACAGCAGCACAATTGTTGGCAGCACAATCAGACACTGCTGGCACCTATTATGGCTATGCTACGCATGGCAGTCATGTGGCGGGTATTGCAGGCGGAAGCGGCGCGGGCATTGGTTACAAAGGTGTGGCTTATGATGCCGAATTCTTATTTAACTCCATTCAATTAGATGAAGGTGCGGCCATAGATGCTTTCACTTGGATGCAGAACATTGCCAAGGCAGATAAAAAACGTTTGGTGATTAACATGAGTTGGGGACTCTATTATATTGGTACCATGGATGGCAATTCTTTTTTGAGCCAAGTAATAGACCAAATGAGTAAAGAAGGTATAGTGTTTGTAACCTCTGGAGGCAATAACGGCAGTGTCAATTTCCATATCAAATACACCCATCCAGGAGATAGCTTACGGTCTAGAATAAACTTTTATAGTTATGCTGCTCATCCAAAAATGTGGGGTCAGAGCATTACCATGTGGGGTGAAGTAGGAAAAGCTTTTGGGGCTGGATTTGAAGTATATAATGCATCTAATGTAAAAATAGGCAGCTCTAAGGTGTATGATACACAAGTTCAAAAAGGATACATTGATACTTTTTTGGTGATTGGAATAGATACTATTTTTTACAATTTCACCATCGAAACAGCCCATCCTTTAAACAATCGTCCGCATATCAGAATGCGCATTAAAAACACCAATACCAATTTAAACATTGTGATGGTTTCTGGCGCTGGAGGTGGCGGAACGGTACATTATTGGAATGTGGTAGAATTAAGCAATGGAGTGGGTAATTGGGGTTTAGCCTTTTCTCCGTTTGGGCCCATTGCTTGGCCTTCTGATGCCAATTATGGAATTGGAGAACCTGCTAGTACTAGAAGTGCTATTGCTGTGGCAGCTCATATCTCAGAAACGGTATTGAGTAATGGCAATTTAAACCCTGGTAACAGGGCTACATTCTCGTCTAAAGGCCCCACACATGACGAACGCACCAAGCCAGATGTTTCTGCTCCTGGCTCTAATGTGGTATCCTCAATCAATTCATTTACTACCGAAAGCTTTACATCAGTTGCTAATACTACTTTTAATGGTAGAACTTACCACTTTGCAGCATTCTCTGGCACCTCTATGGCATCGCCCGCAACAGCTGGTGTGGTAGCATTGATGTTAGAAGCCAACCCTACGCTTTCTCCTAAACAAATCATGGAAATTTTAAAGGCGACAGCTAGACAGGATAATCGCACAGGAATAATTGGAGAGGCCGGAAGCAATCTATGGGGATTTGGAAAAGTTACTGCCACAAGAGCGCTTGCCATGGCAGTGAATACGGCTAGTTTGCAACACCACTCTGGTAATAATCAAGTATTGGTTTATCCTAATCCGGTGAAAGACCTTTGTTATATTAGCTTAGAAGATGCACCAATACTGCAAGCCAAAATAACTGTAACCAACGCTTTGGGTCAAACCGTAAACAGCCAAACTTATAGCCAAAACGATGCCATTGATTTAAGCAGTTTAACGCCTGGCATCTATTTCTTGGAGGTTAAAAGCGAGGATAGAATTTATGTATGTAAAATATTGAAGGAATAATTATCGCACGTTTTTGCGTCTGTTTCTTTCAAAATCTTCAAAGATAAATTCACCCAAACCTTTTAAAGAGCTGTAATAGGCTTTGCCATTGTTAATGCGTGTAAACTCTTGCACAAACTGCTGGAGATAGGGGTCGCTGGCAATCATAAAAGTGGTAATTGGAATATTAAGGCGGCGCGCTTGCGCCGCCATCGTTAACGTTTTATTGATCACCTTTCTATCTAAGCCAAAACTATTTTGGTAATATCCATTGCCCTCTTTTAAACAGGTAGGTTTACCATCTGTAATCATGAATATTTGCTTGTTGGCATTTTTACGTTTACGCAACATTTCTAAGGCCAACTCTAAACCTGCATAAGTATTGGTATGGTAAGGCCCCACTTGCAAATAAGGAAGGTCTTTTACCTCTATTGGCCAAGCATCATTTCCAAAAACTAAAATGTCTAAGGTATCTTTAGGATAGCGCGTTTTAATGAGTTCGGCCAATGCCATTGCCACTTTTTTAGCTGGTGTAATTCTGTCTTCTCCATATAAAATCATGCTATGGCTAATATCAATCATAAGCACTGTAGAGGTTTGCGCTTTAAAATCTTTCTCTCTAATTTCTAAATCGTCTTCGGTTAACCTAAAATTATCTATCCCATGATTTACTTGGGCATTGTGTAAACTTGCTGTTACGTCTATTTGGTCTATAGAATCTCCAAAGCTAAACTTTCTGGTATCGCTGTTGTATTCGTCGCCCTGCCCTGTTTTGTTGCTTCGATGGTTGCCCTTATTCCCCTTTTTAACTTTACCAAAAACTTCCTCTAAGCTTTGTTTTCTAATGGTTTGATTGGTTTTAGAAGTCGGCGTTAAATTTCCATCAACGGGGTTTTCTTGGAGGTAACCTTTGTCTTTAAGGTCTTGAATAAAATTGCCCATACCATACGCATCGGTTGTTAACTGATGCTGGTTATCGAGTTGGTTCATCCAATCTAATGCCTCACCTGCCTCGCCGTTGGTATACTGCATGAGTTGGAGAAACAAATTCAACAATCGTTGAAAATCATCTCCATTTTCGGGACCTGGAATATATTTAGTAAAAAGATGACCTATCATACTGGCAATATTTGTTTAATTTGTGCCTACTAATTGTTAATAGCAATGTTAGTCTTTTTGTTTTAAATGAAAATGTCCGAATTAGAAATTTACACCAATACAGATGGGTCTAAAACCTTATTGAACCAAAGTTTAAATGAAACTTATCACTCTAGGCATGGCGCCATTGCAGAAAGCATGCATGTTTTTATAGAAAAAGGTTTAAGGCATCCTATGATGCAAGACAAAAAAAACATCCGCATTTTTGAAATGGGTTTTGGCACTGGCCTCAATGCGATATTAAGCTTGATGCATCAAAAAGCAAATCAGCCCATTTATTATCACAGCATAGAAACCTTGCCACTAGCAAATGATTTAGTGCATCAACTTGGATACACAGACTCATGGAGTGCAGAGGATAAAGCCTACTTTCTACAAATACATGAGGCTGTTTGGAACCAGGAAGTAAGGATTAGAGATGGATTTGTTCTTAAAAAAGAAGAAATAGCACTAGAACAAATAGCGCTGCCAAATGGCTCGATTGATTTGGTTTATTTTGATGCCTTTGCACCAGACAAGCAGCCTCATTTGTGGTCTTTGGCCATTTTTGAAAAACTATTTAATGCCATGGATCAACAGAGCATTTTGGTTACTTACTCATCTAAAGGAGAAGTAAAGCGCCATCTTAAGGCAGTTGGATTTGAAGTAGAAAGATTAGAAGGACCACCCTATAAACGTCATATGTTAAGAGCGATTAAAAACCAGTGATGGAAAAAGATTATTTAATTATAGGAGGAGGTTTAGCAGGTTTATTTTTTGCCCACTGTTTGCAAGTAGAAAACAAATCATTTACTGTGGTTGATAACGCCAACCCCAATGCTGCTAGTATGATAGCTGCAGGTATGTTTGGCCCTTTGGGTGGACAATTAAGTAAATTGGCATGGAAAGCACCAGAAATGATAGACGAATTATTTGCCACTGCACAATCTTTGGAGCGCATGTTGGGAAAAACCTTTCTTCATCAAATGCCAGTAGAGGTTGCCTTTGGAAGCATTAAAGATGCCAACGATTATGCCAGCAGAAATACTAACGAACAACTCAATAGGTTTTTAACTGA
>CAYUDC010000004.1:0-20731 GCA_964443415.1 uncultured Chitinophaga sp. | reverse complement strand
TATTGGGCTCAACACAATCCTTTTATAAAACACCTACTACCATTTAAGTTATGCAAAGGACAAGTGCTTGAAATGAATTGTGCGGGCTTGGATGAAGATAGAATTATCAAAAAAGGCATCTACCTGGTGCCCTTGGGAAATGGCTTATTTAAAGCCGGTGCTACCTATGAGTGGGATCAAATAGATGAGCAAACTACAGCAGCTGGCAAAGCACAAATGGAGGAGAAAATAAAGCTATTGATGCCTTTATCATTTAGCATCACAATGCATTTGGCAGGTATAAGGCCAACCACAAATGATAGAAACCCCGTCATTGGAAAAGTGCCTCATTTATCACATGCTTATATTTTAAATGGACTTGGAACAAAAGGCGTGGTAAGGGGACCTTGGTTGGCCAAAACACTTTTTAATCATATTGAGAGAAATCAATCAATCCCTAGAGAAATAAGCATTGAACGAGTTAAAGCTAAATCAACTTAAAACAATTTTGTACTAAATTTTAAAAACATTAGCATAATTTAAAACTAGTTTTTTACATTGCAATGTGGAATGGCGCCTAAAACAACTACGCCTGGAATTAAAATATGTCTGGAAAATCTCCAGAAATGCCAGCGAATACAAAGAAAACTTTATCATAGAGTTTGAGCACAACGGGTTAGTGGGCATTGGCGAGGTGGCTCCTAATGTGAGGTACAATGAAAACCCTCAAATCATTGCAGAGGCTTTTGAAAAATTTAAACAAACTGCACAAAAGCCAATAGAGGAACTAAAAGACCTCATGCAAAATTTAGACATTCATCAGTTGCCAAATTCTTTGAGATTTGGGTTAGAATCTGCCTTTATACATTGGTATTGCTTGGCCAATGAAATGAGCATTCACGATTTTTTAGGGGTTGAAAAACCAGGAAAAGTAGCAACTTGCTATACCTTGCCCATTATGGAGCCAGAGGATATTTCAAGATTTTTTGAAGCCTACCAATTGCAAAGATTTAAGTCGCTCAAGGTAAAGATTAATGATGCTTCGGCCTTGGATATGTTGGAGGCCATTGCTGCCATTAGCCAGCAGCCTTTAATGATAGATGCCAATGAATCTTGGAAAGATGTTGAGCAACTTATTTCATTTCTCCCTAAGCTCAGTAAGTATCCGGTAATGTTTGTAGAGCAACCCTTGCCTGCACATTTAAAAGAGGAATATGTTTACCTTAAAAAGCATAGTCCATTTCTATTAATGGCAGACGAAAGCGTTTTGGATCAACCCGACATGAGCCAACTTGAAAAACAATTTCATGGCATTAATATGAAGCTGATGAAGGCTGGCGGTTACTTAAATGGCATCAGGATTTTAAATGAAGCGAGAAGGCGCAAAATGAAGACCATGGTTGGTTGCATGGTAGAAACCACTTTGGGTATACACAGTGCTTGGAGCCTTTGTGGCATTGCAGATTATGCCGATTTAGATGGGTGCTTAATTCTAGCCAATGAACCATTTGGCATGCTAGAAGAGCAGGATGGATATATTACTGAATCTGCAGAAAAAAGAATGAGCAGCTTTTAGTAAGTCCTTTTTAATCAATAGCCATTTAACTTTTAATTCCAGAGTTTTTATAAGCCTCGGCCACCTCACATAATTCTTGGTACCAATCTTGGCCAAATCTTTCTATCAATGGTTGTTTAAGAAATTGATACACTGCCACCTTTTCTTGTTTACCCAAAGCACAAGCTGCGCTACAAATATCCCATTTGTGGTAGTTGAGGGCATCGTAATCGCCCACCTTGCTTACCCTAATAGGATAAAGGTAACAAGAAATAGGCTTGCGAATGGTAGACTTGCCTTCTAAGAAACTTTGCTCAATGCCGCAACTTAAAACGCCTTGTGCATTTCTAAAGCTAAAATTACATTCGCCACTAGGCAAACAAGTGGTTACCCATTCGTCGTCTTCATCCTTTTCGAAACCCGTTTTTGAAGAAATATCTGCTAAAGAGGCTGAAGTGAGATAAGGTTTAATTAGCGGCAAGTTTGCTTCTATGGCAGCTTTTTCCTCTGCAGATACCGGAGCACCAGCATCGCCTTCTACGCAACAAGCACCCTTGCAAGCACTTAAATTACAAATAAATTCTTGATCAAAAATATCTTCTGAAATAAGGGTATTACCAATGATTACCATGTTTTAAGGATACTGAAAATTAGTTTACAAATGTAGCTATTTTCTGAGAAGCCTTTCGCTCAATAAAAACCCGTCATTATTTCTATCTTTGCGGCAATGACGCTGCAAAAAAAAGATATCAGAAGTTTATCCCTCGACGAGCTAAAAGCGGCCTTTGTTAATAAAGGCGATAAAGCCTTTAGAGGGCAGCAGGTGTATGAGTGGCTTTGGAAAAAAAGTGCCCATAGCTTTGAGCAAATGAGCAACCTTAACCTTGATACCAGAAATTGGTTACAAGAAAACTATGCCATTCAAGCCGTTCAAGTGGTGGATAAACAAGTAAGCAACGATGGCACCATCAAAAGTGGTTTTAAACTTTATGATGACAAACTGGTAGAAGGTGTGTTGATACCTGCAGATGATCGCATGACCGCCTGTGTCTCTTCTCAAGTAGGCTGTAGTTTAACCTGCAAATTTTGTGCAACAGGTAAATTAGATAGGGAGCGAAACCTCAATCCAGATGAAATTTACGACCAGGTAGTACACATCAAAAATTGGGCACAGCAGCATTACCAAACCCCACTTACCAATATTGTTTTTATGGGAATGGGTGAACCATTGCTTAACTATGCCAATGTGCTTAAAGGCATCGAAAAAATAACCTCCCCCGAAGGTTTAGGCATGAGTGCCGAACGTATTACTGTTTCTACAGCCGGCATAGCCAAAATGATTAAAAAACTAGCAGACGACAATGTTCGGTTCAACCTAGCATTGAGCTTGCATGCTGCCAATGATGTAAAGCGCAATATGATTATGCCCATCAACGAAAGCAATAATTTAAAAGCCGTTGGAGAGGCGCTGCAATACTTTTACAAAAAGACCAAAAAGCGCGTAACCTTCGAATATATTGCCTTTAAAGACTTTAACGAAAGCATACAAGATGCCAGAGAATTACTTCAATTTTGCAAATTGGTTCCCAGCAAGGTGAATGTCATTGAATATAACCCAACCGGAGATGGCCTTTTTGAGAAAGCCGATTCTTCTAAAATTGATGCCTTTTGCCAATACCTAGAAAAAAATGGAGTTATTGCCAAAGTAAGACGCAGCCGTGGCAAAGACATTGATGCCGCGTGCGGTCAATTGGCCAATAAAAAACACGAGGCCGCGCTTATTAAAGAAGCTTAATATCTAATTACTTTGGCTATGCTTCTATGATCTTCTGTGAGTATATGAACAATATAGGCTCCTGCTGGTAACTCTGTTGGCTCTACCAAAACACGTTGATCCATACTTTGCTTTGTTAACATCAATTTACCTTCTAAGCTATAAAATGCTAAGGTAAGTGCATCTTTGCTTTTACTTAACACTTCTAAAGCGCTATTTCCATTAGCAAATCCATAAGAATTCAGCATTTTAAAATAGCCCATATCTCCTGTTAACTCTTTCACACCAATGCTTACATCAAAACCACGCTCACGCATACGGTTTTTAATGGCGCCAAAATGTTTTCTACCATATAATAGGCTATCAGACTGTAAGAACAAGTTAGCGGCTTGTTGCATATTGATGTTATTGGCGTAACTGTAAACCGAGTTAAACAATATCTTAGTGAGGGCATCTCGGCCAATGTCTTCTCCTATATCATTTAACATGCTGCTCCAAATAAGAGACGACTCATAAAAATCTGATGATAAATCATCTGGATACTTATAATTGGTATTGCCATCTCGCCCATCCCAAAACTCATTGTGCCCATCCCAACTAAAAATATCTCGCCACTGGTAGGTACTTATGTTTTTAGAATAAAAGCATGACATTACATCGCAATTGGCTTCTTCCACCGCTAATCGTTGATTGCCATTGGTAGTGTTGGGCGCAATAAAATAATTAATGGCATGTGTGTACTCATGCACAATTACATCGGCATCCTCGGCATCTGGTACACCACCCGTTCCAAAAAACAAACCTGGTTTTGCTCCAGAATAATCAAACCTCGATTGGTCGAAACCTTGATAGGCAGTAGGATCTACCTCTACCTGAAACATACTGTTAAATGGCAAGCCTATGCTTTTTAAATATTCTCTATAGGCCTCGATATGGTAGAGGCAGTTAAACTCTCTAAACTGCGATTGGCTGCGTGTAAAGTTGAAATTTGCTATTTTAGAAGAAAATGGAATTTGAGAAGGGGTCTCTAAATCTAACATGATAGCATATTTATTCTCTGCAAAGAAGGTGTCATTTTCAAACTTTAGGGTCAAGCCTTTACTCATTCTTTCGGCATTTAATTCTGGACTATCTGCCCCATTGTAATTTTTATATTGCCCTCCTTCTCCATACGATTTTTGCGCGCTGGTGAGCGGGTCGGGGTTAAATACCATGGCTTGAACCAAAGTATCCTTTCTAGCATTTAAAGACAGTTTTCTGGTTTGAACCAATTGCAATTGAGCCGACAACAGTTGCTCTACATACTCTCCCTTTTGATTTTTAACCACGTGTACATAAGCTGGTATTAACTGACCCAAAACCGATTGCCAAACTTTTTGATAAGCCAATGTTTGATCTGAATGGGATTGGTTTGGGGCATTTAGAACAGGCACAAAATCTGAAAAAACAGAAAGTACTTGTTGGTTTTTAGCCAAGTTTACTTTTGCAGTGGCCCCATAAACAGGTATTCCTTGAAAGAATTGTAAAAACTGAAAATGCTGACCGATTTCACTTACCCTACTATACTCACAAATCGCTTGATTACCTTCTTGCAATAACCATGGATGTTGAGCCTGTAAGGTAGATAAAGCGGTAGAATATCCCACAGCGTATTCTGGCGATTGGGCAAAGGTTTTAACAGCAATAAAACCCAGCATAACAATAACAATTCTGATGTTCTTTAACATGGATACAATTTAATTTCTTTTTGATGAAAAGTGTCGAATCTTGCCTCTAAAAGTTGCTTCTTTACCTCATTTATTTTAGATGGGGGCACCTCAATGCTAATGCCCGCCTCTAATGCCATATTATCTGGATAAGCCTTTAAAAGCAATTGTTTTGCAATTCTCATCACTTGGTGTTGTTGCTCATACGGGCAAGTAACAAATACAGGAATAAAAAGTTGCATTTGCCTCCTCCCCGATTCTTGTATGCCCTCTGCCGCTGCCGAACCATAAGCATTAATTAAACCCGGCACTCCCAACAATTTGCCGCCAAAATACCTTACCACAACAATAAGGGTGTGTGTGAGTTGGGCCTTTAAAATGGCATTTAAAATTGGTTTACCGGCAGAGCCCGACGGCTCCCTATCGTCTGAGCTTTTTTGAATGCTGCCGTCAAATCCCAACACATAGGCCCAACACCAATGCACCGCTGCTGGGTGTTCTTTTTTTACGGTTTGAACCAAAGATTTTGCGCTGCTTTCATTGTCTACCTCAAAAACATAGGCGATAAACTTACTGCCCCTGTCTTTGAATAATCCTTGTGCCTGAGTGGCAGGAATGTGAAGGGTATCTGGCAAACTCATAAAAAACTTAGTAAAACAATAGCGATGAATGCCAATGCCAATCCAACATATTTTTTAGGCGACAACTGTTCTTTAAACACCAAAAATGCCACCAAAGCAGAAGCCGCTACAATGCCAATGTTATTGATAGGAAATATATAACTACCTTGAAATTCCTCGAGCGTCTTTACCAAAAAAAACATGCTAAAATAATTAGGAATACCCAACATAATGCCCCAAAAGACATTGCTTAATTTTGGTTTTTCTTTACCATTTAGCCATAAATAACCCATAAAAGCACTGCCAAAAATAAACGCCATAAAAAAAGTTCCTGTAACTATTTGGGCTGCTTGGTAGGGTGGAATAAACCTTTGGTTGAGGTTGTTTAACAAAGTATCGATGGCACCGCTTCCTATAAATACCAAGGCGGGTAAACCTACACTTAAACCTTTAGGAGTTTCTCCCTCGCTGGCAGAAATAAAGTATACCGCCAATAAAGATAGTAAAATACCCAATACCTGCCACAAAGAAAGGCTTTCGTGATACATTACTACTGCAAAAACAACAGGGATAATAACAGATAATTTGGCAGCAACCATGCTAGCCGCAACACTAATGGTTTGCGCAGTTTTGGCAATTGCATAGAAAATAGTAATGAATAATAAACCCAATATGCACACCCAAACAAACCAGTCTGTTTGCCAAAAACCAATTTTAAAAATATGGTCGTCAGTTAAAAAACAACCTGCCAAGGTGCAGGTAAAGTAATTTACCACAATGGCTTGCAGGGTATCTACTTTTTTAATGTCGAACCATTTAAAAAAAGCCACTGTGATAGTAGAAAATAATATACTCAGTAAAAGATAAATCATACTTGAAGGTATTGAATCATTTGCACCTGCTCTAAATCGCATTGTTGAATAACCCTTCCTTTAATAGATGGAGCTACAATGCCTTCTTGCAGGTGACTTTTCGAATAAAATACAATAGCCTCATCCCAAAGATGATACTCAATTAAATAATGTAACAATTTAGAACCACCTTCTACCACTATGCTACCTATATGAAACTCATACAATCTGCTAAGCGCTTGCGAAAACCAGTCTGATTCAAAATCTAACTTTAGGTAAATGGTATTTCCAATTCTTTCCTCTCTCATAGCATTTAGTACAAAGGTTGTTTGACTATTGTCAAATAACTTTAAATGCGAGGGAAGCCTCAGGTTTTTGTCTAATACTATTCTGGCCGGACTTCTACCTTCCCAAGCTCTGTTGTTTAAAGCGGGATTGTCTGTAAGGGCAGTGTTGGTGGCAACCATTACCGCATCTTCTGTGGTGCGCCACTTATGCACCAATTTCTGCACCCACTTACCCGTGATGTGCCGCTCTTGCTCAAATTGCGCTGCACTTATTTTTGAGGCATCTGGCGATAAATATCCATTCATGGTTTGGGCCCATTTTAAAATTACATAGGGCTTTTGTTGGGTGATGCCTTTGATAAATCGTTTATTGAATGCCTCACAAACTTCTTTTAAAATAGGTGAAGTAACCTCTACGCCTGCGTTTTTAAGCAGCGCTGCACCTTTACCAGCCACCAAAGGATTGGGGTCGAGCATCCCAATAACAACCCTCTTTATTTGATGTTCTATAATTAGGTTGGCACAAGGTGGTGTTTTACCAAAATGAGCACAAGGCTCTAAATTAACATATAAAGTAGATTGAGAAAGTAGATGCTTGTCTTGAGGCTTTACATTCTTAATGGCATTTACCTCGGCATGGGCTTCACCATATTTTTGATGAAATCCTTCGCCAATAATTCTGTCTTCATACACAATCACACACCCAACCATTGGGTTAGGAGCAACGCTGCCAGCACCTAACAGTGCAAGGTCTAAGCAGCGTTGCATATACACCTGATCCATTAGGATCAAGCCTCCTTCATAAAATCGTACGTATATTTTACTGGCGGCACAAAGGTTTCTTTGATGGTGCGCATACTTACCCAACGTAACAAGTTAACCATGGCACCTGCCTTATCGTTCGTACCACTGGCACGAGCCCCACCAAAAGGCTGTTGACCTACCACAGCGCCTGTTGGCTTATCGTTGATGTAAAAATTACCTGCTGCATTTCTAAGCTTCCAAGTGGCCAACTCTATGGCATACCTGTCTTGCGAAATGATAGAGCCTGTAAGGGCATACTCCGAAGTTGAATCTAGTATATCTAAAGTTGGCTCAAACTCATTTTCGTTGTAAACATAAATGGTTAACACCGGACCAAATAATTCCTCACACATGGTGGTGTATTTAGGATTACTGGTAACAATTACCGTTGGGTCGATAAACCAACCTTTAGATTTATCATAGCTACCACCTGCAATAATTTCGCAGCTGCTATCTTGTTTGGCTGCATCTATATATGAAGCTAGTTTATCAAAAGATTTCTCGTCGATTACGGCATTCACAAAGTTCCTAAAATCTTCTACTGACCCTACGTTAAACGATTTGATTTCTTTCACCAAACTTTCTTTAACTGCTGGCCAAAGATTGCTAGGTATATAAGCTCTAGAGGCGGCAGAACATTTCTGACCTTGGTACTCAAATGCACCGCGAGCCAGTGCTGTTACCACCACATCTACCTGAGCCGAAGGGTGAACCATCACAAAGTCTTTACCACCTGTTTCGCCTACAATTCTTGGATACGTTTTATATAAATGAATATTGTTACCAATGTTTTTCCAAATATCTTGAAACACACCTGTTGAACCCGTAAAGTGAATACCTGCAAAATCTGGATGCTTAAAAATAACATCAGCCGCTACAGGACCACTAGGATAAATTAAGTTGATAACACCAGCAGGCACACCTGCTTCTATAAAAATTTCCATTAATACATTGGCAGAATATACCTGTGTATTGCTTGGCTTCCAAACCACCACATTTCCCATCATAGCTGCCGAGCTAGGTAAATTACCAGCAATGGCAGTAAAGTTAAAAGGAGTTAGGGCATAAATAAAACCTTCTAGGGGTCTGTATTCTATTCTATTCCAAATGCCTTTAGCAGATTGAGGTTGCTCGCTGTAAATCTGGCTCATGAAATATACGTTAAAGCGCAAAAAGTCGATGATTTCGCAAGCGCTATCTATTTCTGCTTGGTAAGCATTTTTGCTTTGACCCAGCATGGTAGCGGCATTTAATTTGGCTCTGTAAGTACCCGCAATTAAATCTGCAGCTTTTAAGAAAATAGCTGCTCTTTGTTCCCAACTAAGGGCTTCCCACTTAGGTTTTGCAGCCAAGGCCGCCTCAATGGCTTGTGAAACATGCGAGGCATCGCTCACATGGTAGGTGCCTAATACATGCTGATGCTCATGCGGGGGGCGCATTTCGGCTGTTTTGCCACTCCTAACTTCCTTGCCACCTATGTACATTGGCACGTCTACTTTACTAGCTTTGGCAGCTGCCAAGGCCTCTTTAAGTGCTTTGCGCTCTGCACTACCTGGAGCATAATTTAAAACTGGTTCGTTTACTGGAACCGGTACATTAAAAAAACCATTCATAGGGATCTATTGGTTATAATTTGAGGAGGCGAAGATACTTAACCCAATAAAACATATCCAAATGTAAAATAGCCCACTTTGCTGCAAAAGATATTACTCTTGAAAAACACGGTCGTAAGAAGCATTTTTGGTTTGTTTATCCACCTCTTCAAAGGTTATTTTACTGAGTTCGTAAATAATTCGTTTCTTTTGAACCAAATTGCTACCACGGGTCATGATGCCCAAAATAAAGGGTTTTCCTGGATAGTACACCAAACCAAAATGATGCAATTGAATAGATTCTAATTTATCCCCAGCTTTATGTAAATCTCTTTTACCATATTTATGTGCCACCATAATGGTATCCGGAATGGCTTTTCTTATGCCTTCGTTGTATTCGGCCTTCGAAAGATAGGCCAATGCCTTTTGTGACATCTTTTGATTAAGGTATGATGCATTATATAAAATCCTAAAAAAACCTGCGTAGTTTTTAACCGTTACAAAGTTAGTTAACTCGGTATACTCAGGCTTTATTCTAATGTTCAAATCAGCTTCAACCTTTTGAACAGCCTCCTCCCCTATGTATTTGAGTAGTGTTAAGGTAGCAAAGTTGTCAGAATAATCAATCATCATTTTAATGAGGTCATCCATAGAATAATGTTGCCCATGCACCTTCTTAAACCCTTGATCTTCTTCCACCAATGAGTTATTGATAGAATCATACACCATTTCTAAATTAAAAACAGAGGGGTCGGTTTCTGCCTTTTTTAATATAGCAACCATTACGGGAATCTTCATTAAACTGGCTGGGGCAAAAGCCTCTTTTTCATTAATTCCTGTCCATAAACCATTATTTAAATCTCTAAAATAATAAGAAACATGTAGATCAGGACTTATAGCCTCTTCTTTTGCTATATAAGATTCAATTTTATCTCTAAAGGTTCTTAATTCAACCATGTTTAAACCTTCAGCCTTAAATTCATCCAACAATGGATTGAGCATAGGGTAAGGATTTACAGGTTGTGTGTGGAGCTCAGGTTTTTTATTTTTCGGTTTGAACCAAAAGTACGATAAAGCAAATCCAAGGCTAAAAATTAGCAGGAGGATGATTAAAAATTTGGGGGTGAATAGGCTAGTGTTTTGTGCATGTTTGTTTGTTTGAGTTGGTTGAGTTTTCATACTTAATAAAGAGTCGTGAATAAAATTTTAATCTTAAATCGCCTTCAATACTATAAAAAAAAATCACTCAAACCCTTGATTTAACTAAAGATTTAGCAAACTTTAATTCGGGTATAATCAAATTAAGGATTTCTTTAGAAATTGGGTGCTCAAATTGCAATTTGGTAGACTGAAGTAAGATGGCACCATTGCTCAAAATGGTTTTGGCTCCATATTTTGCATCCCCCACAATAGGGTTTCCCATGGCACTTAATTGCGCTCTTATCTGATGCTTTCTTCCTGTATGTAAATCTATTTCAATTAGGCAAACTTTATCCACCGTTTTTAACACCTTATAAGACAATTTAGCTTCTAAGGCATCCTTAACCAAACTACTAAATGCTTTGCTAAAGTTTTTCTTTTCGTCGCGCTTTAGCCAATGAACCAAGGTGCCTTGGTCTAATAGGGGTTTTCCCTCTACCCAAGCCTGATAGGTTTTCTTTACCTCTCGCTTTTGAAAAATTTCATTCATGCGGGTTAAGGCTTTGCTGGTTCTGGCAAACACCACCAAACCACCTACGGGCATATCTAAACGATGCACCACCCCTAAAAAAACGGCACCTGGTTTTTGGTATTTTTCTTTGATATAAGCCTTAGCCTCTTCTTCTAAAGAAAGGGGCTTTCCTGGCTCTGGTTGAACCGTTTGCCCAGGTTGCTTGATTAGCACCAATAAATGATTGTCTTCAAAAACCGGACTTAACACTAATACTGTTCTTTTTCGTTTGGAAAATCAACCGACTTCACATCTGCCACATATTGTTCTACAGCTCCCTTTATGGCATCGTAAAGGTTAAGGTATCTTCTTAAAAATTTGGGTGAGAAATCTTTATTAATGCCTAACATATCGTGGCTCACCAACACCTGACCATCTACATCGGGCCCAGCACCAATACCTATTACTGGAATTTTTAACATATCAGCTACTTGTTTGGCCAACTTAGAAGGAATCTTTTCTAACACCAAAGCAAAACAACCCGCTTCTTCTAATAACTTAGCATCTTCTAACAACTTTTGGGCCTCGGCCTCTTCTTTGGCTCTTACTTCATAAGTCCCAAACTTATAAATAGATTGAGGTGTTAATCCTAAATGCCCCATCACCGGAATACCAGCAGATAAAATTCTAGTGACAGAATCTACCACCTCTCGTCCACCTTCTAGCTTTACAGCATGGGCTTCGGCCTCTTTCATGATCCTGATAGAAGAATTAAGCGCTTCTTTTGAATTACCTTGGTATGAACCAAAAGGTAAATCAACCACCACCAAAGCCCTGTCAATGGCTCTAATTACAGAAGAAGCATGAGAAATCATTTCATCCAAAGTAATTGGCAAGGTAGTTTCGTGCCCATGCATGACATTAGAGGCGGAGTCGCCCACTAATAACACATCAATTTTAGCAGCATCAAAAATTTTGGCCATGCTAAAATCGTAAGCCGTTAACATGCTAATCTTCTCTCCCCGCATTTTCATTTCTATCAGGGTATGGGTGGTAACTTTTTTTACCTCTTTATGGACACTCATAAATAAATATTGGTTTTCAAAAGTAGTGGATTGAACCTATTCCACAATTTGATTGACTATTATTTTGCTGTTGCTCACACAAATTTTGTATTTTGCACACCCATGAAGTTACGTTTATTATTAATATTAGCAGGAATATCAAGCATTTTTGCCTGTAAAAATGAAATAGAAATCAATGCTCCTTACAAGGATATTGCAGTGGTTTATGCTTTTTTAGACCAAAATCAACCGATACAATATATTAGAATTCAAAAAATGTATCAGAATGCTGCCAATCAAACCACGGCAGAAGGCGCACAAATTGCCGATTCTCTCTATTTTGACAGCCTAGTGGTAACCCTCACCAATAAATCTACTGGTGTGGTATACAATTGCTATAGAGTAGATACCATTCCTAAAAATTCGGGCTTTTTCTCCACCGCAAAAAACACCTTGTATGCCACCAGTATTCCAAAAACCAACAACGTAAACGAGCAATACTTTTTAAATATCTACTATCCTAAAGGAAATATTAATTTTAGTGGTACCACTCGCATGGTGAAAGATCCTGAAATAGAAAATAGAAAAATGATTATTAGAACAGATTTAAATAATCATAACAGCCTCATGCGCTATACTACTGGTCAGAATGCCTTTTTATACGACCTTACCATGAGGTTTCATTATCAAGAATTTCAAACCAAAGACACCACTACCCTATCTACAGACAAATACATCGATTTTAACCTCAAGATAAACAAACAAGTTAAAGCCAGTACTCGCTATGATGAATTTATATCTAGCAAGGTTTATCTAGAGTTTTTAAAGACTCAATTTAAAGAAGAAGCTAATATCTTTAGAAAAGCAGCAGGGTTTGAATTTATAGCCTATGGAGGTTCTAGCGAATTTCTCGACTTAAAAAGCTTGAGCGAACCTAATATTAGTATTGTTCAAAAGAATCCTATCTATTCTAATATCAGCAATGGAATTGGCATTTTCTCTAGCAGAAATTACAGTTCTCAAAGACTGCTCAATGACGAAAACACTTTAAAGTTGCTTAACTCCAACTTAGCAGGCTTCATGCCTTAGGTGACAAATTTTCTGTTTAATTGTCAGCATCTGACTTGGTTCAAACCGAAAAAACTGACACATTTTGCAAAACCTGACAAGTATTTGAATTGGCATTTACATTGCTGAACAGAGACAAAGAATCAAATACTATGAGTAAAATAATCGGAATCGACCTCGGAACTACCAACTCTTGCGTTTCTGTAATGGAAGGAAACGAGCCGGTAGTCATTGCAAATAGCGAAGGAAGAAGAACTACTCCTTCGATTGTGGCATTTTTAAAAGATGGAGAGCGCAAAATTGGTGACCCAGCTAAGCGTCAAGCGGTAACTAACCCTATCAATACCATCTATTCCATCAAACGTTTTATGGGTCATACCTACAGCGAGGTGGCAGACGAAACTAAACGTGTTCCTTATAAAGTAGACAAAGGTGATAATAATACACCACGCGTAAACATCGACGGAAGATTATATACACCTCAAGAAATTTCGGCCATGGTGCTTCAAAAAATGAAGAAAACCGCTGAAGATTATTTAGGTACTGAAGTGCGTGAAGCGGTAATTACCGTTCCTGCCTACTTTAATGATGCACAACGTCAGGCTACCAAAGAAGCTGGTGAAATTGCAGGTTTAACCGTAAAGCGTATCATCAACGAACCTACAGCTGCTGCCCTTGCTTATGGCATGGATAAAAAAGGCAGTGACATGAAAATTGTAGTTTTCGACTGCGGTGGTGGTACTCACGACGTATCAGTACTAGAACTTGGTGATGGTGTTTTTGAAGTAAAATCTACAGATGGTGATACCCATTTAGGTGGTGACGACTTTGACAATGTAATCATCAATTGGATGGCCGAAGAGTTTAATGCAGAAGAAGGTTTAGACTTACGCAAAGACCCAATGGCTTTGCAACGTTTAAAAGAAGCTGCAGAAAAAGCTAAAATCGAATTGTCTAGCTCGAGCCAAACAGAAATTAACTTGCCTTATGTAACTGCTACAGCAAGCGGACCAAAGCACTTAGTAAAAACATTAACCAGAGCCAAGTTTGAGCAATTGGCAGATAGCCTTATCAAACGCACGATTGAGCCTTGCCGCTCTGCCCTTAAAAATGCAGGCTTGAGCACCAGTGATATCGATGAAATTATCTTAGTGGGTGGTTCAACCCGTATCCCAGCTATCCAAAAAGCGGTAGAAGATTTCTTTGGCAAAGCCCCTTCAAAAGGCGTTAACCCAGATGAAGTAGTTGCCATTGGTGCTGCCATCCAAGGGGGTGTATTAACTGGTGAAGTGAAAGATGTGTTGTTGTTAGACGTTACCCCGTTGAGCTTAGGTATCGAAACCATGGGTGGTGTAATGACTCGCTTGATTGAAGCCAATACCACTATCCCAACCAAACGCAGCGAAGTGTTTAGCACCGCAGCAGACAATCAACCTACGGTAGAAATTCATGTATTGCAAGGTGAACGCCCAATGGCCAGCCAAAATAGGTCTATCGGACGTTTCCACTTAAGTGATATTCCACCTGCACCACGCGGTGTGCCTCAAATTGAAGTTACTTTTGATATTGATGCCAATGGTATCTTACATGTAAGTGCAAAAGATAAAGGAACTGGCAAAGAGCAAAAGATTAGAATTGAAGCCAGCTCAGGTTTAAGTGATGCAGAAATTGAAAAAATGAAGCGCGAAGCAGAGGCCAATGCCGAAGCCGATAGAAAAGCCAAAGAAGAAGTAGAGAAAGTAAACCAAGCCGATAGTTTGATTTTCCAAACAGAAAAGCAAATTAAAGAATACGGTGATAAGATTCCTGCTGATAAGAAAACCAAAATTGAAACAGCTTTAGCAGATCTTAAAAAAGCCCATGGCGAGAAGAACATTGCAGGTATTGATGCCGCAATGGAAACCTTAAATGCTGCTTGGCAAGAAGCTTCACAGGATATTTACAATGCACAACAACAAGCAGGTGCGCAAGGCGGAGCCGAGCAACCTGGCCCAGATGCAGGTGGCAACAATGCCAACAACGTGCAGGATGTAGAATTTGAAGAGGTAAAGTAATTTGAATTTTAACCCATAAAAAAAGCCCGACTTCGTCGGGCTTTTTTGTTTATTGTATTTGTAGCTTTCGTTGGCTTATTTGCTTGCCATCGGATAATTGAATAAGATAAATTCCAGAGGCAAATGGGGTAATGTCTAATTGCTCTCCTTTTTGGATATTTCTTTGAAGAAGCGTGCGGCCGTTAATATCCATTAAACTTAGACTTAAGGTTTGCGCTTTGTCTGCCCAATCGATGATTACATGATCTTTAGCTGGGTTGGGATACATAGAAACCTGCAAGGCATCTCCCAAATTATTTAATCCTGTAGCAGTGATTTGAAGTGTTTTTTCTATTTCACTCACACAGCCGAAACTTGAAACACCTTTCATTTTTACAGGATTTGATCCAGGATTTTTAAACGTATAAAAGTACTTACGGGCCGGGCTAGGCAGCGAATCTCCTTCTATAAACCAAGCGCGACTGACAGTTTGGGATGAGGTATCATTTAATTCGATATTCAAGTTAAAGGTACTACTTGTAAAACCAACTGCTGGTTTAGGCTTCACCAATAAGGTTAATTCATTGGTTTTAAAACTACAATTCGCAACCGTATCTGTAATCATCGCATATATTTTTGATCCATCCGCAAATTTGGGGTGCACTGCAAATGGCCCAACGGCAAAAGCATTCTGACGGGTATTACTTCCAATTAAAATACTATCCTGGAAATAGGCAGCACTTGGATACACTGGGCCAGTATTTGCACTTAATCTAAAGGTTACCGAATCGCCATGGCAGAAGGCTTGCTGGCTTGTAATTACAGAAATGTTGGGCTTACTTCTAAATGAAACGGTAATCACTGTATCCTTTGCAGGGCATAATGGCGAAGCACTATCCAAAACACTGATTTGAATTTTCATATTCACTCCAACACTCATGATATATTGAAAATTGATAGAATCGGATTTAACATATCCCCCAGGAAGAATCAATGGTGTATTGGTTGATTTATAACTAAAATATGGATTTGTTAAAGGTATCGATGGAATAACTTTAAGGTTGACAACAGGAAATCCTCCTGAATTTCGTTCACACACATACTGTGGAACATTCACTTGTAAACTAAAGGTAGGGCAATTTGCCGCTGCGCAGGTTTTACTGGAAACATTACTATATAAACAAGGACCGCTCACAGGATACCTTGCCAATAAGTTTACTTGGGTATTGGGTGTTAAACCCGAAACAAAATGGAAAGCACCTTGATTGGCAGCAGCCCATGTTTTACCACTATCTAAACTTACCTCTGGGTTATTGGCCGCTATGTTAAAAGTTACCGAACTGCTGGTAAACGGCCCACAACTAATCATAGGGGCTTGGGGTCTTGTATTGATGCGCACTAACTTCTCAGCCGCATCGCTGGCACAAATGCCCACATAACCCTTTACGCCAAGGATAGCAGAAGTACCACTAATGCCTTTCACCCATTTGGTATTGCTGATGGTTGAATCGATGACATTGCCGTTTATTGAAAACTTATAGTAATCCATCCCTGGAGTAGCGGTTAACAAAACACTATCGACTGAGCAAATGGTATCCTTAGACAGTGTTAAACTCACCTGTGGCTTTGGGCCTCCTCCTGTTAAAGTAGTAACAGCACTGGTTACCGAACAATTGCCTGGGTTGGTTACCCTTACGGTATAGTTGCCAGGGGTGGCCGTTTTAATGCTTTGGGTAGTTTGCCCTCCTGGACTCCAAAAATAGGTGAATCCGTTGCCTGAATTGGCCGTTAGGGTAACCGAATCATTTCCACAAATGGAGGTGCTAGAAGCAGTAATGGTAGCAGTGGGTTTAGCCACCACATTAATTACGATTTGTGCATTAGGAGAGGTTCCACCGGCATTGGTGGCCCTAAACCTGATGGTGCGAGAACCCACATTGGGTCCCAACACAATCTTTGGATTTTGTTGGGTAGATGAGTTAGGCGTATTGCCTAAGAAATCCCAAGCATAGCTGGTGGGGCTATTGGTAGCAGTACCTGTAAACTGAACCGTATCGCCCACGCAAAAGGTAGAAGCATTGGCTGGAGCCGTAATGGTTGCCACTGGGGCTGCCGGGCCGCTTGTCATTACAAAAGTTTTGGCATACACAATGTCTCCAGAGGTTTGTGAATTTGAATTAGTGGCATTGTAGGCCAAGTAAAAAGTAACATTACCAACTGCAGGGTTTGGTGCCGTCCATTGAAAACTCCACGACGATTGAGAATTACCAGTGGAGTTATGGGTGATATAGTTTCTACCGCCTGAACTACTAGCAGTATTTCCTGTGCCGGCTGTAAAGGTTCCAGCCGCAGCGTTTGAAGAGTTTAAGGCTGTAATTTGAAAACCATTTTTTGCGGTTCCCGCTGCATTGCCACTTACCGTAATGGTATAGGTTTGACCCGCTGCATAGTTATTGCCTGTAACCCCGGTTAAGGTGATGGCGTTCCAATTGGTACCTGAGGTGGTGGCAGCGCCATGACAACCACCACAAGCAGTTTCTGATGGTGCACCGGTATTACCCGCAGGTGGCCCGCCACTGTTGGTATAGCTGGTTAAAGAAATCACAAGTAAGGCAAGGATAAAAAATCCCCTTGCTAATTTTTTTGGTAAAGATTGTTTCATGGAATGATTGTTTGATTAGCTCAAAATTAAGAATTACAATTCTTAATAAATTGCTAATTGCATGTGATATAAAAATATAGAGCCAGATAATTATCTGGCTCTATAAGCTTAATTTAAATACTATAAAAGGCGGTTCGGTTCAAACCGAAACCAAAAACTAGTTTACTACCCAAGTTTCTTTGCCTGCGATAAGTTTGTCTAAATCTCCTTTGCCAAATGTTTCTTTGGCATAGTTAATTTGGTCGTTAAACAATTGGTCGAAGGTGGCTTTCTTTTTATTGATATAAAACACGCCAAATGGTCTTGGGAAATGGCCTTCTACGCTTGGATCATCATAAAACCTAGACAACATGGTGGCCTTTACTAAATCTTCTTCATCATGAATCCAAAGGTCGTTTACCGAAGCATCATTTAGGTCAACAATCACTGGCTTAAATCCATCGAGCTTAATACCTTTATCGTTGTTCTCGCCAAACACCAAGGGTTTGCCGTTTTCTAGCATGATGGTTTCTAATTTCTTTGAACCTTTTTCGGTAAAGATTTCAAAAGCACCATCGTTAAATACATTGCAATTTTGATAGATTTCTACCAAAGAAGTTCCTGCATGCTCATAGCCTCTTTTTAGCACCATTTGCAGGTGTTTTGGGTCTCTGTCCATGCTTCTGGCTACAAAAGTAGCATCGGCACCTAAGCTCAAAGCAATAGGATTAAATGGATAATCTAAACTACCCATAGGCGTAGATTTGGTTACCTTTCCTTGCTCCGAAGTTGGTGAATATTGTCCTTTGGTTAACCCATAAATTTGGTTGTTAAACAACAACACATTCACATCTGGATTTCTTCTAAGCAAATGAATAAAATGGTTTCCACCAATAGATAAAGCATCGCCATCACCGGTAATAATCCAAACAGAAAGCTCTGGTCTGGTAGCTTTAAGTCCTGTTGCCACTGCGGTGGCCCTACCATGGATAGAGTGCATGCCAAAGGTATCCATGTAATACGGAAAGCGAGAAGAACAACCAATACCAGAGATAAATACAAACTCTTCTTTAGGTCGACCCAAATCTGGCAATACCGTTTGAACCTGCTTTAATATAGAATAATCGCCGCAACCTGGGCACCAGCGCACCTCTTGGTCTGAAGCAAAATCTTTTGCGCTTAATTTTTCTGAAACGTCTGTCATAATTAGGCTAGTATTTCTTTAATTTTCTCAACAACTTCGGTGGCCATAAAAGGCTGTCCTTGGATTTTGTTGTAAGGAATGGCGTCAATAAAATATTTGTCGCGGATAATCTTTACCAATTGTCCGTTGTTTAACTCGGGTATAACTACCTTTTTAAACTTCTTGAGTATGTCTCCTAGGTTGCTTGGAAAAGGATTTAAATACCTCAAGTGTGCATGTGATACATTGTAGCCCATGCCTCTTAATTGCATGGTAGCTGTTTTTAAAGCACCGTAGGTTCCACCCCAACCTAATATTAATAAATCGCCCTCTTCTGGGCCATTATCAATGGTTTGCGCTGGAATATAATTAGCCACGCGGTCTACTTTTTCTTGACGCAACTTCACCATGTTTTCATGGTTCATGGCATCGTAGCTGATATTACCTGTGATATTTTGTTTTTCTAATCCACCAATTCTATGTTCTAACCCTTTGGTGCCAGGCAATGCCCAAGGTCTGCTTAATTTCTCGTCGCGCAGGTAAGGCATAAAAGGTTCATCACCATTGTTGCGCGCTTCTGCAAATGAAACGCTGATGGCAGGCAATTGGTCTGAAGTTGGGAATTTCCATGGTTCAGCCCCATTGGCAATGTATCCGTCTGATAAGAAGAAAACCGGAATCATGTGTTCTAGCGCAATTCTGCATGCCTCATACGCCATTATAAAGCAATCTGCTGGCGACTGAGCGGCAAGAATCACCACAGGACATTCGCCATTTCTACCATAAAAAGACTGCAATAAATCGGCTTGTTCTGTTTTGGTAGGCAAGCCTGTGCTTGGTCCGGCACGTTGAATGTTTACCACTACTAAAGGAAGTTCTAGCATGGTAGCCAAGCCAATGGCTTCTGTTTTAAGGGCTATACCAGGACCCGAAGAACCGGTGATGGCAAGGTTTCCGCCAAAAGAAGCTCCAATGGCAGAGCAAATTCCTGCAATTTCGTCTTCTGCTTGAAAGGTTTTAACGTCGAAGTTCTTGTATTTACTTAATTCATGCAAGATATCAGAAGCTGGTGTGATGGGATAAGTGCCGTAAAACAACGGCAATCCCGATTTTACCGAGGCAGCTATTAAACCGTAGGCAGCTGCTTGATTCCCCATGATACCGCGGTAAACACCTGGGTCCATTTTGGCACGTGATACAACAAATCTGTTGGCAAACATTTCGGTTGTTTCACCATAGTTCCAACCCGCTGTTAACACCTTGATATTGGCATTCATCACCGCCTCGTTTTTCTTAAACTTGGCTTTGATAAAGTCGATGGTATTGTCCATGTTGCGGTGGTACATCCAATAGATGAGTCCCAACACAAACATGTTTTTACAACGATCGATTTCTTTGGTACCTAAGCCACTATCTGCCAAGGCAGTTCTGGTGATTTTGGTTACATCGATGGTTTTCACATCGTATTCGCTTAATGAATCATTTTTAAGCGGATTTTCTGCTTCTGGCACATTGGCCAAGCGCAGGTTTTTGGCATCAAAACCGTCGGTATTAACAATGATAACACCGCCTTTTTTGAGACCGTTTAAATTCACCTTAAGTGCGGCCACATTCATTACTACCAATACATCGCATTGGTCGCCTGGAGTATAAACTCGGGTTGAACCAAAATGAATTTGGAAGCCAGATACACCAGCCAAGGTGCCCAAAGGGGCGCGTATTTCAGCTGGAAAATCTGGGAAAGTGGCTAAGTCGTTTCCAAACAGCGCGGTTGAGTTGGTAAATTGAGTACCGGTAAGTTGCATTCCGTCGCCAGAGTCTCCAGCAAAGCGAATTACCACCGATTCTACTTCTTTATCTATATGAGCAGTCATTAATTTAGATGATAAATTATAAATGAGGCTACGAAGCTAGGCATTTCGC
>CAYUDC010000003.1:52324-79630 GCA_964443415.1 uncultured Chitinophaga sp. | reverse complement strand
TCTTGAATGCTAAAGCCAGCAAAAACAATGTTCTCATTAAAAAAAGCTACCTCTAAAGCGGTAACGGTAGTGCCAACTGATGGATAAAAATAAGGGCCAACTTCTACATTCAAACTTTGGTTCCAAGAACCTCCACCATTAGTAGTTTTATATACCCTAAGGTTTCCAGCATAAACGGTATTGGTATCGGATGGTTTCATGGCAATAGAATAATATGGAGAACCATCGCCACCTGGCCAAAGTGCTGTTGTCCAAACAGGGCTAGAGGTTTTGTATCTGCTTACTTTTCTAATACCCGCTTTAGAGGCAATCCAAGCGGTTTGTTTATCGGCTGTCATATCAAAATCTTGCACCTGAACAGCCTCTAAACCTTCAGATAAATCCGTAGAACTGCTGCCTCGGTTTATGGATACAGCTATTCCTAAATCAGAAGTAAAGTACACTACATTGGTATCATTGGGATCACAAAATACCTCGCCATCATTGGGATTGGTGGTTTTACCGGCACTACCAAACTCTACCCAATTTAAACCTTTATTAGAAGAATAACCATCAGAGTGATAAGTGAAATAGCTTGTGGCACTTCCAGCAAATCCAAAGTTGGTACCTGATACGCCATTGGTGGTGTTAGGGAAGTTTACATTGTTCCAAGTAATTTCATCATCGGTGTATCTAAAAGTCTTTTCTGGCGCTCCCGGAGATTTATGTCCTCCCATAAAAATTCTGCCACTCGGACTAATACCTATTCCAGAGAATTGTGTTCCACCCGGAATAACACCCATTGGAACACTGGTAAAAGTTGTAGTGTTCTTTAAATCGTAAAAAGGGTGATTAGTTTTAGAGATTTGTGGGCCGGTTCCAAATTTCTGAAAGAAATAAACCACATGGGTTACTGGATGAACCACAATTTGACTCACAAATAAGCTGAGCATTTTAGGAGCGGCAAGATTCTTTACAAACTTGCCATTGGCCTCTAATCTGCCCCAAAATAACTGATTGCCTGTAACATAAATTAAGACAGAGTCTTTTACACACAAGGCATTGATGTTATTGCTATCAATGCGGGTATGTTTGCTGCTATCGGGATGAATAGCGTAAAGGCCTTTATTATCAATGCAATAAAGGGTGCCGCTTGTTTTGTGAACGCCCAATTGCTGCATATTGCCTCCCAAATTATCATTGGCATCGGCGCTGTTTACTTTTTTCCAAGAAGAAAAATTAAAAGAGGCACCAGCAGGATTATAAATGTCTGAATAAAAGATAGAATTGGCACTTTCTGTAGAAATGTACAGTCGGGTAGTGTCTGAGGTTTTGGCATAACCTGTAATGGATAATACCCTTGCTCCCCATACATTTTCTACTTTTGGAGCACTTAACTGAGCCATCAAATGAGATGATCCCATCATGCAAAGGCTAAGCATTAAACCTGTTGCAAATCGAGTAAATCTGTTTTTCATATGTTTGAAATTTTGAACAAATTTACCTTCAGACCCTTTTTTGCTTGTCATCAATAGTAATGATTTTGTTAAGAGATGCTCATATTTAATCATTGTAATTCAATGATTTAAGTATTAATCACCTCTGTCATCACTATTTACTACATCTATTTTTTACTCGGTTTGATCCAAAAGGATAAGTCTACGTGTGAAAACCAATTCTTTTGAATTTTCAATCGAACTGAGTCTTAAAATATATAGGCCCGCAGGTAAATGAGTGAGTTTTATGTTGGGTTGATGGGCTGGAACGATGGTTTGGTTCAAAACGAGTTTACCAAATACATCTATTATTTGCAGGTTTAAATGAACCTGTATATCTCCAAGTAAATGAATTTCGCCCTTACTTGGATTTGGATAAACCAATAATTCATCGACTTGCACTTTTGCTAAGGCATTGGCTTGCACGAAAAAGCACTCTGAGGTATCTGTGCAAAAGGCTCTACTCACCTTCACCGCAAAATTGCCCGCGTTTATGGGTTTAAAACTTCTACTGGTGGCATTGGCAATAGGAGAAAAATTCTTGTCGCAATCGAGCCATTGATAAGCTGTGGCAGCAGAATCGTTAGAAATAAGGGTGTCTTTTTTTACCGAGATAGACACATCCGGACGGTTTACAGTGAGGGTAATGGTTACGATACTATCACATCCATTTTTGTTTTTGTATAAGAATTGATATCTGCCAGAAGTATTGATTTTGGTAGAATCGGGTAGGGTGATAAAATCGTTATAACAAATAGATGGGTTAAAATCATTTAGAACTGGCCTGCATTCAGTGGGTTTACCAAGGTGTCCGTAAAGACCTACTCCAGTTCCGGCTAATAATTCATCATAATATAGGAAGTTAATGTTTGATCCAACGGGATACTGGTATGCCCTAAACCAGATAGAATCTTTTAAAGGAAACACCATTAAGTCTTCGTTTACAGCAGCATATAAAGTGTCTTTTCCTAAAGCCACTTTTATTTTGGTGCTATTTAGAGAAGGGAATCCATTGGTTTTTAGGCGTTCCCATTTATTGGAACCATTGATTGGTTTTAGAAAAGTTTGGTATTGTGCGATGCCATTTGAGTAATCTACGCCTGCAGCAAATAGCGAATCACCGCCTAAGTTGAGCTCTAAGTCTTCAATTTTGGCAATAACATCTTTGCCATCTGCGGCATTAGGCGCATCCATGTTGGGGTTAACAGTCCAGCCATTACCCTTTTTTACTAACCTAAAGGTACTTCTAAACATAGAGGAGGTGCCATCATAGTTTAGGGCAATATAGGCAGCGGTGTCACTTCCTTCTTTGGTGATAGCAATGTCATTAATATTGATATCCTGGCCAATGCTTGTACTTGCAATGCGAAGTTGTGTCCAATTATTACCAGCATTGGTAGAATAAAAAAAGCCACCTTTATTAGGCGCATCAGCGCTGTATGAAATAAGAATGAGGTTAGTATCAAATGGGCAAACTGCAATTTTGCTCATTCTTATATTAAAAGAGGGGAAGTTGTAAGGAGGGCCTTCTGGCGTAAATACCATGGCCCAAGTTTTTCCTCCGTCTGTGGTTTTATAAACGCGGGTGTTTCCGGCATACACTCTGTTGGTATCATTGTTTACCAAGGCTACGCTAAAGTAGGGAGAGCCATCGCCATTGGGAAACATGGCTGCCGACCATTTTTTAACAGGTGATTGATAATTGGTTACTTTTCTTAAACCAGCTTTAGAGGCAATCCATGCGCCTGTTTTAGCTAAGTTCATATCTAGACCATTAATTTGAAGAGCCTCAATCCCATTGTTTATTTCAAAAATGGCATCACCATTATTAAATGATGCTCCAAGTCCGCCATCTGTATGAAAGAAGATGCAGTTCTGAGAAATAGGCGATACAAATACATTTCCGTCATTGGGGTGTGTTTCTTGGAAGACACTTCCTAAATTTATCCAGTTTAAGCCTTTGTTTTTAGAAACAGCGGTGCCAAAAAAAACATTGTAACTACTCGCATTGCCAGAGAATGTTATTTTCTTAACGGCTCGGCCAGGAATGGTGGTATTGATAAAGTTCCAGGTGCTTTCATTATCAGAGTAGAGAATTTTCTTTCCGGTTTGATCCGAACCGCCTAGTATGATGCGCCCTTCGGGCGCCACCCCCAAACCTTCCCAATTTACGCCAGGCCAACTGCCTATAATAGTAACCAATGAAAAAGAACTACCAGAAGTTAAGTTATAATATGGCGCATTGGATTTATATAAAGTAGGAGTGGTGCCTCTTACCAATACATATACTAATTTATTTATGGGATGAATGGCAATTGAATAATCGGCAGAAGGAGAGCCAATGCTTATTCCTGTAATACCAGAATTAACAATGCTTCCAGGCCTTATCTTCTTAAAATTCATGCCGCCATTTGTAAGATATAATAATATAGAGTCTTTAATAGCTAAAGCCTGAACACCTAAATTTTCTAGTTGAACAGCGCTTGTACCTTTTTCGGTGGCATAATATAAACCTGTAGAATGACCAAAGAACAAATATCGGTTGATGCTATCTGCTGCAATGCTGTTAATGTTTGACCCAAAACCCTTAGAAGAAGATAAGGATGGTAAAACTTCAAAACTATCTGCCATCAATTGAGTGGCGCTGGTTTTTACCTTGGCTCTAAAAACCGAATTTGGACTTTCGGTTGAAACAAAGATAACAGTAGTGTCACTGTTTAAAGCATATCCCGTAATGTCTAACATGCTTCCTCCAAATAGTCCTTCTGTTTTTGGAGGTGTTAATTGTGCGAATGTTATACGGCTAAAAAGCAGTAATAATATTGTAGTTAATAAAACTCTCATAGGTAATGGGTCGAACAAATGTATTCATTTGAATGAATTTATTCACCTATCAATTGATATTTATTTAACAAGGCTACCGCCTCTAAACGGTTGTTTACAAGTAATTTATCGTAAATTCTGCGTGTATGAGTTCTTACAGTGTTTATGCTAACAAATATCTTCTCAGAAATTTCCTTATCTGTTAAACCTTCAGCTATAAACAGTAAAACTTCATATTCTCTCTTAGAAAGGCTGGTCATAGACTCTGGTAACTTATCTTTACTACCACTGTATTTGTGGTTAAGGTTTTGAAGCTCTTGTTCGGTTTGTATGAGTTTATCCTTTAAAGAAAAGTTCTCGGTTTTTAGCGATTCGATTTGCTTTGAAATAGAAACTATATTTTGTTCTAAGTTTAATTGTTTTTTGATGCGCTTTTGGTTCAAACCGTATAAAAAAACTGCCAATAAAAAAGTGATTGCTAGGAGTGCAAGTAGCCAAGTTCGATTGCTTTCTAAACTGTCTAACTCTTGATTTTGTTGAGCAAGTTGCTTTTCTTTTTTAGATACTTCAAGGGTTTTGTCAATTTCAAGGTATTTAACGTTTTCGGCAACATTGATTACTTCCTCTTTATAAATATCATATAATTTTCTATAGGCTAGCGCCTTCTCAGAATTGCCCATTTCTTCGTAAATACTACTAAGATTTTTAGCGATGATTACTTTAAAGTTTTGCTCATTTGAGTACTCGGCTAAAGCAATGGCCTTTTCAAAATTCACAATAGCCTGTTTGTTGTCTTTCTTTTTATTGTAAAGGTTTCCTAGGTTGTTATAGGTGGCTGCCAGGCTTTGTTTGTCTTTAATCTTTTCGAATTGCGCAATGGCTTGATGATAGTAATTGATAGCAGTGGCATATTCTGATTTTTGAGTGAAAATATCACCTAAGTTTACCAGTTGTTGGGCATACTCTTTAGGTAAATTGAGCTCTTGGTAGAGTTTGGCAGATGATTGAAAATAGGAGATAGCCTGTGCCAAGGCACCTTTTTTAGACGCAATAACCCCTAGGCCATTAATGGCCTGAGCTATCGATTCGGTGTGATTAGATTCTTTTCCTAACCTTTCTGCAATCAAGTAATTCTCTTCGGCTGCCACATAGTTCTTTCTTAATAAATAACATCCTCCCAAATTGCTGTAGGTGCGCGATAAGAATAGTTTGTCGTCTAAGAGTTCATATAAACTAAGGGCTTGGGCATGATAGAATATGGCTTGAGAATGGTCGCCATTGTGTTTGCTAATCATCCCTAAATTATTAAAAGCATTGGCTTTTAACCTTGCGTTATTGCTCCAATTGATGGCTTGTAAATAATTTTCTGCTGCTAGGTTTGTTTTACCCGCTACATAATAATTAACCCCTAAGCGGTTGTAGTTTTTGCTTATCTCTACGCTGTCGCCGCTCCCCAAAAGCGGACCGATGGCTTTTTTATTATAATACGTGGCACTATCGATGTTGTTTTGCAAGTAAAACAATAAACCTAGGTTACTTTGTGCAATGCCTGCGCCTTTGGTATATCCATTTTCTTTGGCTTCGGCTAAAGCTTTGTAACTAATTGTAAATGCCTCTGCTAATTGAGTATTCTTAATTTCAAGCGCAAGTTTATTTTGTAAATCTACTTTTTCTTCAATGGTTTGTGCTTTCAATAAATTTAGACGCAGGCTATCCGCCTTATCTTGCGCAAATAAGTTGTAAACACTAAGCCCTACAAAACAAATTAAAAGCCAAATTCTAAGCATACTTCAATGGCGAAAATATCTTAAAAATATTTGAGCTTTTTAAATTTTGTTGATGGGTAAACCAAATGGAGTGAAATTTGGTTATAAATACATGACCGATACCTTAAGCGACAAAGACAAAGATAGAATCATTGAGATGGCATGGGAAGACCGAACACCATTTGAAGCGATTGAAATGCAATTTGGTATGCCAGAATCTGAAGTAATTAAATTGATGCGACAGCAACTGAGGCGTTCGAGCTTTAATCTTTGGCGCAAGCGTGTGAATTCTGGTGTGAGCCAAAAGCACCTAAAAAAGAGAAACCCAGATATCAATCGCTTTAAGTGCAACTTGCAACGTGCTATTTCGGGAAATAAAATCAGCAAAAGATAGCTTAGCGTTTAAAACCTCACATAAGACATAAAATTTCATGAGTAAAGTCATTTGATTTTAATGACAACAGCTTCAATTTGCCATCATAAATAAAACAATAAAGCTATGATTCGTTTTGATTATCTTGAAGCCAACAAAGACAAGTTTCGCAAACAGTTTCTAGAAGCCAGACCTTTTCCGCATATTGGTATAGACGGCCTTTGTGAGGAAGAAAAATTAACAGAACTATATTACTCCATTCCCGAGATTGATACTCCCAGTGCAGATTATGTGTTTGCAAAAAATAAGTTCGAGAAAAGTCGTTATCATGAGATGGGAGGCCTTTTCAAAGAATTGCATGAAGACCTCATCAGCGATAGGTTTAAAGAGCTCATTTGTTACATCACCAATGAAGAAGTTTTTATAGACCCTACTTTTTATGGAGGTGGCATTCACCAAGGGCGCAAAGGCAGTTTTTTAGACATGCATGCCGATTTTAATTACCATCCTTTACACGATGATTGGTATAGAAACCTCAATTTATTGTTGTATATCAATAAAGATTGGAAAAAAGAGCATGGGGGAGAGTTGCGTTTAGAAGATGGTCGTACAGGCGAAAAAACAGAAGTGGATGTTCCTTTTAATAGATTGGCCATTATGCACTGTCGCTCTTATACCTTGCATGGATACGACCCCATTAATTTCCCCGAAGGGAAATATAGAACTTCCATAGCTGCCTATGCTTATACCCCGCATAAACAGCATATGGAGGCAGCCAGAACAACGGTTTGGCATGTAGAGAAGAAGCAACATCCTCTTAAATATGCCCTATCTAAAATTTGGGTGCCTGCTGTAAGAATCAAGAGCCTTTTTAGCAAAAGCAAAACTGCCGATCATTAAATTTTTGCTAACAATAAGGTTTTAAACAATCCGTTCCTTTACTTTGTTAGGAACTGATATGTTAAGATTTCTCTACGGATTATTATTTATACTCACTTTTGGCTTTCAACTATCTGCACAAACCTTCTCGATTGCTGGTTATGTGAAAGATAGCACAACAGGCGAAACCCTCATTGGTGCTGCTATTAGATTACCCAATGCATCTATAGGAACTGTTACCAATTCTTATGGCTATTTCTCTCTGTCGCTGCCAGTTGGGTCAAACCAAGTGTTGGTGAGTTATATTGGATATAGAAACAAACTGGTTACGGTTAATCCCAACACCAAAGCGTTAAACATAGCCCTTTCTCCTATAAATTTAGAGGTAAAAGAGGTGGTGATTAATGCCGAAAGACAAGATAAAAACGTAAAGAGTACAGAAATGAGCCGCATGGAGCTGAGCGGCGAAAAGATAAAATCCCTGCCAGTTATTTTCGGCGAACCCGATGTACTCAAGGCCATTACCCTTTTACCTGGAATAAAAAGTGGAGGAGAAGCCAGCACAGGCTTTTATGTGCGAGGCGGTGGGCCAGATCAAAACCTAATTTTGATGGACGAAGCTGTAGTGTATAATCCTTCGCACTTGTTTGGCTTTCTTTCTGTTTTTAATTCTGATGCTGTTAAAAACATTGAGGTAATAAAAGGTGGAATGCCCGCTAATTATGGTGGCAGATTGTCTTCGATACTGAATGTAAACATGCGCGAAGGCAACAATCAACAATACAAATACAGCGGCGGTGTAGGCTTAATTTCTACTCGCCTAAGTGCCGAAGGCCCAATAGAGAAAGGTAAAAGCAGCTTTTTGGTATCTACCAGAAGAACCTATATTGATATCTTGGCCAAACCATTTTTACCAGAAAATATCAAAGGAAATAGCTATTACTTTTATGATATGAACCTAAAGATGAACTTTATCTTAAGCGATAAAGACCGCATTTTTGTAAGTGGCTATTTTGGAAGAGATATTCTTGATTATCAAAGTGAGGTAAATAGAAGTGTGAATTTTAATTTTGGCTGGGGTAACTCTACTGGCACCTTAAGATGGAACCATGTGTTTAATCCTAAATTGTTTGTAAATACCAGCGTGATTTTTAATAGATACGAATTATTTAATGATTTTAACTTTGGCGTAGGCGGCTTTAAGGTAAGGAGTAACCTGCAAGACTGGAACCTTAAATCAGATTTTACCTGGTTTGCGCATCCCAAACACCTAGTTAAATTTGGTATGAATTATACCTTTCATACTTTTCAACCAGGTATCTTAAGTGGCAATATTGGGTCAACCAATATCTCCGATGCCATCAATAAACAATTTGCACACGAGGGGGCAATTTATATTTCTGATGAATGGCAAGTGAATCACCGTATTACTTTAAATTATGGCTTAAGGGCCGTTGCATTTAATTTGGTGGGCCCATACAAACAAGAGCAATTTGATAATGATACGCAATTGCCAACAGGTCAATATACCGAGTATCAGCCGGGTGAAAGCATCGCTTTTTATCCAAGGCTTGAACCTAGAATTAGTGGAACGTATGTTTTAAATGATGTCTCTTCTATTAAAGCATCCTTTACACAAACCTATCAATTTCTTCACTTGGCAACTACCAGCGGTGCACAATTTCCCCTCGATTTATGGGTGCCTAGTAGCAAACTTATCAAGCCTCAATTGGCTTACCAATATGCAGTAGGTTATTTTAGAAACTTTCAACAAAATGCTTACGAGAGCAGCGTTGAATTGTACTACAAACCTATGTACAATCAAATAGAGTTTAAGCCAGGTGCCAATTTGTTTTTTAACCAAAACTTAGAAAACGAAATGGTATTTGGGCAGGGTTTAAGCTATGGAGCAGAGTTTTTCTTGAGAAAAAAAGCAGGTGTATTTAATGGTTGGGTAGGTTATACTTGGAGCAGAACCACACGCCAATTTGATGCCCTAAACTTTGGTGAACCTTATTTTTACCGTTACGATAGAACCCATGATATTTCATTGTTAATGAGCTATCAGTTTAACAAAAAGTGGAGTGCCAGTTTGGTATTTGTATATGGAACAGGTAACGCCACAACTTTGCCAGACTCTAGGTATGCTTATAGGTTTGGGGTTGACCCAAATACCGCCGAGCCAACCTTTATCTTTATTGATAAATACAATAAAGTTAATAGCTTTAGATTGCCAGCTTACCATCGCATGGATTTGAGCGCAACCTACATTGTAAAACAAACCAATAAATTCGAAAGCAGCTGGAATTTCAGCATCTATAATGTGTACAATAGAGCCAATCCTTACTTTATATATTTCTTACCAGATATAGAAAACAATCAGGTGAAAGCTTATATGGTTTACCTATTCCCAATTGTTCCATCTGTTCAATGGAATTTTAAATTTTAAAGATGATGAAACATAAAATACAATTTGTCGCGATTGCAATTTTGCTTTTATTATCATTGGCTTCATGCGAGAAAGAGATTGATATAGACTTACCGCCTTCTAAAGAAGAGATAGTGGTAGAGGCTTCCATTAATCAGTTAACTTCCACCTTAAATTATGTGATTATCTCCAAAACCATCGACTATTTTAAGCCCGATTTATCGCTTAATTCTATTCGTGGTGCCAAGGTATTTATCACCGAAGGGAATATCATCGGAAACGATACCGTATTTAATGTCTCGGATAGGCAGGCTTTTATTGATATTTTAGATACCCTTGCTCCAGGCGTATATGTCAATCCGTTTTTCCAAGGGAAAGCAGAAAAGCCTTACTTATTAGAAATTGACATGCCCGATGGAAGTAAAATAACAGGAAGAACCTATATTCCAAAACCCCTAACCATAGATAGTAGTAGCTTTTGGTTTGAAAGAGTAAACAATGATACCAATGCCTACTTTTACATGGATTGGTTTGATGGCCCAGAACAAAATAATTACAGGTTTGCCATGTTAAACCGATACGACTCCATCTTCACCGGCTGGGGCATCGCAGATAGGTTTTATACTTTTGATGATGAGCGTATCAATAACCAAAGGAGGCCATTTCAAATGCTAAACCCATTTAAATACGGAGACACTGTGCATATTTATATGGCACAAATCGGAAGGCAAGAATATTTATTTTGGGATTCGTTTAGAAATGCAGCCAACAATGGCGGCCCCTTCTCTACACCTGTGGCAGTAAAATCTAATATTACAGGCGCCATTGGTTCTTTTACAGGATATGGCATCACCTATAAGCGCTTTTTATTGCGTTGATTAACGCTTGTAGTTTTTTTCGTAAACCTCAATCCATTCCTTCAAAGACATTTTCTTCATAAAGGTCTCTAGAAATCCATAGGGGATGTCTTCTGTTTTTTTGAACCGAATACAACTTTTACCCATATCTAGCTTCTTCTTAGAGTGTTTAGGGAATTCTTCTTGAAACCAGGCCAACAATTCGGGCTTTGCATAAACGCCCATGTGATATAAACCTATGTGGCCTTTCTGTGATGCTAAACCTACAAAGGGTAAAGGTAAACTGGTATCACAATGATAACCATCTGGGTACATAGAAAAAGGTACTACATAACCAATCATGCCATAGTTGATACATTCTTGAGCATCTGGCAAAGCCTTGCGGCAAATATCTCTTAATTTCTCCATGGCCTCCTTTCTATCTTCGGGCAAGGCACTCATGTAAGCATCAACTTCTGGTGTGGTTTTCATCGTTTTTATTTCAAAAATATAAAATAATCCATATTTCCACCTGAATTTGTGGATAGTCTATCTTTATTTATAAATAAATTTGTTGGGAGTGAAAAAGCGTAATGGAAGAGAATAATATAAACGAAACACCTGAAAGTCAAAAAGATGGTAATGGTAGCGAATACCATATTACCCAGGTTAGTGGCTTGTATCAAAATTGGTTTTTGGATTATGCCTCCTATGTTATTTTAGAGAGGGCGGTTCCAGCCATAGAAGATGGTTTAAAACCAGTACAAAGGAGAATCCTTCATTCGATGAAGGAAATGGATGATGGCAGGTTTAATAAAGTAGCCAATGTTATTGGTCAAACCATGCAATATCACCCTCATGGAGATGCCGCCATTGGCGACGCCATGGTAAATTTGGGTCAGAAAGAACTATTAATAGAAACCCAAGGAAACTGGGGCGACAACAGAACCGGCGACTCTGCCGCTGCGCCTCGTTATATAGAGGCAAGGCTATCAAAGTTTGCTTTGGAGGTGGCTTTTAACAAGCAAACTACCTTATGGCAAAACTCCTATGATGGTCGTAAGAAGGAGCCAATTACCTTGCCAATGAAGTTTCCTTTGTTGCTAGCCCAAGGAGTGGAGGGTATCGCGGTGGGTTTAGCTACCAAAGTAATGCCACATAATTTTTGTGAGTTACTCAATGCCAGTATCGATTATTTAAAAGGCAAGAAATTTGAGCTATACCCAGATTTTTTAACCGGTGGCTTGGTAGATGTTACCAATTACAATCAAGGTAAAAAAGGTGGCAAAATAAGGGTGAGGGCCAAGATAGAAGAAAAAGATAGCAAGACGCTTTTTATTAAAGACGTGCCTTTTGGCGTTACCACCAATCAATTGATAGATTCGATTATCAAGGCAAATGATTCTGGTAAAATTAAAATCAAAAAGGTAATCGATAATACGGCCAAAGAAGTTGAAATTGAAGTGCAACTCACAGCTGGTGTTTCGCCAGATAAAACCATTGATGCCCTTTATGCCTTTACCGATTGCGAGGTAAGTATCTCTCCAAATGCTTGCATTATTGTAGATGATAAGCCCATGTTTGTGGGTGTAGACGAATTGCTTAAAATCTCTACAGAGAAGACCAAAGAGCTATTGCGACAAGAGTTAGAAATTAAACGCAAAGAGCTAGAAGAACAATGGCATTATAGCAGCATAGAGAAAATTTTTATCGAAAAAAGAATCTATCGCGATATCGAAGAATGTGAAAGCTTCGAAGAGGTTATTGATACCATTTGGAAGGGAATGAATAAGTATAAAAAATTATTCAGAAGAGAATTAACCGAAGATGATATCTTAAGATTAACCGAAATTAAAATTAAGCGAATCAGTAAATACGATTCTTTTAAGGCCGATGAAATCATGCGTGGCCTTGAAGCCCAATTAGAGGAGGTTAAAAATAACCTAGAAAATATAAAGGCCTATGCTATCAAGTATTTCGAGAATCTGTTAAAGAAATATGGCAAGGGCAGAGAAAGAAGAACAGAAATAAGAACCTTTGATAACATCGACTCTAAGCAAGTGGCCATTGCTAACCATAAATTATACGTAAACAAGGCTGAGGGGTTTGTGGGGTTTGGCTTAAAGAAAGACGATTTTGTAACCGAATGTTCAGACATTGATGATATCATCGTATTTAGAAAAGATGGTAAAATGGTGGTGAGCAAGGTGCAAGAAAAAGCCTTTATGGGCAAAGACATCATTCATGTAGATGTGTTTAGAAAGAATGATGAACGTAGAATTTACAACATGATTTACCTAGATGGTAAAACCAAAGTGAGTTATGCCAAACGCTTCCCAGTAACAGGCATTACCCGCGATAAAGAATATGATTTAACCCAAGGTACCAATGGTTCTAGGATATTATACTTTACGGCCAATCCAAGTGGTGAAGCAGAGGTGGTAAACATTACCTTAAGTCCATTAAGCCATGCCAGAAAGCTCAGCTTCGATTTCGACTTTAGCGAACTGGCCATTAAAGGCAGGGGAGTGCAAGGTAATATTGTAAGTAAATACTTAGTAAAAGGCATAAAACTTAAATCAAAAGGAATATCAACCTTAGGTGGCATAGACATTTGGTACGACCCAGCCATTGGACGTCTAAACGTAAATCAACATGGCAATTTCATTGGCAATTTTAGTGGAAGCGACCAAATTATTGCCATTGATAAAGAGGGTAATTACGAATTAACCAATTTCGATTTGTCTAATCACTTTGTTGCAGATCAGGTGTTGTTTATTAGCAAGTTTAAACCTAATCGACCGATTGCCGTAGTGTATTATGATGCCAAAGGAAAGCAGTTTAACATCAAACGCTTTTTGGTGGAGACACTTACTCAGAACAAAAAGTTCATGTGCATCCCAGAAGAAAAAGACAACTATATCTTGTTGGCAACCGACTATAAAAACCCGGTTGTTATTCTTTCAACGGGCAAAGGAAAAACCCTCAAAGAAGAGCAAGTTTATCTTAACGACGCTATTGAGGTAAAGGGCTGGAAGGCTATCGGAAACAAGTTCTGTGGCAATGATTTAAACCAAATAGAGCTTTTGCCACCCGATCCTCAAGACGAAATAGAAGAGCAGATTCAAGAAAGCATGGAAGAAGGAGAAGAGATTCCTGTGAACTTAGATTTGTTCCAACAAGAGGAAGAGAAAATAAAGAAACTCCTTTCGGATGAAGATGATTTTGAGCAACCCAAATCAAATGCTAAGCCTCCTAAACCTGGCAACAAAGATTCGGATCAACCTAAATTATTCTAAATAAAAAAGGGGCTTTAGGGCCCCTTTTTTTATGATACTTTCTGTATGATTTCTTGATAATCAATCTCGAAATGAGAGCTATCAAAAGTGCTTTTGCCATGATGGATAAGCAAGGCTTGTGGCGATTGATGCTCTACTTGATACTTGTTTGCAATGGCATTAGAAATGTCTCTATGCTTTAACAAGTCTAGGAAATAAAATGCTATCAATGCATCATGTTGGGCATCATAGCTTCTTTCGAACCTGCTTAAGGCCGTAGAGCTAATGCTACAACGTGTGCTATGTTTAAAAATCAATACGGGCTTACTTTTGCTTTCCGCATCAATTTCATTTAATTGCTCTATAGAGCTTAGTGACTTCCAGTTCATGCGTGGGCAACAGGAGAATGTTTAGCGGCTAAATAACGCTCGGCATCCAAAGCAGCCATACAACCGCTTCCAGCAGCAGTTACAGCTTGTCTATACACTTTGTCTTGTGCATCTCCACAAGCAAATACGCCTTCTACATTGGTTTTGCTGGTGCCCGGAACGGTAAGCAAGTAACCAGTTTCATCCATATCCAAATAGTCTTTAAAGATGCCTGTGTTGGGTTGATGTCCGATGGCTACAAAGAACCCTTTTACATCAATGGTTCTGGTTTCTCCGTTTGAACCAACCTTTAAGCGAGCACCTTCTACAGCATTTTCTCCAAGGATTTCTTCTGTTACTGCATTAAAAATTACTTCAATGTTTGGCGTGTTTAATACGCGATGTTGCATGGCTTTGGAAGCTCTAAATTCATCACGTCTTACAATCATATACACTTTGCTGCAAATTTTAGCTAGGTAAGAAGCCTCTTCACAAGCGGTATCTCCAGCACCAACAATGGCAACATCTTTTCCTCTAAAGAAAAATCCATCACAAACAGCACAAGCACTCACACCACGGCCATTTAATTTTTCTTCTGATGGAATGCCTAACCATTTGGCACTTGCACCAGTTGCAATAATGACAGTTTCGGCCAATATTTCATGACTTTCGTCTGCTATTAATTTGTAAGGAGGTTTACCGCTAAAGTCAACAGAGGTAATCATGCCATAGCGAATGTCGGTGCCAAAACGCTCTGCTTGCTTTCTAAATTGCTCCATCATTTCTGGTCCCATGATACCATCTGGGTAGCCCGGATAGTTCTCTACATCGGTGGTAATGGTAAGCTGACCGCCCGGTTGCATTCCTGCATACATAACAGGTTTCATATCGGCACGCGCTGCGTAGATAGCAGCTGTATAGCCTGCTGGCCCTGAGCCAACAATTAAGCATTCAATTTTTTCTGGTGTATTCATACAATTAAATTACGTTATTATTTTATTGTCAATAATCATGCTTTAATTTTAAAATTAAAAAACAAAGTCGTCAAAGTTTGCATGATGGTATTTGATAAATGGGCTTTTTGAAATCTACAAATTCACGCAAATTCGTAGATTACAATCAACGAATTTAGGTGAATTTGTAGATTAGGGATATGGATATAAGAAAGTTAACTATTCCCCCAAATCAATCCCCAGCCAGTTTAAGGCAGAAGTTCTTAGGAGTTTAAGTTTGGTTTCTTCAGACAAATCTTTCATTAATTCTATGAACTTGCCATGTTCTAAATCGCCTAATGGAAAAGGGAAATCAGAGCCCATGGCAATTTTATCTGGTCCAAACATCTTCAATAGAAATTCAAAGGTTTCGTCGTCGTGTACCAAAGAGTCGATATAGAATTTGTCGGTATAAGTTCTTGGGTCGGCCACCTTATGCACATTGCACAAATCTGGTCTGGCATGGTAAGCGTGGCTTATTCTGCCAATGGTTTGTGGAAAGCAGCCTCCGCCGTGGGCAAATAACACCCTTAGCTTAGGATATTTATCAAAGATTCCACCGAATATCATGCTGCAAATAGCCAAGGAAGTTTCTGCTGGCATGCCTACTAGCCATGGCAAGAAATACTTAGGCATTCTATCTTGACCCATCATATCCCAAGGATGCACAAAAATGCACATACCCAGTTTCTCTGCGGTTTCGTAAAAAGGATAATAGTAGGGGTCGTCTAAATTTCTATGCTCTATGTGCGTTCCAATTTCAACGCCAGGTAGGTTCAATTCATACTTACAACGCGACAATTCTTCACAAGCCCTAGTAATGTCTTGCATGGGAAGGGTGCCCAATCCAACAAATCGTTTAGGATAAGATTCTTGAATTTTAGCTACATGGTTATTATAATACTGCGCCCACTCATGTGTATGCTCTGGCTTTGCCCAGTAATAAAACAATACAGGTACAATAGACAATGCCATAAGTTCTACGCCATGTTTATCCATGTGATCAATAATGGATTCTGGGTTCCAGCAGAGCTCGTCGATGGTTCTAAAAAAAGTACCATCTGCTTTCATCATATTGGCGCGCCCTGGCTGAAAATGATCGAGGTAAATAAATTCCTCTCCATAGCCATAACGCTCTTTAAGGTTGGGCATAAACTCTGGGAGGATATGCGCGTGAACATCAATTTTCTTAATATCCATCGCCATCTAGGATATTGCCTAAGCCTCCTAATATACTGCCTTCTTCGCGTCTTCCACCTACGCTGCCATACTGCAAGATTCTTCCAGCCAACCTGCTAATGGGTAAAGACTGAATCCAAACTTTACCAGGGCCTCTTAGGGTAGCATAAAATACACCTTCGCCACCAAACAAGGTGTTTTTAATTCCACCTACAAACTGAATATCATAATCTACTTCCTTGGTAAAGGCTACGATACAGCCGGTATCTACTTTTAACAATTCACCAGGCATCAATTCACGTTCTTCTACATGTCCGCCAGCATGCACAAAAGCCATTCCATCGCCTTCTAGTTTTTGCATGATAAATCCTTCTCCACCAAACAAGCCTGTTCCAAGTTTCTTTTGAAACTCAATGCCCACGCTCACGCCTTTAGCTGCGCATAAGAACGAATCTTTTTGGCAAGTCATTTTGCCACCCATCTTACTTAAATCGATAGGAATGATTTTACCTGGATAGGGAGAAGCAAAAGTCACCGTTTTTTTGCCCGAACCCATATTGGTATAGGCTGTCATAAACAAGCTTTCGCCTGTTAACAGTCTTTTTCCTGCCGACATTAACTTGCCAAATATGCCGCTTTGTTGCTGTGAGCCATCGCCAAAAATGGTGTTCATTTGAACGCCATCGTTCATCATCATAAAGGAACCAGGCTCTGCCATGACGGTTTCATTTGGGTCTAGTTCAATTTCTACACATTGCATTTCGCTACCAAAAATGCGGTAGTCTATTTCATGGTTACTAATCATAAATTTCGATTTTGTTCTTTGTTCAATATTATCCAAATTTCGAAAAACGAAAAAAGCAAAATATGCACATTTTTTAAGTAACTTGAGTTACTGAACTTTTGAGTTGTCAATATTATCAATAGTTTTGAACCAACACATGATTAAAGTATCCATAGCAGGAAGCGGCAGGTTAGCCAAGCATTTAATAAAAGCCCTTAAAGGCTCTAACCTAGAATTGGTGCAACTTTGGGCCAGGAATAAACAAGCTGGCCAAATTTTGTCGAGCACCTATCAAATCCCTTTGGCGGATACGCTTCAGGCGGCGTCGGATCAAACCGACATTTTAATTTTAGCTGTTTCTGATAGTGCGGTGGAGGAGTTAGCAAATACCTTACAAACCAATGCCATTGTGTTGCATTGCTCTGGCATTTTGCCAAGCAACATCTTACAAATGCACCCAAACTATGGCGTTTTTTGGCCTATACAAACCTTTAGCGAAAACCGGGAATTAGATTTTAAAAACATACCAATTGTGGTAGATGCCAACAACGAAGAGAACAAACGAATTTTAGAAATAACCGCTGATACCATAGGAAGAAAGGCCGTGTTTGCTGATGAATCCCAAAGGCAGAAGCTGCATGTGTCTGCGGTATTCGTGAATAATTTTAGCAATCATTTGTACGTTTTAATGGAGGATTTTTTGAAGAAAAATAACTTGTCATTGAATCACTTAAAGCCATTAATGCTAGAAACCGTTTTAAAATTAGATACACTTTCTGCCAGCCAAGCCCAAACGGGCCCCGCCAAAAGAGGCGATGAGCTAAGTTTAAACATTCATAGAGAAATCTTAGCATCCGAGCAACATTTATTAGAAATTTACAATCTTATTTCAAAAAGTATCCAATCTAATTAGCATATTTGAATCATGCGTAAATGGCTCATTATATTATTTTTATTTATTGCTGCACAAGCCAGCGCCACAAGGATATTGATTCCAATGGATGCAGCCCAAAAGAATCATTTAAAAGCCTATGGCTTGGCATTTTGGTTACTCAAGCAAGATCAAGAAGTTAACTGGTTACTTAACTACAAGGGTGGCAGTTTTATGATGATGCTAAATGATGCCACCGAAAAAGAATGCAGGGTGAGGGGTGTGAGTTACGAAGTAATTAGCGAAGGGCAAGTATCTGAAATTTTGCTTCAAATAGCCAAACCCGATGTAAACATGGAATTAGTAAAGCTTTTAAAAGCTCCTAAAATTGCAGTTTACAGTCCAAAAACCAAGCAACCTTGGGACGATGCCGTTACCTTGGTTTTAACCTATGCCGAAATTCCCTATGACGTAGTGTACGACGATGAAGTACTACAAAACAAACTGCCTTTATATGATTGGTTACATGTGCATCATGAAGACTTTACCGGGCAGTATGGGAAGTTTTATTCGGCTTTTGCGCATGCAGCATGGTACCAAGCCGAAGTAAGAGAGGCAGAAGCTATGGCGGCTAAACATGGTTTTACCAAGGTGAGCGATTTAAAACTGGCAGTTGCCAAAAAGATTAGAGATTATGTGCTTGGAGGTGGCTTTATGTTTGCTATGTGCAGTGCCACCGATACTTGGGATATTGCCTTGGCTGCGGATGGGGTGGATATTTGCGACCAGGTGTTTGATGGGGATGCAGCAGATTGGTCTGCAGATAAGAAGCTAGATTTTAGCAGAGGCTTTGCCTTTAAAGATTATCGTTTATACCTTGATCCAATGGTGTATGAGCATAGTTATATTGATGCCATGCAAGGAACACGCCCAGTTACCGAAGACAATGATGTATTTACATTGTTTGAATTTAGTGCCAAATGGGATATGGTGCCCACCATGTTAAATCAAAATCATACCAGCACAGTCAAGGGATTTTGGGGTCAAACCACTGCCTTTAGAAAACCTTATATTAAATCTGAGGTGCTAATTTTAGGGGAGAATAAATCTTTAAACGAAGCTAGGTATATTCATGGCACTGCGGGCAAGGGTACATGGACTTTTTACGGCGGACACGACCCAGAAGACTACCAGCATCAGGTAGGAGAGCCGCCAACAGATTTAAATTTGCACCCTAATTCGCCAGGTTATCGTTTAATTTTAAATAATGTGCTGTTTCCATCAGCCCAAAAGAAAAAGCAAAAAACCTAAGCTATGGAACAACAAAAACAAGCAGCTAAATTGCTCATTACGCTGGCCAGTATAGGGTTTTTATGTGTGCTGGCAATTATCTTAATAGTTGCAGAAGTAGATGTGATAGATTTATTTAAGCAAGAGGTAGATAAGACCATCGAGCAAGAAATAATACAAGAAGTAGGGAAAATGAAACGTGAAGGCAAAGCCTTGCCTATTCCTAAATTACCAGTAAAGTGATTTTTGGGGCATTGAAAATTAGTTTGTTAATAAAATATTTTAAAAAAAACTAACTCTTCAACTTAATATAAAGGTCCTCAGTTGTTATAAACTTGTTCCAATTTTTTGCTTTCAACCCTTTTATTAACTCCTTATCGCCAGTCCAAAGTTTTGCTTTTGTATGTTCAGTTAAGGCCACAAATTCGGTATCGTCAATGTCAATATCCTTTAGTAATTGCTCGGCTTTTATATAAATTTCTTTAGGAATTAGGTTTAAATTAATGAATCTAATTTTACTTGTAATGATTCCAATTACTCTTTCTAAATCATGATCAGAATACTTTGAAATTTTTTGAATCTTGGCCTTATGCCTATTTAGTTCTTCTAGTAATTGGCTAGTTGAATAGAAGTTTAATTTTGATTTTGGTTGTAATAAAATTTGAGATATTTTGCTGTTGCAATTTAATATTGCACTGAAAACAATATTCGAATCAACCACAATTCTCATAAACCAATTTCTTTTTTAGTTCTTTTCCACCTTCCTTTTTTCAAGGATTTTAGAAATTGGTCTACTTGAGTTTTAGTGGCCTTAGATTTCCTAGTAATTTCATTATATTCAAATAAATCAGCTAGGTCTTGCAGCAACTCAATGTCTGTATTATATGGTAATTTAAAAATTACCTCATTTTTTGTTCTTTCGATAATCATAATTATTTAAGCTTATTTCAAAAATAATAATAAATAGGCAGATTTAACCATTTAGATAATCATCAATATTTTATTAAAAGCCTCTAAATCCAATTGCATCACGGCATTCTTTGATGGTTTTATCGGCACTTTCTGCTGCTTTTTCTTTGCCCTGTTTAGCCACCTTTTTTAACAAGTTATCATTGGCGGCTATGTCTGCAATTTTTTCTCTAACAGGAGCAAGAAACACAATCATGTCTTCAGCCAAATCCTTTTTAAAATCGCCATACCTAATATTACAATTGGCATAAGCTTGTTGGTAGAAGGCTAACTTATCTTCGGTAGAAACAATTTTCATGAGGTCGAAGAGGTTTTGAACAGGCGCCGAAGGCGCCGTATTGGGTTCCGAAGGCCCCGTATCCGTTACCGCTCGGCTCATTTTTTTACGTATCAGCTCTGGCGAGTCGATGAGATTAATGACATTGTTGTCTCCATCGCTCTTGCTCATTTTACCTCCGCCTTGCAAACCAGGAATTTTCACCAACTCCTTGCCATAATTAAAGGCATAAGGTTCTGGGAAAATGTCTTTCCCATACATCCTGTTAAAACGATTGCCAAATGTTCTAGCCATCTCTAAATGCTGCTCCTGGTCTTTGCCCACTGGCACCTTAGTAGCCTTATGAATAATAATGTCAGCAGCCATCAATACCGGATAGGTTAATAAACCTGCATTGATATTATTGGGTTGCGTTCTTGCCTTTTCTTTAAAGGAAGCTACCCGCTCCAATTCTCCCATGTAAGCATGCATGTTTAACAACATATATAACTCTGGAATTTGAGGCAAATCACTTTGAATATATAAGGTGCAAGCTTCTGGGTCTAATCCACAGGCCAAATACTCCACTAAAACTTGCCTCACATTCTGATGCAAATCTTGTGGGTTGGGATGTGTGGTTAAACTGTGATAGTCTGCTATAAAAAAGTAACAATCATGTTCATGCTGCATTTTTATAAAATTATTTACAGCACCCATAAAATTGCCTAAATGCAAATTTCCAGTTGGCCTAATACCGCTTACAATCGTTTCTCTTGTCATGTACTGCAAAGAAAATAAAAGCACCCGAATACTACTACTACTAGATTTTAGTTTATGATTTTTGTCAGATTTTAGTAATTTAGGCAATATTAAAATATTGATATTCAATATTTAATATATGCTATTTAGAATTAATCTACAAATAGCCTTGCATCTTATTTAACGCTTGTTAGATTTGCAAAAGCATTTATTTAAAATAATTCTAAATAAAGAACATGAAAAACCACAGTCACAAAATCATCTTGTTTTTTGCCATTCTTGGTCTATTTGCTGCATGCAAAAAAGAAGAAGAAAAACAATCCTCACTTGAAATTCCTTCTCAGTACGATTCTTCTAATTTTAAAGCCAATATCGAGGAATTTTTGCCCTACACCCAATCTTTTGATGCTTTGGTGGTGGAGCTGAAAAATGGGAGGAACCTTGGTGTTAAATTAAATGGCGAAATCTTAAGGACCTTCCTAACCGATTACAAAGGTGTTTCTACTTATACCCTTATGAATTCGTATAATGTAGATTTTATCCTAAACCGCAACAACGGTTGGATGCAAAAGGCTGAAGCAGCCTCGGGCAATGCATTTAACCCCGACTCTGCAAATGCCTCTGGTGGTGTTTTTGGTGGCTATCTTTTTACAGAAAAAGGCCATGAACCTGAACAAATGATCGAAAAAGACCTATTTGGTTCTTTTTGCGTCAAACAAGCTTTACAACTTTTGGTGATTGACGAACCAACACTCAAAACTTTGGATCAAGCCTTATTCTTAATTGGCTTTACCCCTCAATTTAAAAACAGTGGTGCTGCCAAACACGGCGCCTATGCAGATAGATACATGGCAAATTACCTCGCCAGAAGAGATAAAAATGATGGCAATGGATTTTATAGTCAAATTAAATATAACTTCCTTAAGCTTCAAGCAGCTTTAAAAGGTGGTAGCCAATTCAATAAAGAAAAAGACGAGGCAAGAGAAGCCATTCGCGTGATATTAGAAAAAGCCACCTTTGCCACAGTAGTAAATTACTGCCATGCTGCTATTGCAAACATGACTCAAACCGAACTCACTGCTGCACAAAAAGCCGCAACCTTGCACGCTTTAGCCGAATGTGCAGGGTTTACAACCGGTTGGGCCAGTATGGCAAGAAAAACCATTACAGGCGAACAAGCTTTGCAGATATTGTCTTTATTACAAGCAAAACCTGATGCTCTTGGCAATCCATTGCTATTTTTAAGTGACCGTGTCAATCAGGTAAATAATTTAAACCAAGTAATCACTTTGGTTCAATCAATTTACCAGTTTAGCAACCAAGAAATCGAAGACTTTAAAAAGAATTGGGTAAACGAACAAAATAGATAATGTCATGCAAAAAACGTTTGTATTATTAGCCATTACCTTTTTATTGGCTTGTCAAGAAAAACAGAGCAATCAACAAAATAGGGGCTTTAATCGCTCAGAATTGCTCTTGCAGGCGGCAGATAACATCATTCTTCCTGCCTTGGAAGAATCCAATCTGTCGGCTCTTAATCTGCAAGCAGCCATTCAAGTTTTTGTAAATAATCCAAACGAAGCCAATTTATTAACTACACAGGCTGCCTGGAAACAAGCCGCCATCCAATGGCAAAGCATCAATATGTTTAACTTTGGTCCAGCAGGAGAGATGGGTATTGCAAAGTCTCTAAATGAAGAAGCTGGTACTTTTCCGGTAAATACCATTAAAATAGAAAACCATATCACCGCTAAAGACTCTAGCTTTAACAATTTTGATAGAGATGCGCGTGGTCTTTTTGCCATAGAGTTTCTATTGTTCGGTTTGAACCAAACGCCTTCACAAATCTTAGAAACATATGCCACTTCCACTTTCAGAGCTTCCTATCTAAAAGCTTGTGCCAATAAATTAGCCATACAAATTGCTTTGGTTAACCAATCTTGGAAAAGCAATTACAACAAAGATTTTAAAGCGAATACTGGTACTGATATCGGAAGTTCTGTTTCTCTTTATTACAATGAGTTTCTTAAAAGCTATGAAGGTCTAAAGAATTTTAAATTGGGTATTCCTCTTGGCTTAAGACCCGGGCAAACCAGCACAGCACCAGAAAAAGTAGAGGCCTATTATAGTGGCTATTCGCTTGAATTAGCAAAGGCCCAGTGGCAACAGCTCAAAAATATCTGGGATGGAAGAGCCTTTCATGGACAAGATGGAGTTGGATTTAAAGAATATTTAGAAACCATCAGTGGGGGAAATACCCTCATTGAATCAACTCAAAAACAAATAGCCGAAATAGACAAAGCCTTTGCTGCGTTGCCAGAAAAACCCCTTGCAAAAAGCATTCAAGAAGATTTTGAAACTGTAAACACCGTTCATACAGAACTACAAAAACATACCCGATTTTTTAAAAGTGACCTATCAAGTTTAGTGGGCATTGCCATTACCTACAGCAGCGGAGATGGAGATTAAAAAGAACCTATTTAATACTCTTTTCTTCAAAGAAACCAACATCATGCCATTGGTGAGTTTTAGACTCATCTTTGGCATGACTACTTTTATCAGCACCCTTAGGTTTATGCTGCTGGGTTGGGTAGATCTTCATTTTGTTTCTACTCAGGTTCAGTTTAAATATTTTGGTTTCGAATGGGTGCCACTCTTACCTCCATTTTTCATGTATGCCTTGCATGTTTTAATGTTACTGGCTTCAATTGGAATTTTCTTTGGTGCCTATTACAGAGCTGCAACCATCGTATTTTTTATTTGCTTCACCTGGTGCGAACTCATCGATTTAACTTACTACTTAAATCACTACTATTTTGTTAGCTTAATTGCTTTTCTAATGATGTTCTTGCCTGCCCATAAAGCGTATGCTTGGGATGCCTTTCGTAGCCCCCAAATGAGCGCTAAACTAGTACCTGCCTATACAATCAACATCCTAAAATTTCAATTGATCTTGGTATATTTTTATGCAGGCATTGCTAAGATAAACTACGATTGGTTAATGCTTGCAATGCCGCTTAAGATATGGCTACCTGCCAATAGCGACATGTGGCTAATAGGTCCTCTTTTAAACTATACGGCAACGGCTTTTCTCTTTAGTTGGGCAGGCATGTTGTTTGATGTTTTTGTAGGATTTTTTTTACTATTTACTCACACACGAATGTATGCTTGGCTTTGTATTCTCGCCTTTCATAGCATCACTGGATACCTTTTTCAAATAGGAGTATTTCCTTTGGTAATGACCTTTTCTACGCTCATCTTTTTTAGCGATGCATTTCATCAAAAAATCATTCTTTTTTTTACTAAGCTCATTCCATTTTTTCGGGTTGACCCAAAGCCCGTTTGCGTAGAAGGCTCCGCTCATCACACCTCCATTATCATTGCTATATTTATTTGGATAACCTTTCACCTTGCCTTTCCTTTTAGATATTTGCTTTATCCAAACAACCACCTTTGGACAGAGCAAGGCTACCGGTTTGGATGGCGGGTAATGCTATTTGAGAAAGCCGGAACTGCAACTTTTTATGTGACTGATGCTAAAAATAACAAGGAAGGTGTGGTTGATAACAGAGATTTTTTAAACCCGCATCAAGAAAAGCAAATGGCCATGCAAGCCGATATGATTTTGCAATATGCTCAGTTTCTAAAAAACCATTACCAAACCAAAGGCATTGAGGTATCTAAAGTTAGAGCAGAAGTTTATGTAACGCTCAATGGCAGACCTAGCCAATTGTATATCAACCCAAACATCAACTTGCTCACCCTTAAAGATGCTTGGGCAAATAAATCTTGGATCAACCCGTTTGAAAAATAGTGTAGTACATATAGCCCTTTTAATGTTGTGTAGCATAAATGCATTGGCACAAAAAGATTCTTTACAAACAACTAAAGATACCTTGCGCAGCAACCGCATGAACTACTTAAATGAACTTATTATTTCTAATTCAAGAGAAGAAACAAACGGCATTGGTAAACTCAACAGCATCTCTGGTTTTGGCATTTTCGAAGCCAAGAAATCTGAGCTTATTGTATTAAAAGATCTTCAAATAAATTTAGCTACCAATAACGCCCGACAGGTTTTTGCCAAAGTACCAGGCATCAATATTTGGGAGAGCGATCAAGCCGGATTACAGCTGGGAGTAGGTGGGAGAGGCTTAAGTCCAAACAGAACCTCCAACTTTAATACCCGCCAAAATGGTTATGATATCAGTGCCGATGCCCTTGGTTATCCAGAAAGTTATTATACACCGCCTATCGAAGCGGTAGAAGAAATAGAAGTAGTACGTGGTGCCTCTGCCTTGCAATTTGGAACTCAATTTGGCGGCATGCTTAATTTTGTGATGAAAAAGGGAGACCAAAGCAAACCTTTGGCCGTGGTATCCAGACAAACCCTTGGCTCTTTTGGCTTCTTTGGCACCTTTAATAGCTTGGGTGGAACCTTATTAAAAAATAGACTCAATTATTATGCGTTCTTTAATCATAAACAAAGCAATGGATGGCGACCAAATTCTGCATTTACTGTAAATACTTTTTATTATTCAATTCAATATAAAGCCAACGATAAATTAAGTTTGGCCACAGATTTTACGCATATGACATATGTGGCTCAACAGCCGGGCGGACTTACAGACGCCCAATTTGAGCAGAATCCACAACAATCATTTAGAAGTAGAAATTGGTTTAAGGTAAACTGGAATTTAGCCTCACTCGAAGTGATATATAAATTTAATCAACAAACTAAACTTAACTCGAAAACCTTTGCCTTAAACTCGCAACGCCTTTCATTAGGGAATTTAAGCAGCCCCAATATTGCAGATCTTGGCTTTAACCGCACCCTTATAGATGGCAGATTTAACAACATCGGAAACGAAACACGTTTGCTGTCTCATTACAAATTACTAGGAAAAGCCCAAACTGTTTTAACAGGCACACGCTTGTATCTTGGCACTACACGCTCCATTCAGGGTGATGGAAACAACTTAACTACTGCAGATTTTAGCTTGTTAAATCCTGCTAAACCAGAAAACTCAGATTATTTATTTTCCAATATCAATGCAGCTTGGTTTGCCGAAAACATTTTAAGAATAAACGCCAGATGGAGCGTCACTCCAGGCATAAGAGCAGAGCATATTCAAACAGCTTCTTCTGGATATTATCGAATAATTAGCAGAGATTTTGCTGGAAACATTATCGCAGATACCAGCATCAACGATAAACAAACCGCCATCCGTTCCTTTGTATTTGCAGGAATCGGAGTAAGTTATAAAGTTAATGCATGGCTTGAATCTTATGCCAACATCACCCAAAATTACAGGGCAGTAAATTTCAACGACCTAAGAATTGTAAACCCAAACATCAAGGTAGATCCCAATATCAAAGACGAACGCGGCTTCAGTGCCGATTGGGGATTGCGCGGAAACTACCAATCTATATTTCAATTTGATATGAGTATATTCTTACTTTCTTATCAAGATAGAATTGGCCAAATTCTTAGAGCAGACATGCCGCCTTTGTACCAAGATTATCGCTTTAGAACCAATATTGCAGACTCCAGAAACAGCGGAATAGAGTGCTTTGCAGAAGCCGATATTTGGAGGTTAATGAAGGGTAAAACTGCTAAAGCTAAGTTAAATGTCTACTTTAATTTAGCTTATGTAAATGCTGTTTATATCAATGCTAAAGATAAATCAATTGAAGGAAATAAAGTAGAAATGGCAGCACCTATGATGGGAAGAGCGGGAGTAAGTTATAAGTACAAAGGCTTTGCAGCAAGCATTCAAGGTAACCATGTGGCTAAACATTTTACGGATGCCAGCAATGCCCAAAAGGTGAGCGGTGGCGTGAATGGCGTTATTCCGGCTTATACCGTGATGGATCTTACCTTAAGCTTTGCCTATAAAAATTATAAAATAGAAGGAAGCTGTAATAATCTTACAAACCAGAAATACTTTACCAGACGCGCAGATGCTTATCCAGGGCC
>CAYUDC010000003.1:0-52224 GCA_964443415.1 uncultured Chitinophaga sp. | reverse complement strand
CATTGGCCTTTAATTGATGAAGACCTTTCTATTGAGGGTCTACTAAAAAACAGGCAATAAAGCCTTTGATTAAATACATCTTTCTATACTTTGCCAAAGTAAATCTGCTGTTTTATCCCAACTGTATTTTTCGGTTTGAACCAAACCTTTTTGTATCAATGAATGGTACAATTTCTCGTCATTGGCTAATTGTAACATGGCATCTGCCATATCCGATTCGATATAGGGATTGGCATACAAGGCAGCATCACCTGCAATTTCTGGAAGGCAAGAGGTGTTGGCAGCAATCACAGGTACAGCGCTAGCCATTGCTTCTATCATTGGAATACCAAAACCTTCGTAATAGGGCATAAAGGTTAAGGCAAAGGCAGAGGCAACTACTTTGGTTAACTCTTCTTGTGATAATCTACCGGTAAAAATAATTCTGTCTTTTACTGCAGATGCTTCATAGGTTTTTCTAAGATCATCATCACCCCAAAACGAACTACCAGCCAATACCAAATAATACTCCTTTTGATGTAACTCAGAAAAAATGCCAAATGCTTTGATGAGTCTGTTTAAATTTTTACGCGGACTTTGCGAACCCACAAATAAAAAATAAGGATTTCCGTGGGTGTAGTGTAATCGAGTGGCTTCCTTTTCTTTGTTTCCAATTGGCTTGTAACCTTCATTAATTCCATTATACACCACATCTATTTTGGAGGGCTCAATGCCATAAGTTTTTACAATGTCGCTTTTGCTATATTCACTTACAGTGGCAATGCGTTTGGCGATTTTTGCAAACTTTGGAAAGAAAAAATTATAGTAATGTCTAAAGGCAAATTTTAGGTCGTGTGGATGATGATAAAAGTTAATATCATGCATCACGGCTAACTGTTGGATAGAAGGATGCAGCACCAAGAAACCATCTGTACTTAAAAATAAATCGGGTTTAGTTTTAACAAGAAAACGCTTTAAAGAAATTTCAAAATACCATACATACAGCAATGGGTGACGTGCTGGTGGATACAAAACAATTCCATCGACATTATCTGCAAACAAAAATTCTTGAGGAAATTTACGGTCAAATACCAAAGTAAAACGATGTTCTGGATGCTTGGTCACCATACGCTTTATGGTTTGAAAAGTAAACCAACCGATACCGTCTAACTTATCCTTAATTAATAATCTGGCATTAATGACTATGTGCATGCTGCGAAGGTAATATGAAAAATAGCCCCTTTTTTTATATTTTAGCCAAAATAAAGGATTCATGAATAAGGCCAATATTTTAACTGTCATAATTTGTAATTTATTCTTACTGTTATCTTGTGGCGAAGACCAAATGGCAAGCGCCACTGGGCCAGTTGCCCCAAGCATGCAAGAATTGTACAAGCAAGAACCCACTTGGGTAGGAAGGTACTTTGGTTTTTTGCCCTGCACAGAATGTGATGGTATGGCAACTACCATTCAATTAAACGAAGATTTATCCTATATATTAAAGTATTGCTATTTAGGCAAGAGTAAAGAAGTGATTGAATTTAAAGGTTATTTCGAGTGGGAAAAAGAAGGAGAGGTAATTAGAATAGGTGATCCAACCATTGGAGAAAAGCCAACATATTATCAACTTACTTTAGAAGGTTTAACCCAAATGAAAAATGCCTATGAGCATTTCTCGGATGATTTAATAGAAGAATATCAACTTGAAAAACTAGGTATATACTTAGACAATAAACGCTGGGATTTGGTTGAAATGATGGGCGTAAATATCAATGGGCCATTAAGTGAAAAAGAGCCCTTCATATTCTTTAACGATTCTCCCAACACCTTTAATGGATATGGTAAATGTAACTCATTGTTTGGAGAATACAATCTTATATCTAAACATCAACTTCAAATAAATAAGCTTGGTTCAACCCGAAAAGCCTGCCAAGAATTAGACAAGGAACAGGCCTTTATGCAAATTTTGCAACAAGCAAAATTCTACACCTTAGGTTTAGATACCTTGCAATTAGGGAAAGACTCTGGGGTGGCCGACTTAATTTTTGTTTTTAATCCTTTTAAGCCATAAATTGCACATGCCATGGAATATTTAAATCAATTAGAGCCTAGCTTAAGAACACTTTGGTACATTGCCATCCCTGTTAGTTTAATCTTTTTGGGTCAAACCATTTTAACCTTTATTGGTGGTGATGCAGATGCAGGAACCGATGCAGATTTTGACGGTAACCTTGATGCAGATGCCCCTTTTCAATTATTTACCTTTAGAAACTTGATTAACTTTTTATTGGGTTTCTCATGGTCTGGCATTACCTTTTTTCATTTGATTTCTTCTATCTGGTTGTTGCTTTTGGTATCATTTGTAGTGGGCGTAATCTTTATGCTCCTATTTGTTTTTATCATGCTTCAAGTAAATAAACTGGCCGAAGACAATTCATTTGCCTACAAAGAAACCATCGGAAAAACAGCCGAAGTGTATTTAAAGATTCCTGCTCATCAATCGGGTAAAGGTAAAGTGCTTATCAGCGTGAAAGGTTCTACCCACGAACTAGATGCCATTACAGAAGGAGAGGCTATTGAAACGGGTAGCATGGTTATGGTAGAGCAGGCCAATGAAAATGGATTATTAATAGTTAAGAAATAATATATGTCACCCTTTATTTTAATTGTAGTTTTTATTGTTGTTGCTTTTGTAACGCTGTATGCCATTGTAAATAGATACAAAAGATGCCCTTCAGACAAAATCTTAGTAGTATATGGTAAAACAGGTGGAACTTCTGCCAAATGTATTCATGGTGGTGGTGCCTTTATCTGGCCAGTTATTCAAGACTATGCCTTTTTGGATTTAAAGCCCATTTCTATTGAAGCCAATTTAACAAATGCCTTAAGCAGGCAAAATATCAGGGTAGATGTGCCTTGTAGATTTACCATTGCCATTTCAACCGAGCCAGATAGCATGAATACCGCTGCAGAGCGTTTGTTGGGATTGTCTTCGGAGCAAATTCAAGAATTAGCCAAAGATATTTTGTTTGGTCAATTGCGTTTGGTAATTGCTACCATGACCATCGAAGAAATTAACTCAGACCGTGATAAGTTCTTGGATAATATCTCTAAAAACGTAGACAGTGAGTTAAAGAAAATTGGTTTAAAGCTCATTAACGTAAACGTAACCGACATCAAGGATGAGTCTGGGTACATAGAAGCTCTTGGTAAAGAAGCGGCAGCTAAAGCCATTAACGAGGCTAAAGTGAGTGTGGCAGAGCAAGAGAAAATTGGTGAAACCGGAAAAGCCTTAGCCGACAGAGAAAAGGATACTCAAATTGCAGAAACGCATAGAGACAGAGATGTAAAAATTGCCATCACTAAAAAAGACAGAGAGGTGAGTATAGCTTCTGCTTCTAAAGATGAGTCTATTGGTAAAGCAGAAGCCGAAAGAGATACCAGGATTAAGATTTCTGAAGCCAACGCCATTGCCATCACGGGAGAAAACGAAGCCAAGATTGCCATTGCCAATTCAGAGGCTTTAAGAAGAGAAAAGGAAGCCGAATCGCTTAGAATAGCCATTACGGCAGAAAAAGTTCAACAAGCCAAAGCCTTAGAAGAAGCCTATGTTGCAGAGCAAAAAGCCGAGTTGGCCCGTTCAGAAAGAGAGCGCTCTACCCAAATAGCTAATATCATTGTACCTGCAGAAATTGCCAAAGAACGCGCCATTATAGAGGCTCAAGCTGAGGCTGAAAGAATCAGAGAAAATGCCAAAGGGCAAGCAGATGCCATTTATTCTAAAATGGAGGCCGAAGCAAAAGGTTTGTTTGAAATCTTAACAAAACAGGCCGAAGGTTACGAACAAGTGGTAAAAGCCGCTGGTGGAGATCCAACCAAGGCCTTCCAATTATTGTTAATTGAGAAATTACCAGAGCTTGTTAAAACCCAAGTGGAAGCAGTTAAGAATATTAAAATCGATAAAATCACTGTTTGGGATTCGGGAAACAATGCAGAGAATGGCGGTAGCAGTACCTCTAATTTTGTATCGAATATGATGAAAACAGTGCCTCCTTTAAATGATTTATTTAATATGGCAGGCTTAAACCTTCCTACTTATTTAAAAGGCGAAAACCCTGCAAATCCATTAGACGGCGCTAAAACAGAGGAGTAAAATGCGCTGGCCCGAACTTGCATTTTATGCTGGCCTAAGCACTTGGCAATACTATAAATATCATGTTTGGAAGCCCAAAAATGATAGCCAAAGACTAAATCCAGATGATCCTGCTACACGCAACTTTGAGTTTTACGATCAAATCATAGCAGCTAAAAACCCTTATTATGCAGCATTAAGCATTGAAGGGAAAAGTCATTTTCAAAGTAGAATGCTACAAGTAAAGCATTCGATTGAAGTACAAGGACGTGAAGATTTTACTGTAACAGAAGAAGTTAGAATTCTTATTTGTGCCTGTATCACACAACTCACCTTTGGGTTTCATCAACCTCACATGCCTTTTTTAAAGGGAGTAGTGGTTTATCCAGGAGTGTTTTATAGCAGGTTGGCAGAAAACTGGGTAAAAGGATTAGCCCTTGGGAATGGAGTGGTATTTATCAGTTGGCCAGATTTTGAAGAAGGCTATCATTATTCTACTTCTACCTATAATTTAGGTCTGCATGAATTTGCTCACATGCTAAGGTTACAAGCTTTAAAGGGTGGTGGTTTCGACCAAAGGCTCGTGAGCTATTTTGACGATTGGGAGGCCAATGGATACGAAGTTTTTAAGCGCATTAGACATGGACATGAAGACTTTTTTAGAGAATATGCCGGAGAAAATAAAGCAGAATTCTTCTCGGTATGCATCGAAAATTTCTTTGAAGTGCCAGAGGCCTTTAGCAAAGAATTACCCGATGTTTATTGGCATTTATGTCATTTGCTAAGGCAAAACCCTTTGAACGTAAAAGAGAATTATAGGTTCGAAGAAAGTCATATCAATGAAGTAAATAGCTTGCTCGAGGAGCCCATTCCAACCGCAGAGCCATGGCATTTGCCCTTTGAGTTAAAACTACAACCTGTGGCGCAAGTAATTGGGGTAATGGGAATTTTTGTGATGCTTCTACTTTTTCAAGCAACAAATGACATGGAGGTGAAAAATTGGTTAACAGGTGAACTGAGAACTGTTCTATTAGGAATTATCATTATCAAGTTTTTTAGATATTTCCATTACAAAGACCAGCTTGCTATTTATTCTTCAGACAACCTTAACTACTTGGTTAAAGTGTTAATTCCAGTGTTGGTGGCCTGCACCTTTCTTTCAGAAATTGTATTTGGAATATTAGATTAATATGTGTTACCACGCGTCTGTTTCAGCCACCTTCGAGCAACTTTCAAACCATTATCAGAAACCATTTGAAGGGGAGTTTCCTATGTTTTTTAACCCCAAAGCCATAGTTGGATATCATCTCAATGGATTTAATCATCCATGGTTGCCCATTATCTCCCAGCAATCGCCAGAAACATTTACTTTGGCACAATGGGGCTTAATTCCAAATTGGATTAAATCTTGGGAAGAAGCTGAAAAATTAAGGGTCAACACCCTAAATGCTAAAATAGAAACCCTATTAGATAAGCCATCTTTTAGAGAAGCTGCAATCACCCAAAGATGTTTAATTCCAATGACCGGTTTTTTTGAATGGCAACAAATAAATGCAAAAGAAAAACAACCTTACTTTATCTATTTAAAAAATCAGGCTATTTTCTCGATGGCTGGTATCTCAGAACTTTGGGTCAACCCGAGCAACCAACAAACCTTGCGCACCATTAGCATTGTAACTACAGAGGCTAATGCAATGATGGCAGAAATTCATAATATCAAAAAACGCATGCCCATCATTTTGTCAAAAGAATCAGAAAGTTTATGGTTGACCCAAACCGAATCGGCAGAAAGTATCATTGAATCTATCAAGTCTGTAGATGAAAATTTAATGCACGCATATAAGATTGGTAAACTTATTGGCAGCAAAAGTACCAACACCAATACACCCGAGGTGTTAAAAGAATTTATTGAGCCTCAAACCAAGTTATTTTAGAAAAGTTGGAAGACAAAAAAAAGGCTGCTTAAATAAGCAGCCTTTTTGTTATAAATGCATTCTGTTTTTCTTTTCTAACAAAATTTCTTGCGTTTCTACATTGTCTGGGTCTGGCACACAGCAGTCAACCGGACATACAGCAGCACACTGAGGCTCTTCATGGAAACCAACGCACTCTGTACATTTACCAGTTACAATATAGTAAGTATCATCTGATTTAGGGTTAAATCTTTTGGTTACTTCAACAGTTTCACCATCGATTTCTAAGGCGCCACTTAAGTTATTGCCATCGGCCCAAGCCCATTCGGCACCCGCTTCATAAATTGCATTATTAGGACATTCTGGTTCGCATGCACCGCAATTGATGCATTCGTCTGTGATCATTATAGCCATATTTGTATAAAATTATTTTAGTTTAATAACTACTGCAAGTTTAGCTTTGTTGGCAGATTCAAAAAAATAGAACGAGTCTAAATAATATGAATTATTCACAAAGAGTAGAAGCATTTTCAAAACTTGGAGACACATTTTGTGCCGCAAATGCCGATTTAAACGTGTTAAATCAGGCCTTTATCAAGAATCAATGGTTTACCATTCAAATGCAACTTCATGCTATCCATGCTTGGGGTAGTTTACTAAACAAAGAAAATTTGACAAAATGGTTGGCACCTTATGCCGTTTCGGATCAACCCGAAACCAAAACAGTAGCCATTATCATGGCGGGCAATATTCCATTGGTAGGTTTTCACGATTTACTTTCGGTATTAATATGTGGTCATAAAGCTTTAGTTAAATTATCTTCGGATGACACAGAATTAATGAAGTGGGCTATAGAATCACTCATTCAAATTGAACCAGCCTTTGCAGATTATATTGCTTTTGCAGAAGAACGCCAGCTTAAAAATTTTGATGCAGTGATTGCTACTGGAAGTAATAATACCAATCGATACTTTGAGTATTATTTTAAAGGTAAACCTAATTTACTAAGAAGAAGCAGAAACAGTATGGCGGTAATCACTGGAAACGAAACCACAGAAGAGCTCGATGCCTTGGCCGACGATGTGTTTTTTTACTTTGGATTAGGATGTCGCAATGTATCTAAACTCTTACTCCCAAGAGGGTATAACCTAGAGCCGCTCTTTCAATCTTTCGAAAGATACAAAGACATCATCAACCATAACAAATACGCCAATAACTACACTTATCATAAAGCCATTTTCTTAATGAATCAAACGCCGCATTTAGACAATGGGTTTGTAATTCTAAAACAAGACGATGGATTAGCCTCTCCGTTAAGTGTGATTTTATTTGCCTTTTACGATACAGAGCAGGATGTAAAAGATTACCTCGAGGTAAATAAAGAAATCATTCAGTGCGGTGTAGGGAAGGCCGAATACTTGGTAGACTTTGGTAAAAGCCAGCAGCCAGAATTATGGGATTATGCAGATGGCATTGATACCATATCATTTTTGAAAAGTCTAGGATAAGAACCCAGACTTTTCAAAAACTTCTTCCATTAATTTAGCAGAAACTTCTTCCATAGGGTTGTTTCTATCCAGCAATGGATTGATTTCTGTGATTTCGAAAGCCACTAATTTGGGGGATTGCAATAAAAAACTAAGCAAATCAACTGCTTCATCCCATAACAATCCGCCTGGTACTGGAGTTCCTGTTCCAAAAGAAATGGTAGGATCGAGGCTATCTACATCAAATGAAACCAAAATTTGATCGCAATCTGCTAACTGAACTTCAATTTCTTTTAGCAATTGGGTTAAACCAATCTCTTTACGTTGGGCTGGTGTGTAATTCTTAATTTGAAGCTCGTTGAGCAATTCAATTTCTTCTTTTTCTAAATCACGCAGTTCTAAAAAAACCAAGTGCTCTGGCTTAATCTTCGGGCTAATTCGGTTTGAACCAAGGTTGATGAGGTTGTCCCAAAGTTGCATCGAATCCTTATCAAGGTTATTTTTCCCTGAAGATGTTTTTCTTAATCCAAGTGCAGCTGCCAAAGGCATTCCATGCATATTGCCACTAGGAGAGGTGAAAGGAGTATGAAGGTCGGCATGTGCATCAATCCAAATGACGCCGAGGTTTTTATTTGGATGAAGGTTTTTGTAGGCACTAATTCCGGCTAATCCATTACTATGGTCTCCAGAAATTATCCAAGGCAAAGAACCATTGGTCATGCCTTTTTCAATGGCTTCAACGGCTAATTTCTGCACCTCAACAATTGATTCGATGTTTTTAGCAAAATTACCGGGATAGGGTTCTTCCTCCTCTAAATGATTGCTTTCTATTCTAGTAAGGGGTAGTTTGGTTAATAGGTTTGGGTTTAAACACTTAAGGAAAGCTTGTGGGCCTAATTTAGCCCCTTTTTTTCCTGCGCCAAAATCTGATTCAATGGTAATTATTTCAACATTTTTCACAAAACCTCCATAGGACGGTGGAGGGCAAATATAGGATTTATGGGCAAAATCGTCATTTATTTTTATTTGATAATTTATTTATGTCAACTCAATTTAAGTTTATGTAATCTTGCAGAAATATTTGCAAACGTTGAACAAGCCAAACTTAAAAAACAGGTACACCGACCTAATTCATCAAACTTTTTTCTTCCCAAGGCACGGATTTGAAGAGAAAGATAATCAGTTGTATTTTCACGGAGTTGATTTAATGGAGCTGATAGAAAAATATGGTACCCCATTAAAGTTTACCTATTTACCAAAAATCGGCTCGCAAATTCAAAATGCCAGAGACTATTTTAAATCTGCTTTCGAAAAATATCAGTACAATGGTATTTATAATTACTGCTATTGCACCAAGAGCTCTCATTTTAGTTTTGTATTAAAAGAAGTACTCAAAAATAAGGTAGATATCGAGACCAGCTCTGCTTTTGATTTATCAATTATTAAACGTTTAGAATCAAAAGGACAGTTTCATAAACAGCAATACATTGTTTGCAATGGGTTTAAAACAGAGGCATATGCTCAAAACATGGCCGATTTAGTGCGAGAAGGATATGAAAACTTGATCTGCGTGCTAGATAATCCAGAAGAATTAGACCTCATTGATTCGAAAACAACACAATCTACCAATCTTGGTATTCGCATAGCCACCGAAGAAGAACCCAACTTTTTGGTTTATACCTCTAGATTAGGGATGAGCAGCAAGAAAATTGTTGACCTATACCAACAAAAGATAAAAGGCCATGCTAATTTTAAACTTAAACTGCTGCATTTCTTTGTAAATTCGGGCATTAGAGATACAACGTATTTCTGGAGCGAACTCACCCGATTGGTAAATGTGTATTGCGATGTAAAAGAAGTTTGCCCAGATTTAGAGATATTGGATATTGGTGGCGGTATGCCCATTTATACTTCTTTGGGAGTAGAATATGATTATGCCTACATGATAGACCAAATTGTGTATTACATCAAAACCATTTGTGAACATAGAGGAGTGCCAGAACCTCATATTTTTACAGAGTTTGGCTCGTTTACAGTAGGAGAGAGCGGAGGAAGTTTATATTCAATCATTGGCCAAAAGGAGCAAAATGATAAAGAACTTTGGTATATGATTAATAGTTCGTTTATCACCACTTTACCAGATACTTGGGGCATTGGTCAAAAATTTATTTTAATGGCCGTTAATCAGTGGGACAAAGAATTCCAGCGCATTAATTTAGGAGGATTAACCTGCGATTCGCAAGACTTTTACAACTCTGACACCAACACCAATCAAGTATTTATGCCAAAGGTTAAGCCAGGTGAAACCTTACACATGGGCTTTTTTCACACAGGTGCATACCAAGAAAGTTTAGGCGGTTATGGTGGCATTCAGCATTGCTTAATACCTGCACCAAAGCATATTCTAATTGATAGAAATGCCAATGGACAATTGAGCTATGAGGTATTTGCTGAGGAACAAAAACCTGAGAGTATGTTAAATATTTTGGGATATTAGTTGCAGGAAAAGAAAAATCGACTATTTTTGCACAAAATTAATTTTATGGCAACCACCCGTTTAAAAAGAAAAGACAGAAGAAATAAAGTTACTTCAGTTCTACGTAATACCAGAATTAAAGTTAACACTCAATTAGTTAAGATTAAGTCGCCAAACGCAGAGCGCACTCAAATCATCGACTAATACTGTCTCAAAGAGATTGAAAAGCTATCCAAAATGGGTAGCTTTTTTTTTGCCTAAAATTTCAATGGCATAAAAAAAGGTTGTTTGAAATCAAACAACCTTTGTGCCGTGAAGGAGACTCGAACTCCTACGCCCTTGCGAGCACCACCCCCTCAAGATGGCGTGTCTACCAATTTCACCACCACGGCAATGGGAGTGCGAAGATGCATGCTTTGAGTAAAATTCGCAAATAAATATTACCTGCCTCTACCTAATAAGGCTGAAACTCCGTCTACAAATGTAGAGAAGCCATTGGTAACCGCTTCAAAGTCTGTTACAATCACTACTAAAATAACTGTAACTAATATCACCATTAAAAAACGTAAAATCTGCGCCATAGTAGGTTTAAAAGTCAAAAATAGGAAAATATTTTATCCATTACCTATAAAATTAAATCCATATAACAGCTTTAGTGTATTTGTGCTATTTTAGCCATCAATTATGGAGCGTTACCAAATTCAATCTAATAAACTTGCTGTGAGCATTGCCAGCTTTGGGGCTGAAATCACCTCAATAAAAAGTAAAGCACAACAAACCGAATTTATGTGGGATGCCAATCCAGAGATTTGGAATAGGCACGCACCCATCTTGTTTCCGTTTGTTGGTAAACTCAATCGTGGGAAATACACTTTCCAAGAAAAAACCTATCAATTAGGCCAACATGGCTTTGCAAGAGATATGGAATTTGAGGTGGTGGAGATTTATACTGATTTTATTAGATTAATGCTCACGAGTAATGAAAAGACCTCAGAAAATTATCCTTTCGAGTTTAAACTTTTTGTAAGTTATAAAGTCATCGAAGATACAGTGGAAGTGAAATATGAAGTATTGAATTTAGGAGTTCAAAACATGTATTTTTCTATTGGTGCTCATCCAGGATTTTTGCTACCAAAGCAGGATTTAAGTGAATTTGCTATTGTATTTAATCGGGTTGAACCAAATCTACAAAGACATTTGATCGAGGAAGGTTTGCTTAATCATCAAACATCTTCGGTTATACTCACAGAAGAAAACATGTTTAAATTAAACTCAATGAGTTTTCAAGGAGATGCATTGGTTTTTAAGCATCTTCATTCTAACGAAATTACACTAAAGCACCTAAATAGCCATTGGTCTGTTAAAATGGCTTTTGAAGGTTTTCCGTTTTTCGGCATTTGGGCAAAATTTCCTACGCAAGCATTTGTTTGCCTAGAGCCTTGGGCCGGAATTGCAGATTCCGTTACTTTCGAGGGTAACTTGCAGGAAAAGGAAGGAATATTAAACCTTGGGCCAGGCTCGCAAATGGAATTCAACTACCAGCTCACATTCTCTGATTGTTAAGGGAATAATAGCTTTAGTCGAGATTCTCTATACTCAAATATTTCAATGACATTCTTGTCTACAAATAACCAATGTAAAAAAGGAGCCAAAATCCATCCTTTAGACAAATAGGTTATTCTATCAGTCATATAAGTGATTCCATCTCTCTCCTCAAAAAAGTGCTCATGATACCATTTTGTATACGGGCCGCTAAGTTGCTCATCTGCGAATTTTTTACCTGGAATCCATTCTGTAATGCGTGTTTTCCAAAAAAATGGGATTCCAAATAAAGAGATCTTATACTTAATAAGTTGCCCAGGGAACATTTCGATGGGTGTAGGGGTGAGAATTTTAAATTTTAAATGAGGAGGCGTTAAGCTATCCAGATTTTCTGCCTTACTAAAAAAGTCAAACACCTCGCTCAAGGGTCTGCGGATGGTGGTCTTATATTCTAATACTTTTTCTTTCATATCTATAAGAAGGATTATAGCCTAACAATTGTTTGAAAACTTGCCCAATCTTTTGATTTTACATTAATAAACACGGGTTTACAGATGTTTTTTGCTATTGAAAATATTTTTTTATAGTGCTTATAATGAGTTAAATAGATTACTTTACCTAATTAAACTATTGAAGCTACGAGTTTACAAATGTTCATCTGCTACTTAACATATGTTTGCAATGCTTTACATTTGTATATACATTTGTAAACCGAGTTGTTTTTACCCTTGTTAATCAATCATATATATGGATGAGTTAAATAAACGTGTGTTAAGTATCATGGAGAAGCAGCAGATGTCTAAAAGTACATTTGCCACCGTGTTAGAAATCTCCTTACCAGTTCTTACGCATATCAGTTCTGGAAGAAATAAGCCAGGTTTAGAGCTGATTCAGAAGTTGTTAATTAAATTCCCAGCCCTTAACCCAGATTGGTTATTATTAGGCGAAGGAAACATGTATCGAGCGAAAGTTGAAAAGCCAGATCTTGCCAATGAAATGCATGAAATCGAGTCGATTAGGCAATATTTAGAGGCGGTTGAAAAGCGTACTGAAAAGGTAATTGAGTACCATAAGATAGTACATAGAGAAATTAGCTATCTAAATGATTTAGATAACCTTTTGCACGAAAATCAAAGTATTACTTTAAGTTTAAAACAAAAGTTGATTGAAATCAATCAGAAAATAAAATCTAAGCTATTAGATTAAATTAAATACGATAAACAACTGGTTTATAGTTATTAATTATCAAGAGTTGCTAGCATTTTTTGATACGACTCGGTATTTTTCTTGCCAGTTTTTCCACCAAGCTCTTCCCATTTTTGATTGATTTCTTCTACTCGGTTATCAGGATTTGGATGGGTACTTAAAAATTCTACTATATCTGGATCTTTACCCTCTTTTTGAATTTTATCAAAAAATACACCTGTCCCTCTTGCATCTAATTCGGTGCTATAAAGATATTCTACAGATTGCATGTCGGCTTCTGTTTCATCGCCTCTACTAAAAGAGAGTGAGACCAAGTTTGCACCAATGTTTACCAATTGACTCGCATCACCTCCAAAAATAAGTTGCAAGGCTAAACTTAAGCCCATGTTCTTCACCAATTGAGAAGTACCATGGCGTAAATCGGCATGTGCCATTTCATGGCCTAAAACTCCAGCTAAGGCGTGTTCAGAATCTAAATATTTCATTAGTCCGGTGTAAACGTATATATACCCCCCTGGCAAACAGAAGGCGTTTAAAACAGAATCATCATCAATGATTTTTAACTCCCACTTAAAATCATTGGCATGCTTAACCTTTCCCGACGCTAGGATTTTATCTTTTAAATTATTTAAATATTTGTACGCCTCTGGGTAATCTGCTTCCTCTAATACAACCATCCCCGCCATACCCTCATTAATTTGGGTTGCGCTTTGGCTTCCCAAAGTTTCGTCTACACTTAGTGGAATCCATGAATTTCCACAGGAGGTAAATAATAGGGGAATGAAGAGTAGAATTAAGAATTGTTTTTTCATCTTACCAAATATTAGCTCTTGTTTGCGGGCTGCGATACATGTTTTGACCTTCTTTTACTTGAAATACCTCATAGAACTGAGGCATATTAGATAGCGTTCCTAATACCCTAAATTCGCCAGGCGAATGAGGATCTGTTAATATCAACTGACGTAAAGCCTCTGGCCTAACATTGTTTTTCCATATTTGAGCAAAACCTATAAAGAACCTTTGTTCGGGGGTGTATCCATTGATGGTTTTCCCTGGATTTTTCTGTTGGCGCATTTTAAATGCTTCGTACGCAATGGTTAATCCACCTAAATCTGCAATGTTTTCGCCTAAGGTGAGCTCGCCATTGATATGCAAGCTATCGCTCACAAAATAATTATTGAATTGATTCACCAAAACCTTTGTTCTAGCCTCAAATTGCTTTTTATCTTCTTCTGTCCACCAGCTTTTAAGATTTCCATCAGGGCCATATTTGGCTCCTTGATCGTCAAAGCCATGAGTAAGTTCATGGCCAATAACCGCTCCAATACTGCCATAATTTACTGCATCATCTGCATTTGCATCGAAAAAAGGCGGCTGCATGATGGCTGCTGGAAACACAATTTCGTTGAGGGTTGGACTATAATAAGCATTCACCGTTTGAGGGAGCATTCCCCAACGATTTCTATCAATAGGCTTTCCTAAGTTATTGATGTTATCTCTAAAACCAAACTCGTTCGACCTGAAAACATTTTGGATGTAAGAATCATCCTTTATTTCTAAGGCGGTATAATCTTTCCATTTATCTGGATATCCAAACTTTCTATTAAAAGAGGCCAATTTTTCCAATGCTTTAGTTTTGGTTTCTTGGCTCATCCATTCAAGGCCATTGATTCTTATCCTAAATGCAGCAATGATATCATCTACCATTGCGTTTACCCTAACTTTAGAAGCAGGTGTAAATACCTTTGCTACAAATAATTGCCCAAGTAATTCGCCCACTGTGCCATTGGCTGCAGCAATGCCTCTTTTCCAAAGTGGCTTTTGCTCTTTTGTTCCAGTGAGTACAGTACTATAAAAATAAAAATTTTGCTTTTCAAGTTTTGAGTCTAGGTAGGGCGAACTTTGATTGAAAAGACACCATCTTAAGTAGGTTTTTAAATCATTTAGCGGAGTGCTGGCTAATAAGTTGTTTAATTGCGCGAAAAAATCTGGCTGAGAAACAATCATACTGTCAAAGCTAGAAACCTCCAGCGTTTGCAAATAGGTTTGAAATTGAAGATTTGGATAACTGCTAAGTACGTGCTTCAAACTTCTTTTATTATACTGCTTTTCTTGATTACGCCTTTCGGTTCTCGACATAGAAACTTTAGCCAACTCTGTCTCAAAATTTAAAATAGTCTGGTCATTGGTTTCATTTTCATATCCGTAAAGTTTAAAAATATTTTTAATGTGTTGGAGGTATTCTGAGCGAATATTCTTTGACTTTGCATCCTCCTTTAGGTAATAGTCGCGGTCGGGCAAACCCAAGCCCCCTTGAGAGATATAAGGGATATAGTTAGTGCTATTTTTTAAATCTTGAGAAACATAAAACCCAAAGAAACTTCTTATGCCAATGCTATTTAAACTGGCAATGGTTTGAATGAGTTCTTGGGTATTGTTTACTTTATTAATCGATGCGAGGATAGGAAGAATGGGTTCGATGCCTTGCCTTTCTCTTTTTAGTGTATCAATAAATAGCCTATAAAATGTTCCAACTTTCTGTTCGGCGCTGCCAGGTTTTGCCGATTTGTTGGCGGCAGCCGCCTCCAAAATTTGCCTTAAAATTTCATTATTTCGTTCTGATACCTGATTAAAACTTCCCCAGCGACTTTCGCTAGCAGGAACCGGATTATTCTTTAACCAAGTGCCATTTGCATAGCGATAAAAATCATTGCCAGGCACTACGGTTTTATCTATAGCTCCTTCATCGATGCCTTTAACATTTTTATAAATCAAGGCTGATCCAAATATTAGACCGCTTAATAATGCTGTGTAAATAAATATTTTTTTCATATAAAGACTATTTTTCAATTAAAACATTATAACTGTATTCAAAAGGTTGTTGGTTATTTTCTAAAACAAATAATCTATCAATTGGTGTTAATACACCATCTTCAATTTTCATCATTTTAAATTTTAGTGAGTCGAAAAAATCATAAATTTCTATGGCACTGGTTTTAGCCCTTAAAAACCCATGTGGCCAAAATTCAGCAATAATCTTCACGCGATCATTTTGTTGAATGGTTTCAACCATACCTTTAAATGCTTGTAATTCATAGCCCTGTATATCAATCTTAATGAAATCAACTTTTGATATAGTGCCATTTCGAACGAGTTCATCGATGCTAATTGCGTCTATTTCTTCTATTTTATCATAGTTGTTAACTGGATAAGTTCGATGATCTACATTTAATAATTTAGAGGTGTATAACTTTAACTTTTCGTTTTTATCAGAAACAGCCTTATTATATATTTTTACATTTTTTAAACTTGATACATTCCCTTTTAATTTTTTAAAATTAGCTTGATTTGGTTCAAAACAATATACAACTCCCTTATCACCTGCTAATTTTGATAATAATCTCGCATAAAAACCAATATTCGAGCCAATGTCTAGTATATGATCACCTTCCTGTATGAATTTATTCAAAATTTGAATTTCATCAAAATCATTTTTTTGTTTAAAATTAAAATAGATGTGTTTGTATACAGGATAACAATATTTATACATCCAATTGCCAATTTTAATTTTGGTATAGTTAAAATCCATCAGGTAAATTTATAATATCCCGCGATATACTAATAAATATGCTTTATATCAAATTACCATTAAAGTTGATTTTTATTTAGTAATTTACTTTCCCTTTTCATTATAATTGAACCTATGATTGAGGCTAGCGGAATAGTGAAATCTTATGGAGATTTACCTGTATTAAAGGATATTAATTTAAGTATCAAGGAGTCGGAAATTGTTTCCATCGTTGGAGCTTCTGGGGCAGGTAAAACAACCTTATTACAGATTTTAGGCACTTTGGATCAACCCGATAAAGGAAAACTAACCATTGCTAACCAAGATGTAACTTCTTTAAATGGCAATAAGTTATCCAAATTTAGAAATCAAAACATTGGTTTCGTTTTTCAGTTTCATCAACTCTTGCCTGAGTTTAGTGCCTTAGAAAATGTTTGTATGCCGGCTTGGATTGGAGGCAAAAAAGATGAAGAGTCAAAAAATCGGGCCAAAGAACTGCTTTCAATGTTAGGATTAAAAGAAAGAATGAATCATAAGCCTTCTGCTTTAAGTGGTGGTGAGCAACAACGTGTGGCGGTTGCAAGGTCTTTAATAAACAATCCCGCAGTGGTATTGGCTGATGAACCATCAGGCAATTTAGATTCTAAAGCTGCCAACGACCTGCATGATTTATTTTTCGATTTAAGGAGTCAGTTTAATCAAACCTTTATCATTGTTACGCACAATCAAGCCTTGGCCGCCAGAAGCGACCGACAATTGATTATCAAAGATGGTATCATTGAATACTAACTCCAACATACACCAGGTTTTACAGGATTATTGGGGTTTTGCTGAATTTAGATTTCCCCAACAACAAATCATTGAAGCCTGCTTGGCTCATAAAGATGTGCTGGCTTTGTTGCCAACAGGTGGTGGAAAGTCTATTTGCTTTCAGGTTCCTGGTATGGTTAAATCTGGCTTATGCCTTGTGGTTTCTCCGCTGATTGCCTTAATGAAAGACCAGGTTGAAAACCTAAAATCCAAAGGAATTAATGCAGCTGCCATTTATGCCGGTATGTCGCAAAATGAAATAAAAACCATTTTAGACAATTGCTATTATGGTGGCGTCAAGTTTTTATATCTATCACCCGAAAGGTTGGCAACACCCATTTTTAAAGAGAATTTAGAGCGTCTACCCATTACTTTGTTAGCCATTGATGAGGCACATTGTATCAGTCAATGGGGGCATGATTTTAGGCCAGAATATAGAAGGCTAAAAGAGGTAAGGCAACTTATTCCAGAAATTCCCGTGCTCGCATTAACCGCAAGTGCCACACCAAAGGTGCAAGAAGATATCATGGTGCAATTGGGATTTAAATCGACTTTAGTCTTTAAAAAAAGCTTTGAGCGCACCAACCTAAGATATATCGTTAGAAGAACAGAAGATAAATATGGTAAGCTCTTGCAAAGCATTCAAAGCCAAAAAGCAAGCAGTTTGGTTTATGTAAGAAATCGAAAGAAAACAGAAGAAATATCAAAATTCTTACAAGAAAATCATATCAATGCATCTTTCTACCATGCAGGTATTTCACCAGAATTAAGAGAAAAACGACAAGAAGATTGGATTAATAATAAGGTGCAAGTGATGGTTTGCACCAATGCATTTGGAATGGGAATAGACAAGCCCGATTGCAAGCTGGTAATTCATTTTGAAATGCCCGACTGTCTTGAAGCCTATTACCAAGAGGCAGGAAGGGCAGGACGAGATGGAAATATCGCCTATTGCCTGTTATTATATCAAGAATCGGATGCCATTCAGGCTCGAATTAAATTAGAACAGCAATATCCTGAAGCTTCCTTTTTAACGGAGGTTTATGAGCAATTAAATAATTTTTATAAAATACCTATTGGCGAATTCCCAGAGCAGCATTTCGACTTTGAGTTGTTGACATTTTCTATCCATATAAAACAAAATCCTATCAGGGTATCGGCCGCCTTAAAGCTATTGTCGCAGTCGGATATTATTCATGTTTCAGAGAGCGTTTACGAAGGAAATAAGTTAAAAATAAACATAGCTGCTGAAGCTATTTTTGACCTTCAAAAAACCAATCAGATTTGGTATAAAATCATTCAAATTCTATTACGAACCTATGGCGGATTATTTGAAAACACCGTGAATTTTCAAGCCTCGTTGATTGCCATGAAATGCAATTTAAGCGAACAACAACTCATGCAAGAGTTAGAAAAGATGCAGGAAAATGGTATAGTAACTTATCTGCCATCCACAGATAGCCCTAAAATTAATTTCTTGCATCCAAGAGTTGATAAAAAGTACTTACGAATCAACCATCAATTGATTAATGAAAGGAAAATAGAAGAGACTGATAAATTAGAAGCGATGATTGAGTTTGGGTCTAACTCAAACATCTGTCGTAGTGTTCAAATTCTACATTACTTTGGAGAGCTTAATGCCAAAAATTGCGGCACCTGCGATGTTTGCATGGATATTCAAAAAACCGGAATTTCTGAACTTCAAATTAATTCCATCAAAAGTTGGCTATCAAAGCTACCAAAAGAAAATTATCATGAATTAAAGTGGTTATTTACCCAACAAAAATTGGTAAACTACGACGACTTCATTCACATTTGCAGATATTTGGCAGATCAAAAAATAATTGAGTTTAACGATAAACAAGCAGTACGTTGGATAGAAGAAAGTTGATAATAATAAGTGTAACCAATGATTTAAATTTCGATCAACGGATGCGAAGACATGCTGAAATCTTAGTAAATGCTGGATTTAGCGTGCTACTGGTTGGTCGAAAAAGAAAAAAATCTATCGCGTTAGACCAAGAACCCTTTGAACAGCATCGACTTAATTGTTGGTTTGAAAAAGGAATGCTATTTTATATTGAGTATAACCTTCGCCTGCTATTTTATTTACTTAAACACACGGCAGATATTTACGTGGCAGTAGATTTGGATACATTATTGCCAAATACCCTAGCTAGTTTAATTCACCATAATAAGCTAGTGTATGATGCCCATGAATATTTTACAGAAGTGCCAGAGTTAATTGGCAGACCTTACATTCAATATATTTGGAATTATGTGGCTAAAATTTGCTTGCCATACACCCATCAAAGGTACACCGTGGGAGAGGCGTTGGCCAAAGAGTTAACCTTGGTGTATGGGATGCCCTTTGAGGTAATAATGAATGTGCCCAAACATGGCAATTTTAATGAGGCCTCAAATGGCACCGAGAAGCTCATTGTTTACCAAGGGGCACTTAATGTAGGAAGGGGCTTAGAAGCTATCATTAAAGCCATGCATTCTTTTGATGGGAAACTATTACTCATTGGCGAAGGCGATCTAAGTGAAACTTTACGCGCTTTGGTTCAAACCGAAAAATTAAACCAAAAAGTAGCATTTGCAGGATGGGTAAAACCAAGTGAATTGCCCGCCTACACCCAAAAAGCTTGGCTTGGATACAACTTATTAGAAGCCGAAAGTAAAAGTTATTACTTTTCATTGGCCAATAAATTTTTTGATTACATACATGCTGGCATTCCTCAATTATGCCCACCATTCCCTGAATATTCTGCTATTCAAGAGAAATTTGAGGTTTCGCTGTTGTGTCAAGCTAGGGTAGAAGAAATCATCAAGGCATTAAATCAATTAAGCAAGGATGATTTATTATATAAAAAACTTCAAAATAATTGCAGAATGGCAGCTAAAGCATATAATTTGCAGCTCGAATCCGAGAAATTAAGGCGGATTTTTCAATTGATTTAAGTTTGAAGTACCTAAATATTGTAAGTTTTGACATTCCTTTTCCTGCCAATTATGGTGGAGTAATTGATGTATTTTATAAAATAAAGTCTTTGCACCAAATGGGTATAAAAATCCATTTGCATGTTTTTGAATATGGACAAAGGAAGCCCTCTAAAGAGTTAGAGAAATATTGTGAGCAAGTCTATTATTACAAGAGAAGTAGTTTTAAGTTTTCTGTTAAGCCTTTTATTGTAAGTAGCAGAGCTCATCCAGATTTGCTTAAAAATCTTCAATCCAATCAATATCCAATTTTATTTGAAGCACTTCATTGTTGCTATTTCTTAGATCATCCAAGTCTAGCCAATAGATTAAAGTTAGTAAGGATGCATAATATTGAGCATCATTATTATCAGTTGTTATTACAAGGAGAAGAGTCGCTTTTCAAGAAAATCTACCTAAAAGTAGAGAGCTTATTGTTAAGTCGGTTTGAACCCATCCTCCATCATGCCAATTATATTCTGGCTATTTCGGAAAAGGACCAAGAGGAGTTAAAAAATAGATACGGCAATAAGGTAAAAATGTTACCGCCATTTCATGCGCATGACGCCATAAGCATTCAGAAGGCTTTAGGCAGTTTTGCATTTTATCATGGTAAGTTAAGTGTCAACGAAAACCATGTGGCGGCCATGTTTTTAATCAACGAGGTAATGCCGCACTCAAGTAAAAGCCTTGTTATTGCTGGTGACGGAGCCAAAGGTTCCTTAAGAGAGGCCATTGCGTCTTCTAACAATATTACATTAAGAGAAGGCATAAGTCCGGCAGAAATAGACCACCTGATTCAAGAAGCACAAGTGAATTTATTGCCTACATTTCAACCTACTGGCATAAAATTAAAACTGGTAAATTGTTTGTTTTCTGGCAAACATATATTGGCCAACAGGGCGATGGTTGCGTCTTCTAATCTATTACCCATTGTGCATTTGGCAGAAACAGGAAAGGAGATGGCATCAAAGCTAGATGAATTAATGCTAAAGCCTTTTTCGGAAGAAGAAATTCAAAATAGGAGCGAGCTTGTTTTAAAACACTTTTCTAATAAAGCAGGAGCGGAGGTAATTATTAATTTACTCACTCACTTGCGTTAGCTGCACAAAGCCACCCTCACATTTAATAACCTGAGCGGGGAATTTCTCTAAAATTCTATAATCGTGTGTAGCCATTAACACACTTGTTCCTTCTTTACTAATTTGATGTAGTAATGTAAGAATTTCGTCGCTGGTTTTTGGATCAAGGTTACCTGTTGGTTCATCAGCTAGTATGAGGGTTGGCTTATTAAGTAAAGCCCTAGCAATAACAAGTCTTTGTTGTTCGCCACCGCTTAACTCATGAGGCATTTTATGAAGCTTGGTGTCTAAACCAACCAATTGCAGTACTTCTCTGATACGCAAATCTATTTCGGCTTTGTTTTTCCAATTGGTTGCTTTTAGCACAAATTCAAGATTATCTTCTACATCTCTGTCGTAAAGGAGTTGGAAATCTTGAAATACGATGCCAATTTTTCGTCTTAAAAAGGGAATTTCTGATTTTTTTAACTTTCTAAGATTAAATCCTGCAATAGAAGCATCCCCACGTTCGATGGGTAACTCGCCATACATAGATTTTAGCAAGGTACTTTTGCCGCTGCCAGTGGCGCCAATCAAGTAACAGAAGGCGCCTGGAGCTAATTCAAAATTCACTTCAGACAATACAAGATTGTTTTGTTGGAACAAGCTTACCTGCTGATATTTGATGATGCAATCGCTAAAACTCATAGGTTAAATTTTTGTCATTTTGCCAAAAGGAATTTCATTCATGATGGCTTTAATTTCTTCCACGCGGTCTGCTAAGCCGCATTTCTCTAAGGCCTTTTCTGGTCTATCTGTGCGGGTGTAAGCAATCAACGTAAAGTTGTTGTCACGTACCTGAAGGTAATCAGGAATTTTGGCTTTGCCTTTAATTTTAATGATGTACAAAGTAATTATTTCTTTTTTAAGCTTAAAAAACTAAGTTTGCGCCAACAAAAATAAATAACAATGAAGGATTTTTCACAAAAAGTTCTCCCTCTTGGTTTAGCCTTCTCCATTTTTGCATCTGCATGTGGTACGGTTAACTTCTCGAAAAACAATTATTCTGTAAGCCCTAATCCATTAGAATTAAAGGGCGACTCGGTTTTAGTAAACATTTCAGGCACTATTCCTGAAAAATCGATGAAAGCCAAAGCTTTGGTAAGTTTTCAACCTTATTTAAAAACTCTTGATGGAAAAGAAATTCCATTGAAAGAAGTTAAAATAAAAGGAGAAAAAGCAGAAGGTAGCGCAGATTACACAGTAAATAGTAAAACAGGTGGTTCTGTAACCTATACAGATAAAATTCCTTATACCGCCGATCTTAAGAACGTAAAATTATTGCCTAGATTTACTTTCGAAGGTAAAGTTTTACCTGTTCCAGATAGCATCATGGTTTTAGGTACTATTACTACACCTAATTTGGTTACTTATCAAAATGAAACTCAAATTTCGGCCGATGTTTATGTACAAGAATTAAACCCTAAGGCTGTTAGTATCTACTTCCCAATGGATGTAGCTAAGTTTAATCCTAACTTTAAGGCTGGTAAGCTCATCAGCAATAAAACCCAAATTGCTGAATTGAAAAAGCTTTTAAAGAAAGATCCAAATTGGGTAGTAAAAGGAATTTCAATTAATGCATTTGCTTCACCTGATGGCGAATTAAGTAGAAACAACAACTTATCAGGTGGTCGTTCTACTAGCACATTTGCTTATTTCCGTAAAGAGTTAAAGAAATTAGGTTTCTCTGAAGTAAACGATTCTAACTTTAGCATGGGTTATATGTTAGCCGAAGATTGGAAAGGTTTTGGAGAATTAGTAGCTGCCTCTAATTTACAAGATAAGGATGCGATGTTGCAAATTATCAACAATACAGGTATCAGCGATGAAGAAAAAGAAAGCCTTTTACGCAGAAACCATGAGAAGTCTTGGAAATTTGCTGCCGACAATATTCTTCCAAAATTACGTCGTTCTGAGTTAATGGTAATTGGTGGTAAACCATTTAAAGATGATGCAACCTTAATGCAGTTTTATGGTAAATACGCCGAGTTGAGCCAAATGGAATTATACCACTTAAGCAGAATTACTACAGATTTAGCTAAGAAAGAAGAAGTATTAAACGCCTACAATAGCGCTTATGCCACTGATTGGAGAGGTTTTAACGACTTAGGCTTAGTACAATTAGCACAAGGCAAAAACAATGATGCTGCTGCTAACTTCGAAAAAGCTTTGGCCAATTCTAACAATAACGGAATCGTTCTAGTAAACTTAGGTTCTTTGGCTCGTATGCAAGGAAACATGGCTAAAGCCAATGAATATTTCGCTAAGGCAGAAGCCAATGGCGCCGATGTATCATTAAACAAAGGTTTGATGGATATTAAGCGTGGCAACTACGCCTCGGCAGTTACCAACCTTACAAAAAGCGGTAAGAGTCCTTATAATTTAGCCTTGGCTCAATTATTAAATGGAGATGCTAATGGCGCTAAAAACACCATTGATGGCATCAACCCAGACGAATTAACTTGGAAGCACTATTATGTAAGAGCCATCGCTGGTGCTCGCATGAATAACCAAGATGTATGTACTACCAACTTAGCAAAAGCGGTGCAGTTAAGCAACGAAGCTAGAAATATGGCTAAAGAAGATTTAGAATTCAGAAACTTCTTTAAAAACCCATTATTCCAAGCAGCTATTCGCTAATTCGAATAAAAAAATTGAGAAAGCCCTGTCCGTTTGGATAGGGCTTTTTTGTTTTCCACAAGTTTTGTGAATAATAGAAATAGAAAGGCATTTAAATGCATTGTATTTTTACATTTTAATTAAGCACATGGCAGAAGAAGAAATAAAGTACGACGAGAGTAGCATTAAATCGCTTGATTGGAGAGAACATATACGTCTAAGACCAGGGATGTATATTGGTAAGCTAGGAGATGGAAGTGCCATGGATGATGGTATTTACATTCTTTTAAAAGAAATCATCGACAACTCCATTGATGAGTTTGTGATGGGCAATGGCAAGCAGATTGATATTAAAATTGTAGATAATAAGGTTACTGTAAGAGACTACGGACGCGGAATTCCGCTTGGCAAGGTAATCGAATGTGTTTCTCAAATTAATACTGGGGGTAAATATGATTCAGCTGCTTTTAAAAAATCTGTAGGTCTAAATGGGGTCGGAACAAAAGCTGTAAATGCTTTATCCATCTACTTTAAAGCACAAAGTTTTAGGGATGGAAAGACTAAAATTGCCGAATTCGAAAAAGGGCAACTTACCAAAGACCATAAACTAGAAGATACCATAGAACCAAACGGTACAGCCATTTCATTTATAGCAGATGATACCATTTTCAAGCATTTTCGATTTGTAAACGAATACATCGAGAATATGCTTTGGAATTATGTTTACCTTAATTCGGGGCTCACCATTTGGTTCAACGATAAAAAGTATTTTTCAAAAGATGGTTTGCTCGACTTATTAAAGCGCAAAACCACAGAAGAAGAACTTAAATATCCAATCATACATTTAAAAGGAGAGGATATTGAAGTAGCCATCACCCACGAAAATCAATATGGTGAAGAATATTACTCGTTTGTAAACGGGCAACATACTACCATGGGTGGAACACACTTAAATGCTTTTAGAGAAGCTTTTGCTAAAACCGTTCGCGATTTTTACAAGAAAGATTTCGACTTGGCGGATATTCGTGCCAGCATTATCGCAGCAGTAAGTTTAAGGGTTCAAGAGCCCGTGTTTGAAAGTCAAACAAAAACCAAGCTCGGCTCTGTAACCATGGCGCCTACAGATTCGCCAACCGTTAAGCAGTTTGTGATGGACTTTATGAAGAAAAGTTTAGACGACTTTCTGCATAAACACCCAGAAACTGCCGATGCCTTGTTAAGACGAATCAATCAAAGCGAACGTGAGCGCAAAGAAATGGCCGGTATTAAAAAACTTGCCAACGAAAGAGCCAAAAAAGCAAACCTACATAACAAGAAGCTAAGAGATTGTCGCCTACATTTAAATGAAGGTAAAAACGAAGAGAAAAAGCTTGAAACTACCTTGTTTATTACCGAAGGAGACTCTGCAAGTGGATCTATCACCAAAAGCAGAAATGTAGAAACTCAGGCAGTATTTTCGCTTAGGGGTAAGCCTTTAAACTCTTATGGCTTAACTAAAAAAATAGTTTACGAAAACGAAGAGTTCAACTTGCTTCAACATGCCTTAAACATCGAAGAAAGTATAGAAGATTTAAGGTATAATCGCATTGTCATTGCTACTGATGCCGACGTAGATGGTATGCATATTCGTTTACTTTTGCTTACCTTTTTCCTACAGTTTTTTCCAGATTTAGCTAAGAATGGTCACCTGTTTATCTTAGAAACACCCTTGTTTAGGGTAAGAAATAAACAGAAAACCTTTTATTGCTACAGCGAAGAAGAAAAGCAGCAAGCGATTAATAAGTTGGGCGCAAGGCCAGAAATCACCCGATTTAAAGGATTAGGTGAAATCTCTCCAGAGGAGTTTGGTTTATTTATCGGAGAAGACATGCGCCTGCAACCTGTTGTGTTAAACCCGGAATCATCTATCCAAAAAATGCTTGAATACTACATGGGTAAAAACACCATGGATAGGCAGAACTTTATTATAGACAACCTTCGAATCGAAAAAGACTCTGTTTACGAGGAAGACTTAGAAGAAGAATTGGTGTAGGATCAAGCATATTTATTAAACTTATGTGGCTTTACAAAGCCATATAAGTTTATACCAAACGACTTAGCTGTTTCTATGGCTAGGCTGCTTGGAGCGCCAACTGCTGCAATATTTGAAATTCCAGCCATGGCTGCTTTTTGAACCAACTCGAAACTGGCTCTTCCACTCAAAATTAAAACAGCATCTGATAGGGGTATAGATGGGTTAAGTAAACTGTAACCAATTAATTTATCTAAGGCATTGTGTCTACCAACATCTTCTCTTAACCCTAAAAAATCACCTTGCCTATTAAATAGGGCAGAGGCGTGTATTCCGCCACTTAGTAAAAAGTCGGTTTGAACCAAACGTAGCTTCTCGGGCAATTGCATTAATAGCTCTGGCGAAACTTCTATGGCGTCTTTAAAGTGATTGTCGCATTGTTGCTTTATGGCTTCAATACTGGTTTTGCCGCAAACGCCACAACTAGAAGTGGTGTAAAAATTCCTATCCAAAGTACTTAGATTGATAGACAGATCTGGCTTTAAATAAAGCTCGATATGATTATCAATCATTCCATGAGTAACATGTTTTTCTAATGCTAAATCATCTATACTCTTAATAATGCCTTCTGTAAATAAGAAGCCAATGGCTAAATCTAAATCATGACCAGGGGTGCGCATGGTAACCGATACCACCTTCTTCTGGCGTAAATGCTCCAGCCCATAGATTAAACTAATTTCTAAGGGCTCTTCCACACTTACATAGTCTAAAGCATTGGCAAAAATACCATGCTCAAATCGCTCGATAGATATTTGTTGGATGCCCGCCATCATTTGCTGATAAGCTTAACCGAATACCTTTTTTCGCCAGATAGAATTACCGCAATATAGATTTGGTTTTGGTTGGTGTTGCCAAGATTGACTTCTGTTTGGTGTTGGTTTTTTTCTATTACTTTGGTTTGAACCAAAACGCCTGACGTATTATAAATTTCTAAAGTAGCTGCTTTTTGCATTGGAGGAAATTCTAGCGTAAACTTCCCGCTTTCCGAAGGATTAGGATAAGCGCTTAATCCCGGAACTTCCACAAAATGTTGTAAGCCGGCAAGTATACTTCTATAACCAATAGCATATTGACCTGCTTTTAGATTGTTTAACCAAAATCTTCCAACTTTATCGGTTTTGCTTGGCCCTGGCTGAAAAGTTAAATCGCTTACAATTTCAAAAGGTGCATTAGGGTGGGCACGATAGAGTAAAACCAAACTGTCTTCAGTTACCTGAATAAGCTCATTATCGAGCCTAGTATTTAGCGTTCCATCGTAGTTAAAAAAAGCGGTTGATTTGAAGTTATCATCAAAAATGCCATTTATTTCCCAAAAGCGCTCCTTACTTACTATCACATTTGCTGGCAACTGGTTAGATGCAATCCATGGGCCAGCATAATGATGCTGCACATGCAAGAAGCTTGAGTCGCCAAATGACTGCACAGTGGCAGTAAACAAGGCTTGGGTAAAATTATGAACACCGGTATTTTTAATCCATTTGCTTTCACTGATGCTACCCAAAGCCATTCCAGAATTTTCGTTTAAGACAATAAAAGCGACATTTTCCAGGTTGCTTTTTTCCATTCCAAATCTAACAGGGCCTGCGCTAGTAGGGCTTACTACATTAAATGGAAAAACCTTGTGAGAACCATTTTGATAATAAACGCCCACGTGCAAAAGTAGCCTATTGGCAAAATTAGACTTATACCTCGACATGATATTGCCATGAATTTCAATTGTTTCGTTGCCATTAACCGTTTGATGAAATTGGGCATCTAAGTGGCCCTTATCGAAGATAAATGAGTTAAAAAAGCTAGTTAAATCGTAACTGGTAAACTTCTGAAATTCATTTTTTAAATCATTAGAGTTAGCATCCTTAAATGCAAAAACTTGCAAATAGCTTTTGCAAGCATCAAAAAAAGCTTGGTCGCCCATCAAGAGTCTAAGGTTATGCACCATTAAACCTCCTTTGGTATAAACATGTGTGCCGTATGTTTGTGCTAAAGGAACACCCGAAACAGGTTTGTAACCTTGATCTCGCACGGTAGCATTTCGGAGGGCATCAAATAATTCGGATCCAATCTTTTCATCGTAGGCATTTTTACCATAAGCACATTCCAAGAAAAGGGCTTCACAATAACTTGCCCAGCCTTCATTCAGCCACATGTCGGAAGCAGTTCGTGTGGTCACTAAATTTCCCCACCAATGGTGTGATAACTCGTGTGCCATTAACGTTTCGTATGTAGCAGCGCCATCTACAGCATAAAGCGGATAAGAAATATTGCAAGCATGCTCCATGGCACCAGCATTAAAAGGTACGCCAACAAAGCCAACCCTATCGAAAAGGTAAGGCCCAAATTTTTCTTCGAAGCACGACATGGCATTAGAAAGTCGCACAAAAGAGGATTTTAATTTTAGGGTATCGGCAGGCGAAATGGCCAATACAACCGGAATGTTTCGCTTGAGCCCTGGGTAGGAACTTTCTATGAGCACATATTTACTAACAGCCACATTGGCAATATAGGTTGGGATGCTTTGGCTTAAATTCCAGTGCCAAGTAATAGAGCCATTTTGATGCAAAGTGGCAGGAGATTGCAATCCACTGCAAACAGCCATAAACCCTGTATCTGTGGTTACATGGAACTCGTAAGTTGCACGATCTATAAAGTTATCGATACAAGGAAACCAGCACCTGCCAAAGTTAGGAGGATTTGAGCCCATGCCTACACCCATGTTATAAGCAAAATTATTGCTAAAATAAAAGCCACCCCATTTACTGTCTGTAACAGGCGAACCTTGGTAAAATACGTCTAATCTAATGGTGTCACCAGCATTGTAAGTGTTTTCGGTTTGAACCAAAATAGTAGAATCGGATTGTGTGAATAGTTGCTTTTTTGAACCTATGGCGAGGCTATCCACTGTTAACTTTTGGAGGTCTAAAAAGAATCGGTTCAAACCGTTAAATTTAGCGAGGCAAATTAGTTGTGCGTTGCCTTGAATCTTCTTGGTACTAATTTGTTGAAGATTTACCTTAAGATTATAATGCAAAACGTCAATAGAATCGACACGTTGAGCGAAATTTGCTAGCGGAAAAATTAGGCACAAAAAACTACCTAAAGCCAAGTGTTTAAATGGGTTCATATCAGGCCAAATATAAGTAGAAAAAGCCTTAAATGATTATCCACATTTCTTTCGAATTTTGTGGGAATTTAAAAAATGTAATTCATGAATCTATCCTTATTTTGCAATGATTTACATGTAAAAGAGGCTTTGGCAAGGTAGCTATAGTTAAGATTTTACATGCATAGAGAAGCATTATGGCAGAAGATAGAATTATACAAATTAACATTGAAGATGAAATGAAAACCGCTTACATCGATTATTCGATGTCGGTTATTGTGAGTAGAGCCTTACCTGATGTGCGAGATGGCTTAAAGCCAGTGCATAGAAGGGTTTTATACGGGATGACAGAATTGGGTTTAGCATCCAACAGACCTTATAAAAAGAGTGCTCGTATTGTAGGAGAGGTTTTAGGTAAGTACCATCCACATGGTGATAGTTCTGTTTACGACACCATGGTACGTATGGCTCAGGAATGGAATATGCGCTATATGTTGGTGGATGGGCAAGGAAACTTTGGTTCGGTGGATGGAGATCCACCAGCGGCCATGCGTTATACAGAAGCTAGGTTAAGAAAAATTGCAGAAGAACTATTAACTGATATCGAAAAGAACACGGTAGATTTCAGATCAAACTTTGACGACAGCTTAACAGAACCAACTGTTTTGCCAGCCAAGGTTCCTAATTTGTTAATCAATGGTGCTGCGGGTATTGCGGTAGGGATGGCAACCAATATGGCACCACATAACCTTTCTGAGGTAGTGGATGGCATTGTGGCTTATATTGATAACCGCGAGATTAGCATCGCAGAGTTAATGAAATTTATCAAAGCACCAGATTTCCCAACTGGCGGTATTATCTATGGTTACGAAGGGGTAAAACAAGCCTTTGAAACTGGAAGAGGCAGAATAGTAATGCGTGCCAAAGCAGGTTTCGAAACCAGCAAAACAGGCAAAGATCAAATAGTAGTAAACGAGATTCCGTATCAGGTAAATAAAGCAACCCTTATCAAACAAATTGCCGATTTAGTAAATGAAAAGGTAATTGAAGGGATAAGTGATGTAAGGGATGAAAGTGATAGGGATGGAATGCGTATGGTGTTTGATTTAAAGCGCGATGCCGTTCCGAATGTAGTTTTAAACAAACTATTTAAATATACCCAGCTACAAACCTCATTTAGTGTAAATAATGTTGCCTTGGTAAAAGGCAGACCAGAAACACTCAACCTAAAAGACTTGATTGTTCACTTTGTGGAGCACAGACATCAAGTGGTGATAAAACGTACTCAGTATGATTTAGAAGAGGCTCAAAAACGTGCGCATATTTTAGAAGGTTTATTAATTGCCTTAGATCATCTAGATGAAGTAATCGCCTTGATTAGGGCTGCTACTACTCCAGATGAAGCTAAGAATGGATTGATGGAAAGATTTAAGCTATCCGAGATCCAATCTAAGGCAATTTTGGATATGCGTTTGCAAAGGCTTACTGGTCTTGAGCGTGATAAAATCAAAGAAGAGTATGCTCAAATCATGGAATTGATAGCCAGGTTGCAAGAAATTCTTGCCAATGAAGCCATTCGTATGCAAATCATCAAAGATGAATTGTTTGAGATGAAGAGCAAATATGGCGATGAGCGCAGGTCGGTTATAGAAATGGCAGGCAATGAAATGAGCATGGAAGACTTAATTCCGGATGAAGAAGTGGTAATTACCATTTCGCATTTGGGTTATGTGAAGCGTACCTCATTAAATGAATACCGTACACAAGCCAGAGGAGGAAGAGGAAGCAGGGGAGTAGCCAAGCGTCAAGAAGATTTTGTGGAGCATATTTTTATGGCTACCAACCATAATTATTTATTGTTATTTACAGAACAAGGACGTTGTTTCTGGTTAAGGGTTTACGAAATTCCAGAAGGAGAGAAAAATACCAAAGGTAGAGCCATTCAAAACCTCATTAACATTCCGGTTGAAGAAAAAGTAAAAGCGTTCTTATGCGTGAAGACTTTGAGTGACGAAACCTATATCAATCAGAATAACATCATCATGGTTACCCAACAAGGAACCATTAAGAAAACTACTCTTGAGGCATACAGCAGGCCAAGAGCGAATGGTATCAACGCCATCAATGTAAGAGAAGGAGATAACTTAGTGGAGGCCAGGTTAACCAATGGCACAAGTGAAATAATCATAGCCAGTAGGGAAGGAAAAGCCATCAGGTTTAATGAAAGCACCGTAAGGCCGATGGGCAGAAATGCAACAGGAGTGCGCGCTATTCGTTTAGATGAAGGAGATGAGGTAATTGGCATGGCCTCTATCGAAGATCCTACCCAAACCAATGTGTTGGTGGTAACAGAAAATGGAATGGGCAAGCGCTCAGAAGTAGAAGATTATCGTATTACTAACAGAGGTGGTAAGGGCGTTAGCGCCATGAAAGTAACAGATAAGACGGGTAAATTGGTAACCATTAAAGATGTGGATGATACCAATGATATCATGATTATCAATAAGAGTGGTATTACCATCCGCTTAAGTGTAAAAGAATTAAGGGTATTAGGTAGGGTAACCCAAGGTGTTAGATTAATAAATATTGGAGATAAAGATGAAATAGCCAGTGTGGCCAAAATCAACTATATCCCAGGAGAGGAAGAAACCGAGGAAGGAGATGACACTCCGGCCGATTCTTCTGAAGACATCCATTTAGATACACCTGTTGATGAAACAGAATAAATATTAGAAAGTGAAGGCAAAAGAAACATTCAATAAATGGTTTTATAATGGTTTATCGCAAGATGATGTAACCTCTAGACTATTTCTGATTGTTTCTTCTGCGATAGCTTTAGCAACCTTCTCTGGCATTTTTTCGAATTACTTTTTAGGGCTAGATATAAGACTTAGTCTTTATTGTCTAGTCATTTTTTTTATCACTGCATTTTACTTTTTCAAGGCTAGGAAATCGGGTAAAGCAACCAATAAAGATGGGGTTGCAATGGCTTTTTTACTTTTAGCATCTTTGGTTTTATATTGGCCATTAAATGGTGGATTCGAGGGGCCGATATTATTGTTTTTCTTGGCAATTCCCGTCTATTTGGCTTATTTTCTAAAACGCTTTGGATACTATGTAATGATTAGCATCATTTACGCGGGCATGTTTGGAATGTTCTATTATTACTATTTACATCCAGAAGAGATTATTCCATACAAAAATGCGGGAGTTCAGGTTTTAGACATTGCTATTTCTACAGTGATTGCAGGTATTATTCTTGGTGAGTTTTCTATTTATTTTAAGGAGCAAAATGATCGAATTAGAAAGGATATTGAGGCTAAAACCGAGGTGATTAACCTTCAATTCTCTGCGCTAAAGGATTTAGACAGCTACAAAAACAGCATTTTTGCCACCTTGGGCCATGATTTGCGAGGGCCCATTAACAATGCCAAAGGCTTGTTTGAGTTACTCATGGATGACGAAATTAGCAAAACACAAAAGGAAGAGCTAATTAAAGTGGCAAGCTCTCAAATGGAAGAAACTGCCGTATTGGTGGAGAATATTCTGTTTTGGGCAAGGAGTCAAATGGGTGGAATGCATTTGAACAATGTAAATTTCGAAGTAAATAGTGCGGTTCAAGCTATCATCGACGGCAGCCAGAATAGCATTAAAAAGAAAAAGATTTTCATTCAAAGTAATGCTGCCAATTTAATGTACGCATTTGGTGATAAGGATTTGTTTTTAATTGTCTTGCGCAATTTAGTAAACAATGCCATTAAATTTTCTAGCACCGGTTCCATAATTACCATCAATACCTTTAAAAATTATCGTGGTGAAATTGAGATACAAGTTTTAGATGAAGGAATTGGAATGAGTGAGGCGCAACTCAGCCAATTATTTTCTTCAGCTAAATCAACAGAAGGAACCAAAAAAGAAAAAGGAACTGGCCTAGGATTAAAGCTCTGCAAATTGTTTACAGAATCTAACGGCGGAAAGATTTATGCAGAGAGTAAACTAGGAGAAGGCACTAAAATTACATTCACCATCAAAGAAGGATCAAAATCCGAGGTAATTGGATCAAACTTTAAGTTTATTGAGACAATCTAATCACATGAAAATTCTGTGATTTTACTGCTATTTCAGCTATTTCTATTTACCCTATAATTAATATTATGTTAAATAGGATTGGAGCCATTATAGATATAATGGGCCTACTTTAGCTACTTTCTGAGCTGCTGTTTGCAAGCCGCGCTCTACCCCAATTTCATAATCTCCTGAACTCAAAAAGCCAGCAATACATCCTGCCCAAAAGGCATCACCTGCTCCTGTGGTATCTAATATTTTCTCTACTGGTTTAGCTGCTAGATGTTTCCAATCTTTATTTTTTATTTTAAACCAAACTCCGTCTGCTCCGCAAGTTAAACAGCAAAAACTCAAGTCTAAGTTCCCTAAATACTCTTTTGCTTGAGAAACATCTATTTGGTTCAAACCGAAAAAACGCTCATAATCATCTTTGCTTAGTTTGAGCATTGGATTTAAACTGATAATTTCATGAAACACTTTTTCGCCTCCTCCATTTGTCCAAATACCTGGAGCATAATTCCAATCTACAGAAACCAACAATCCCTCTTCTTTGGCTTGTTTTAAAGCGTCTAAAATAACAGATCTGGCTGGTTCTAAGCTTAACGCAAAAGCACTTGTATGCAATAAATTTACCTCCTTTAACCAACTCATATGGCTTATTTTAATAAACCTATCTGCCATTCTATACGCCACAAAATCTGGCGTGCCTAAACTTTTTGCCACTAAAACCAAAGAGGTTGGCAAGCCCTCTACCGATACAATGTCTTTAGTATCTAAACCACATCTTTCTAATTCATGTAACAAAAATTTTCCAGCACCATCTTGGCCAACCGATGCCATTAATTTAGTTGAAATGCCTAGCCAGGTTAAATTGGCGCAAAAATTGGCTGGGCTTCCTCCCTGAAACATATTAAAAGTGCGGGCTTCACTTAAATCTCGATGATAATCTTCACTGATAAAATCTACGAGCAACTCCCCTATGGCTAATACCTTTTTGTCCTTCATTGTCATTTTAACCTACTTAAAATTAATCCCGCTGCCGACCAACTACATTTAGGAACTCCATTTGGAAGATGGGTCATTCCATTTAAGCATTCATTAAATTCCCATTCTTGAGAAATGCCCATTTTACATGCCTGTTCAAGGTAATCACTCAGTTTATTGGCTGTGTCTAAATCATAATCCATTAAAACTTGAGCTAATAGACCATTCCAAACCGGCCAAATACCACCGTTATGAAAATGCCCAGGATGGTTTCTAAAGCTATAGCTATAAATTTCTTTTAGTCCCCAAAACTCTACCATTTTGGGCTCTATCACAGGATCGAAAGAAGCTAATAAAAACTGGCTTTGTGTGATCCTACTTTTAAATTCTTGCACTAGACTATTTTGTTGCACAGTGTTTCCCAACTTTAGTTTTAGAGCCAAAGTATTGGCTAGTAAATCAAAATTTGTGTAAACCGCGCTTGGATTAAACCCAGCAAGCCAAAAGTTTTTAGGAAACTGATGACGTGATCTGTTTATCAAAGGAAGGTAAGCCTCATTTTCGCTTTCTAAGCTGTGGAAGTTATTTTGAACCACCTTTCTAATGGTTTGCGCCTTTGTAAAATAATCTGGTATTTGATACAATTTTGCCGCTAGTTCGAGCGCCCAAATTCTTAACAATTGCTCCGATAACAAATACCCGTATTGGTAATATTCGTCGGCCCAATTTCCGCTTTGTGGCATATACACAAGGTGTTTACCATTAAACTCCCAAACATCTAAAGCCTCAAAACCTTTCTTAACTTTTGGTAGGAAAGATCGAAAGTCTATGATGGCAGGATTTTCTAAGGCTAAACTGCATAACCCAATTATGGCCCAAGTAACATTGTCTGTTCTGCCTACAGCCCCGCCATAACTTACTGTTTGCTCTTGAATATCTACGTTCGAAGGGAAAAAACCTGCAGAATGTTGCTTGCTAAAAATGGTTTCAATGGCATTCTTAAAGGTTTGAACCAAAGCCTCGTCTTTGGATTTTAGCGCTGCCAATCCACATAAGACGCTGTCTCTGGTCCACACCCTTTTGTAATTGGTTTCGTTTTGAACCGAAGCCACAAAGCCGTGCTCGAAGGAAGCATTCTTTAAAATCTCTATTGCTTTTTTATAGCCAAGTTCCATCTTTATCTATATATATAAACTACCAAAAATGTGAGCACAAGCAGTATAACACTTAATACCCTGTAATTATGGTACCACTTAATACCTTTTAATTCTATTGTTTCTTGCTGATACATTTGGGCTGACCAAATTAAATTTTGTAAATCTCCCTTTTGTTTATTGGTTTCTAAAAACGAGATGGCCATGGTAATTGTAAAACAAAAAGCAAAAATGAGCGGTGCTTTTAACAGAAATGGAATATTGTTGATACTTGGCACATCATAAAGTGAGCTCACAACCACTAATACACCACAAGCTAAACCGGCCATTAGTCCGTAGAATGCGCCATTGGCAGTTGTTCTTTTAAAAAACAGTCCTGCTAAAAATACGGCCACCACTGGTGGCGAAATAAGAGAAAGCACACCTTGCATGTAATCCATAAACGAGCTTGCTTTGGCAATTTGTGGTGCCCATAAAACGGCGATAATCATAAATACGATGGTTGATATTTGCCCGGCTTTCACTAACGCCGCCGATTCGATATTGGGTTTTACTTTTCTAATCAAATCCATGCTCACTAAGGTAGAGGCTGAGTTTAACGTCGCACTAACCGCAGACGCCATAGCAGCAAGGAAGCCAGCGATGGTTAAGCCTAACAAACCTGTCGGCAAATATTCAAACATCATCCGAGGATAAGCTTCGCTGCTGTCTTTAAGATTGGGTAGAATTTGAATGGCAATGATGCCTGGAATAACCAATAAAAACAAAACAGGCAACTTTAACAAGCCTGCAAACAAGGCGCCTTTTCTAGCCTCATCTTTGTTTTTTGCGCTGAGTGCTCTTTGAACAATAAATTGATTATTACACCAAAAATAAAAGCCAAGTATTGGAACCCCAAACAGCAGGCCTAACCATGGCATACTTGGGTTAGAATTTGGCAATACCAAATGTGTCATGTGATCACCTTTTACATCTGCTGCTGCTTTTATCTGTTCCCAGCTACCTCCTTTTTGGTATATAATAACAGATAAAACTAAGGCAGAGAATAATAAAATGATGGTATTAACCACTTCTGTTTTCATCACGCTTGATAATCCACCAAGAATGGTATAACTAGCAGCAAAAACAGCCAAGGCACCCACTACTAGGTAAGGATTTAGCTCTGGCGCTACAAAAGCGATGGTTTTGTAACCTGCATATAAAGTGCCAGCAGTATCTATAAAAATGTTACCCACTAAAGTTATTACGGCAAAATAAACCCTGCTTCTGGCGTCGAATCTTTTTTCGAAATATTCTGGCATGGTATAAATGCCAGTATTTAAATAAAATGGAAGGATAAAAATACAGAAAAACACAAGAACCACCGAGGCCATCCACTCGTAGTTAAAAACAGAGATGCCATTATTGTAGGCTCCACCTGTGATGGCCACTAAGGAGTTGCTAGATATGTTGGCGGCAAACATAGACAATCCTATGACAGGCCAGGTCATTGATTTTCCGCCCAAAAAGTATTCTTCTGAGCTTGATTTTTTGCCCGAGCGGATGCCATAATAAATAATCCCGATAACATATATCAGGATAATGCTGAGGTCTATTGAATTTATTTCCATAAGTTAAAATAAAGTTCCGGCTTGCCCCATGCAAGCCGGAAACTTTTTACCAATTAAACTAAAAAACACTAAAACACTAACCTTACCGTGGCAGATATAGATCTTCCCATGATAGACCTTGCCCTGATAATATTTACTTGATTTTCTGCGATCGAACCTTCTTCCGACTCAGTGATACCTAAACTATTTAATAGATTGTTTGCATTTAAAGATAGGCTTAAGCTTTTGCTAATACCTAAATTTACATAAGCATTTGTAATCATATAAGCAGGCATAACCAATTGGTTGTTGTCTTGTGCAAAAGACTTAGCAGTTCCAATTACATTTAATCCAGCTGCATGCTTACCAAATTTGTAATTAAAGAACGCATTATAAATTAAAGGTGCTTGTCTTCTTGGAGTTTTGCCTTTATTAACGCCGCTTGTAATTTCTGCTTTGGTATAAGTTAAACTTCCACGAACATCAAATTGCTTATTGATAGCATAAGTAAATTCGGTTTCTAAACCCATCGACTTATAATCGTTTTCGATAATTTGTTGCGTAGTGGCTTCGAAACCGCCTTGCTCATTAACGTTGGCATAAAAACCAGTTAAGAATAAGCCTAGCTTGTTTCTGCGAAGTTTATAACCAAATTCGGCTTGAGTAATTTCATCATAAGTAGCTCTTGCATCGCCATTGGCAAGAATAGAAGAGCTAAACAAAATACGATCAGCTTTTGCAGAAGCACCAGTGCTGTATCTAGCAAAAACAGCATCACCTTCAGTAATTTTATAATTAGCACCAGCCGAATACGAAAGGTATTTATAAGTATAATTAACAGCAGTTGATTTGGCATAATCAATGGTTGAAACACTTAATTCGTTTGCCGAAATGTTTCCATCACCATTCATGTCTTTGCTACTTTGTGAGCTTCCAGCAAAAGAACCACTCACATTTCCAATATCATATCTAAGGCTCGCATCAATTGATAAATCTTTTAAGTCGAAGCTAGCACCAGCATAAGGAGCGATGATATCGTATTTGGTATCATAACTTCTTTGGCAGCAATTACCCCAAACTGGCACACCGTAGGCAACTTGACCATTATGTGTTAAACGGGTAGCACCTGTATCGATATTAATTAATCTAGCACCATCGCCATTTACATCAGTAAGGTATGAATTCCAAAGCCATGCCATCGAAACTGTTTGGTTGGCTTTATAAATTCCTGCATTCACAACTATCTTTTCATTGATTTTCTTTTTTACTTTAAAGTCGTTGGCAAATAAATTAAAGTTTCTAAGTTCGGTATCAAACATATGAATGATCATCGCCTTGTCTCCTTTAAAAGCTTCACCATTATCGGCATAAGTTAATGTAGGATTGGTGATGGTCCAACCTTGTGCCGCTGCGATGGCATTTACCATGTCGTTGGTATTTCCAACAGAAGCAGGGAAAGGCGCTAAAAATCTACCATTGTTGGCCGAGAATCTACCGCGGTTTTCAATACCCCAGCCATCTCCTAAATCAAAGCCAAACTCAAAACCAAGTGCTTTACTTACAGGGTGCATTCCATCTGCCACGTCGCTTCTTCTGATCTCACCATTGCTTCCACTTCCCACATTTTGTTGTAGGTATGGCGTATGTAAAGTTCCTCTTAAAGCGTCAAAATTGTTTAATGAATTATAAATTGGATTTGCATTAGTACCAGAAACCTCAATTGGCATAGGCATATAAGCGGCAGCTCTATCATTTAATAACTTCACGTACATGCGAGCATAACCATTGTTAAACTTTTTGGTAAGGCTTGCTTTAATTTGTCCGCCATTGTTGGCATTATAGCCCGCTGTTCTAACACCTTCACCAGTTCTATAGAAACCACCTATATGAAAGCTTAAGTCTTTGGTAATGGGGCTTCCATAATCAAAGTCTGTGCGATAAGTTTGGTAATCTAATCCAAAGGTATTGGCTAAGCTTCCTCCCTCCTGTTCGCCAGTTTTGCTGATAAAATTAATGATACCAGCAGGTGCGTTACTCGCCATGGTAGAAGAAGAACCACCTCTGATGGCTTCTATTCTTGATACGGTTTGATCTGCACGCAAAAAGATATCCGATGTGGCAAAGGCTATATCTCCAAATTGCAATACAGGTAATCCATCTTCTTGTAATTGTAAATATTTAGAACCGCCAGAAGAGATAGGTACACCTCTTACTGTAATATTGGTATTACCATCACCTGCCGAGGCTTCTGAGCGAATACCAGGAATGGCTCTAAAAATTTCGGCGGTAGTTCTTGGTGCAGATTGATTAATTTGGTCTGCTCTTAAGGTTGAAATAGAAACACTCGACTCGATTTTTGATTTAGGATTATTCACACCAGTTACTACCAATTCTTTTAATCCCATTTGATCTTGACGAAGGGTAAAGTTTTTGGTCACCGGGTCGCTTGCAGTGCTTACACTTACCTTGGCTTTTTCATAGCCTATCATGGTGGCGGTCATTACCACTTCGGCCTTTCCTCCTACTTCTAAGGTAAACTGATAAGTTCCTTGCGCATTGGTAACAGCACCAGCATTGGTACCTTCTACCATTACCACTGCGCCCAATACTGGAGCATTGCTATCATCTGTAACAATACCCTTAAATTGTCTCACCTGCGAAATACCTGCATTGGCAAGCAGTCCGAGGCAAAGACTCATAAATACATGTTTGTAAATATTCTTCATAGATATTAAAAATTTGTCAATCGAAATTAGGAGTAGAACATTCACTTGGTTCAACCCGACAAACGCAATGGTTTGCGCAAACGATTGTTGTTGATAAATTAAAAGCATTTGCTAACTTGTATCAGAATTGATATGAGCAAGGTTACTATAAAAGACATAGCCAAATACTTAGATATACATCCTTCTACGGTTTCTAGGGCTTTAAGAGACCATCCTGATGTTGGCAAAGAACTTAAGGTTACTATTCACGAATTGGCCGAAAAGCTTGGCTATCAGCCCAATATTACTGCCATTAATTTGCGCAAAGGAAAAAGTGGAATTATTGCTTTAATCATTCCAGAAGTAGCCAATTACTTTTTCCCAAATGTCATCAAAGCCATCGAACAGATGATGTATAAAGAAGGGTTTCAGCTATTGATTTTAAACTCCAATGATAGTTTACAGCGGGAAGTTCAAAATGCAGAAATCTGTGTAAGGCTTGGTGTAGATGGTGTATTAATTTCTTTATGTAAAGAAAGTGCTGCCTTAGATCATTTTAAAGAATTACAATCAAGAGGGGTTCCGATGGTTTTCTTTGATAAAGTTAAACTTGATACGGATACCTGTAAAGTAAGCATACCCGGCGAAAAGGCAGCTTATGAAGGCATTTCGTATTTACTTCAACAACATAAAAGCATTAAAAGAATTGCAGGGATTTTTGGCGATGAGCGTTTATCTATTACCCAAGATAGGCTGAGTGGTTTTAGAAGGGCCCTGTTTGATCATGGCATTAAACCTGGTCCGGGGATGATTCATTTTGCCCACCATTCTAAGGATGCCGAAGAGGTATTTAATTATTTATGGTCAGAAAAAAACAGACCAGAGGGTTTGTTTCTGATGAGTGACGAAATATTAGAAGGCGTAATGCGTGCTGCCTATGAATTACGGCTAAGCCTTTCTAGAGAAATAAAAACGGTAACTATGAGTGATGGGTTTTTACCCAATATCTGTCAGTTTAAAATACCTTATGTAAAAACATCGGGATTTGATTTAGGCATTAAAGCTGGCGAACTGCTCATGGATCAAATTAAAAATAACAAAATCATCAAAGGCACCTTTTTTATTGAAACGCCTTTGATTGATTAAACAAAAAAGGGAGACAATTGCTTGCCTCCCCTTACCTATTTTAATTCGTTTACTTATTCAAACTGCTTGCGCTTGTTCATGGTTTCAAGTGTTTTCTTCTCATCGCCAAGGTTGGCATACACTTGCTGAATGCTATATAAAATATCTTGCATGTAGGCATACTTTTCTTTCTTGGCTTCGTTGGTATCTTCTGGCTTAGACTCTGCAATGGCTAAGGCTTGGTTAAAATATCCTAATGCTTGGTTAAGTATGGTTACTTGCTCCTTTTTTAATGGGGCCAATCTTTTATCATATTCTGCTTGAGAAATGTTGTTTGGCAGGTTGTTTATTTTCTCTACGATCTCTGTGCTTTTGTTATTGGTAAGTGCACCTAAATTGTAAAAGGCATCGATAAATTCTGGGTTTAACTCTACCACTTTCTTGTAATCTACCTCTGCTTTTGCCGCATAATCTTTGCTCATTTTGTAGAAGTCATCCGACTTCTTTTGGCTATTGGCAGCATTGGTTAAGTAAACTGTTTTCTTGGCTGGCACCTTTTCTGTATTGGCTTTGCGCTTCCATGAGTTAACAGAATCCCTATGATTTTTAAATTTCTTGTTATAATCGTTGCTATAGGTATCAAAAATGTTACCACGCACATACAATAAGGTGGCATCTTCTGGGTTGTTTTCTAAAGCAGCGGTGATTTTTTCTACCAATACATCTTGCTTACCCATGTTTAAGTAGATGTTTAATTCTTGGTTAATTAAATCTTTTTCGGTTGGATAACGCTTACGTGCATCATCTAAAATGCTTAAGGCTTTGGTGGTATCTCCTTCTTCTAGGTGAATGTTTACCATTTGAAGGAAGATTAAATGGTCGTCGTAGTTTAAGTCGATTAACTTTCCTAAGTAAACTTTGGCTTTGGCATTGTTGTTAGATTGTACCGCCGAGTAAGCCATGTATAAATAAATGTTTTTCTCTGAAAGGTTATTCTTCTTTAAATCTTCATTTTTATCATATGGTACTACATCCAACACCATTTGGTAATACTCTAGCGCTTTATTGTAATCTTTGGCTTCATACGCTGCTATACCAGCATTAAAGCTTAAAAATGCACTGTTTATTAAGGCTTGTTCTTTGCAATAATACTCATAACGATTCTTAGCATCATACTTCACACAGCTAATGCAAGCGTTATAAAATTTTTCATTGATGTTGGTAGCTAAACTGCTGTAAGCTGTAGGATTTTTGATAATGGTATCCAAGATAGACACATAATAAAACCAAGCTTTTACGTCTGCTTTGGTATCAGGATGTGCAATAGCCTCTTCTGCTGCTTTTTTGGCATCTTCAATTTCACCGTTTCGCAAATAAATGGCTGCGTCGTTAACGCGATTGGTCTGGGCAGCTGCGCCAAAGCCTATGGCAACTAGCGCAATAAACATCAGTTTCTTCATGTATGAACTTTTATAATTATGAGTCAAAATTAATTTTTAATGAGTTGCAAAGTAATTAGTTTATTCTTTTGGTTCAAATCTAGTTTTTCTTTTTTGGCTTTTTGCTGACAAAACTCAGCTCCAATCTTTTTACCCTATCGGCTAATGTTTCGGAGCTTACACTTTGCCTTAATCTATCTACCAATATTGGGAATGCCAACGGCCCTGGCTTCTCTAATTTCTGAATAATGATATTGCTTTGGGCCACCCGTTTGAGGGTTAAACGTAATCTATTTTCTTCATATTGTTGATCCAAAACCTCTTCATACGCTTGTTGAAACAGCAGATTTTCTGGCTCATACGTCTTAAATACTTCAAAAAACAAACTACTATTGGCCTGCAAATGTCTAGATTTAACTGGCTTTCCGGGATAGCCTCTAAAAATTAAGCCTGCAATGTGGGCAATATCCCTAAACTTGCGCTTGGCCATTTCGCCGCTGTTTAAGCTATTGAGCAAATCGTTTCTTAGGTTGTTTTCCGAAAAAACATCTAAACTCAGCACCTCTTCTGCTTCTAAAGGTTGATCACTTAGTAGCTCAAAGCCATAATCATTCATAGCCATTGAAATGCTGATGGGCATTTCTTTAGAAATTCTATAAGACACTAAGGCAGATAGTCCTTCATGCACCAAACGGCCTTCAAAAGTGTAAAAAAACAAATGATGCCCATCTTTACTTTCTAACTGTTCTATCAAAAAATCACTTGGCCTTGGCAGCACAGATATTTCTTGCTGCATGAGTAATATAGGCTTTATCCAATCAAACTCTGGGGTATGAAGCGCTCGGGTCAACCCGAATTTATCTCTCAATAAATTGCCAAGTTCTAAGCTTAATGGCATTCTGCCACCTTGCCAACTTGGAATTTTAGTGGCCTTTGCGTTTGATTTTCGCACTAAAACGGTGTTGTCTTTTATTTGAACCAACTCTAAATTCTTGCCGGCAAATCCAAAAACATCTCCTACTTTTAGGTTGGCTGCAAAGTATTCTTCGATGGTGCCAAGGTTTCCGCCACCCAAATATTTCACAGACATGGCATTGCTTCCCACAATGGTTCCCATGCTTAGCCTGTGTTGCATGGCTTCCTTTCTACCGCGCATGGCCCAGTTTCCATCTTCGGTTTGAACCAACTTTGCAAACTCGTTATATGCTTCTAAACTCTTACCTCCTGCCACCAAATACTGCATCAACCACTGCCATTCTTGCTCGTTGATGCTGTTAAAACTATAGGTTTGTTTAATGGTTTCGAACAATGCTTGAGCATTAAAACCTGGCCCAATAGAGAGCGTTAACATAAACTGAGAAAGCACGTCAAATGAGCGTATCAAGGGATTGCGACTTTCAATTTCATTCTTATCTATGGCTTCTTTGATAGCCTCTATTTCTAATAACTCGATGGCATGGGTTGGCACAAAATAAATTTTAGAAACAGCACCCGGTTGATGCCCACTCCTACCTGCTCTTTGCAAAAACCTAGCAATGCCTTTTGGGCTGCCTACTTGAATAATTTGTTCAACAGGCCTAAAGTCAACTCCCAAATCTAAGCTAGAGGTACATATCACTAGTTTTAAGTTTCCTAAGTGTATTTGTTCTTCTACCCAACTTCTAATTTCTTGACTCAATGAACCATGATGCATGGCAATTTGCCCAGCCAATTCGGGCATTTGCTCTAGCACTGCTTGGTACCATATTTCTGTTTGCGCCCTGGTATTGGTAAACAACAAGGTTGTTTTAGCTTGGTGTAAAATGGGTAAAACATTTGGCAATAGCTTTAATCCCAAATGGCCGGCCCAAGGCATTTCGTCTGCTGTTTGCGGCAAAATGCTAAGCACCTCAATCTTTTTTTGATGGTACGCTCTTACCATCACTTGTTGGCTTTGGGGAGTATGATGCCCCATGAGCACTTCCATGGCTTGCGGCAAATTACCAATGGTGGCGCTAATTCCCCAAACTTGAAGCTGATCATTCCAAGATTTTAACCATGCCAATGCCAGCTCTACTTGCACTCCCCTTTTACTACCTAATAGTTCATGCCACTCGTCTATTATGATGGCTTGAACCAATGATAAATCTTTGACGCTAGTTTTGGTAGAAATAAGTAAATGAAGGCTTTCGGGCGTGGTAATAAGCACATCTGGCATTTTTTCTTTTTGCCTTTTTCTGTCCTTTAATGAAGTATCCCCATTTCTAACTTCTATGGTAATTTCTGGTGCTAAATGATGGGCGGCTTCTATAAATGCTTGTGCAATATCTTTGCTTAGTGCTCTAATGGGTGTTATCCAAATGGCCTTTAAACCCTGCTTTTTGATGGCTTTACAAGCTAAAATCACAGGTAAGGCTAATGAATAAGTTTTACCGCTACCTGTTGGCGCGTTTACTAAGCCGCTTTTACCTTGCAGAAAAGCATTCCAGGCCTCTTCCTGAAACGGAAAAGGTGCTCTGTGATTAAGCTTAAACCATTGATGTAATTGTGATGTAGACACCTTTATAAAATAAGAAAGGGCTGACAATTGTTTGCCAGCCCTCTCAAAAAATCAATTAAATGATAGTTAGTTCTTCTCGTAAGAAGCTACTTCTACTTCTTTGTAGTCTACAATTTTATAGCCTGCTTTTTCTAGCGGAGCTTTAATTTTTTCTTTGTCACCTACAATTAAAATGGTCATTTGCTCTAGTTTTAATACTTCTTTAGCCAAAGCATTGATTTCTTCTTTGGTTAATGACTTCACTGTAGCGTTTTGTTGAGCGATATAATCTTTAGGCAAATCTAACTCAACCAATCTGTTTAAGAAAGAAGCTTTTTGGAAGTTCGACTCGTAACGCAAAGCATCACTTTGGGTGATAGAGTTCTTCATAAACTGAAGTTCTTCATCGGTAATGCCATTTTCTCTGTAGTTTTTCACTTCGTACATGATTTCTTTTAAAGCACTATCGGTAGCAGAGGTTCTAACACCGGTAGCAATTTCAAACACACCCACTCTGTCTTTGTATCCAGAGTTGTATGAACGAATACCATAGGTAAAGCCTTTGTCTTCGCGAAGGTTAAGGTTTAAACGGCTGTTAAATGCGCCACCTAATGGGAAGTTCATGGCAGCAGTTTTAAAGAACTTTCCGTTATAGTCGTATTTCTGACCTAACATGCCCACACGAATTTCTGATTGTGCCGCTTTGTATTTGTCTACCAACATCACGTTTTTGTCTGAACCTGGAGTGGCAACTGGTGCTGGAACAGCAGGAATAACAACGCCCTTTTTCTTCCAATCTTGTAAGAATTTTAGTTTAGATAAAATCTCTTGTTCTGTTACATCACCTACAATGGTTAAAGTAGCAAAGTCTGGCGCATAGTATCTATCGTAGAAGTTCTGAACATCTTTTAAGGTAAAAGCTTTAATGGTTTTTAAGGTTCCACTTACTGGCTCTGCAGCAATAGATTTACCATAAACCAATTTGGCAAAAGCTAGATCTGCGGTTGCACCTGCATCATATTTTTCTGCATTTACACCTTGATAAGCTTGAGATTGGTTCAATTTAAATTCGTCTAAGTTAAACTTAGGACGCATTAATTTTTCTTCTACCAATTTAAGGGCTGCATCTAAGTTCTTCTTAGGTGCCACCACTTGCATGTAATGATTGTCTGTACCTGCACCAAAGCTTACAGAAGCTCCAAGCTTAGACATTTCGTTTTCGAATGCTTCGCTGGTATAGTTTAAAGTAGCTTCTTGCATCATATTAGCAGTAATAGCAGCTAAACCAGCTTTTGCAGGGTCTCCGGCAGCAATATTACCACCTTTCATGCTTAACAAAATAGTTACCATTGGCGTTTCTTTGGTTACAGAACCAATTACTTTGATGCCATTATCCCATTTGGTTGTATAGAAATCTGGTACATTGATGGTTTTAGCTGGACCTGGTTCTGGTCTCTTGCTTCTGTCGAAATTATCTTTTGGAGTGGTATAGCTAAGCCCTTTGTATTCTAACTCGCCTTTTACAGCTGTTCCAGAGGTAGTGGTTTCTTTGGTTTCTTCTTTGGCAATGGCTGCATTTCCGCGTTTAGGGAAAGCTGTTACCATCACATAGTTTTTGTCTTTAATGTATTGGCGGAACACACGCATTACATCTTCTTTGGTGATTTTTTGGTAGCGTGCCAACTCATCATTCAGATTGAAGTTTTTCTCAAGTCTTGGGTTGCCATGACTTAAATACCAAGTTGAACTAAGTACAGAAGCTTTTGATCCCACGCTGTTTAAAACACCATAAATAGAGGTTTCAAATTGTCCTTTGGCGCGGTTTAAGTCGTCATCAGAAATACCTTTGCTATCAAATTCTGCGAACATCGCTTTAAGGTTCTTTTCAAAATCATTCTCTCCATCAAAAAACGGATTAGCAATAAAGGCAATGGCAAACTCACCAGCTAACTCAGAACCATAGTGGTAGCTATAGGCTTGGAAAGCTCTTTCTGGCTTGGTAAAGTTTTTATAGATAATAGAGTTATTACCTGTTCCCATAATATATCCTAAGATATCCATGGCAGCCTCGTCTTGGTGGTAAGACTTTGGTGAAGGCCAAACAAACATGTGCATAGGTGCAAACACGTTATCTGCATAATTGCTGTAACGGGTATCTGGTAGCCTAACTGGCTCTAAACGCATTGGCTTCACTTCTGGACCTCTAGGAATTGGGCCAAAATACTTTTCTGCTAATTTAATTACATCAGCCGGAACAACATCTCCAGCTACCACTAAACAAGCATTGTTAGGGCCATACCAACGCATAAAGAAATTCTTTAAGTCATCAACATCCACCCTATCCAAGTCTTCTAAGTAACCAATGGTTGGCCAGTTATAAGAATGTCCTTTAGGATATAAAGCAGCATCCTTCATTTCGTCTACTTTACCATAAGGTACGTTGTCTACCCTTTGGCCTTTTTCGTTTTTAACAGTAGCACGTTGAACTTCAAATTTCTTTTGGGTAACAGAATCCAATAAAAAACCCATTCTATCTGCTTCTAACCACAAGGCTGTCTCAAGGTAATTGGCAGGCAAGGTTTCGAAATAATTGGTACGGTCGCGGTTAGTGGTACCATTCATTTGACCACCTGCACCCGATACAATTTTAAAATGTTCTTCATCTCTTACATTCACAGAACCTTGAAACATCATGTGTTCAAAGAAATGCGCAAATCCAGATTTACCAGCCGACTCACGCGCAGAACCCACATGGTAGGTAACTTCTACGTGAACGATAGGATCTGAATGGTCTTCATGAATGATAAGGGTAAGGCCATTTGGCAACCTGTACTTTTCGTAAGCAATTTTTAATTCGCCAGGGGCAGCGCTTACTTTTTCTAATAATTGGGTTTGATTAGGGTTTGCAGTGGCTGCGGCAGGAGTTTGAGCCAATGTTCTATTGGCTAATCCTGTTAATGCTAAGACACCTGCAAGTAAAAGTCCTTTTTTCATTGGATTTTAGTTTGGTTTTGTATCGCAAATTAAAGACTTTAGAATTAGTGCGACAACACATTATTTAAATGGCCTAACTTTTATGGGAACGGCATTTTTAAGTTTTCCCCCTTGGATGTGAACAACTATCTTCTTTGTTTTTGGTTTAAAGGAAAAGGTTTTTATTTTCGCATTCGGAAAAATCAAATCATGAACAACAGATTATTAACTATCGTAGCCCTTATTTTTGCAGCCGCTTTATTGCGTTTGGTGCCACATGCACCTAATTTCTCTCCTATTGGAGCTTTAGCTTTATTTGGAGGTGCGTATCTTAGCAAAAGAGCCCTGGCCTATATTATACCGCTGGCAGCTATGCTGTTAAGTGATGTGTTTTTAGGATTTTATGGTCCAGAGATGCTTATTACTTACGCAGGTTTTATGGCTTCTATCTTTATTGGAACTCAATTACGCAAAAACATTACTTGGTACAATGTTGGATTTGCCTCGGTAGCCTCTTCGGTGGCATTTTTCTTAATTACCAATTGTGTATTCTTTTATCCGAGCTCATTAGGCCCTATTTACACTCACGATTTTGCAGGACTTATCAACAGCTATGTAGCAGGTTGGCCTTTCTTTCAAAACACCTTTTTGTCTGATATCGTTTACAGCAGCATTTTATTTGGTGGATTTTATTTATTGCAGGTAAACATCCCTGCACTTCAAGCCAAACAAGTTAAAGGATAATATTCAGTTCGGTTTTTCTTGAACCAAACGAAACGACCAATTGGTAAATTCCATTTGGTCGTTTTTTATTTAACTTAACAGCTACTCGGTTCAAGCCTTTAACCAATGAAAAACTGCTTTTATAGGCTTCGCCACTTACCGGATGAATAAAAGAGATATCTACTTTTTGTGCCCTTCTGCTGTGCAGAGCTACCAATAAATACTTACCATCTTCCGACACTTGAGCGTCTATTAAGGAGTCGCCAATGGCTTGAACCATTTTTGCCGCCAAAGGTACATCTGGCATACCCGCACCTAAATATTTATCTGGTTCATAAAATTGATTGGCACTTAATATCAAGGCTTCTTTTACTTTTACGCTAGAGGCTTGCGGTGCCATTTGCTTTAATTGCGCCAAGGTTCCGGATAATAAGGGGCAAGCATACGAAGTACCATTTCCTTCGTATATACTTCCGTTTTTATCTACTAAAGCTACGTTTTTGCCCATGGCTACCAAATCTGGTTTCATGCGTTTATCTGCTGTTGGCCCCACCGAACTAAAACCAACATACCTGCCATCTTTATCTACAGCACCTACTGCCAACACATTAGGGCCATCGGCAGGAGCGCTAATTTGCCGCCAAGATTTATCGCCCTCATTGCCAGCGCTGGCCACCACCATGATGCCTTTAGATGCTGCAATCTCCGCCGCTTGAGTAATGATGGTGCTTTTGCCATCCAATTCTGAGTATTTGTGTCCCATCGACTTATCATCATGTTTGGTATAGCCCAAAGAAGAATTAATAATATCTGCTCCACAGCTATCCGCAAACTCGGCAGCAATGGCCCAAAAATATTCTTCGGCAACATACTCGCTATACGAATTCTCGGTTCGCAACAATAGATAATTGGCGTTTGGTGCGGTGCCAATTACTTTGCCAGGTTGCCAAGCTGCCAAGCAACTCATCACAGCCAAACCATGGTCGTCGTCGTTAAATACATTTTCTTCATTGGCTACCCAATCCCAAGCAGCGATAATTTTTTTCTGGGAAAACAAATGCCTAAATGGCGGCAGTAAATCTAAGTTGTAAAAGCCTGCATCTAATACGGCAATTAATACTCCTTCTCCATTCACCTCCTGTTTTAATAAACTATCGGCATGCAGCAAGGCAAGTTGTTTGGCGCTTTTACCTGTAAAAATAGAATCCGACTTATTCTTTTTATGGTCAAATGATTGTTCTAATGCACTCAGTTGGTTTCTTACCGATGCCTCGCGCGAACCGCCCTCTTCGCTCATAAAATTAGCTGGACCAAGGTATTTAACAGACGATACAAAAGGCAAGGCCGCTAGTTGCGACTCGATTTTTTTATCATTTACCAAAACCACGCAGCCATTAAACCAGCGGCTCTTTGCATGCAAATACAAAGGCAATCTTGCCAAAGCATTTACATAGGCAGTATCGGGTGGAACATCATTGGGGTTTAAGGCCACGCCATTTACTGTTCTGCGCTCAATGGCCTTAGGAGACAAATACAATGAGGGTTGATATACAATTTCTTGGTAATGTGGCTTGTCTTTAAAAGCTACAAAATAATAATACTGTTGCGCCTTGGTTTGGTTCAAACCGAAACCTAACACAAGCAATAGTGAAGAAAGAAATTTATAACTCATTGCTAGTAAAATGCAATTAAAGATTGCTTTAGAATATACCCACTTTTACTAGTTCCTTGGGTGTTAATATTGGTATGACTATACAGCACCAATCCAATTTGCGGGGCATACAAGCTTCTAACTAAAATCTCTTCGATGGCATTTTTGATGTTTGCCTCTTGAATTTGAACGCATTTTTGGAACTTGCTGCCATTGGGCATGGTATAGCTATAATTATTGCCTTGATAAACATAGTTGCGCCTTCCAAGGCTATTATACATATTGCCATTCCAGGTACCAATATTACCCAAGGGAAAAGTGAGTTTTACATACCTGATATTTTCTTCGAACAGCTGCAAGTTTTGGTTGGTTTGCAAGGCAAATGCTGAGGCCCTTGGCAACCAAGCTTTGCTGGTATCTTGGGTGGCAAACCTAAGAATGGTGGTATGTTGGTTGGTTTCGGTTTGACCCAACACCTTTGCGTCTACAAGCTCTTTATAGAAAAATTGAAAGGTATCGATGCTGCCATCGTTGTCGTCGAAAGCGATAGAATCTACTTGATAAATTCTACTAAGTCCAGTAGTTAAGGGAAAATACTCATATCCTTGAGAAAGCAATATGTCGTCTTGATTGTCATTGGTTTTGCAAGCAAAGACCATCATTAAAAGTAGCGAGGCAATAAGGATATGTAGGTTTTTCATGTTATAAGTCGAAACTAGATTCTATCCAACCACCGCCCAATACATCGTTGCCTTCGTAGAACACAGCGCTTTGTCCGGGTGCAATGCCCTTTACTTTTGCATTAAATTCTACTTTCATTTTATGGTCTATTTGCACAATATTGGCCATGGTTCCGGGGTCTTTGTAACGCACTTTGGTTAACGCCTCGATGGGTTCATTTATTTGCGCATACTTTTGCAAATTAATATTTCTTACCCACATTCCGTTTCTACTAAGCTCTTCTTCCCTACCCAATACCACGGTATTGGTTTCTGGGTAAATGCCAAGCACAAACATGGGTTCGCCCAGGGCAATTTCGAGGCCTTTGCGTTGGCCCACGGTGTAGAAAGGATAGCCTTTGTGTTTGCCCAATACTTTTCCGCTGGCATCTACAAAGTTTCCGCCATTTACCTTTTCTTCGAGGCCTTCCACTTTGCGTTTAAGGAAGCCACGGTAGTCGTTATCGGGCACAAAGCAGATTTCGTAGCTTTCTGGTTTTTTCACCAATTCGGTAAAGCCACGGTCGAGGGCCATTTGTTTGATATCTGTTTTGTGGTATCCACCGAGGGGGAATTTGGTTCGAGCCAAGCTTTCTTGGGTAAGGCCCCATAAGACATAGCTTTGGTCTTTGTGGTGATCCAAGCCCTTGCTGATGACAAAGCGGCTGTTTTCTTCTCTGATTTGGGCATAGTGTCCGGTGGCAATAAACTCGCAATCGAGTTGGTTGGCGCGTTTAAGCAGGGCTTCCCATTTGATGTGGGTATTGCAAAGCACGCAAGGGTTGGGCGTGCGACCAGCAAGGTATTCGTCTACAAAATTGTCGATGACAAAATCGCCAAACTCATCACGGATATCTAAAATTAAATGGTGGATGCCATATTTAACGGCAATGGCACGGGCATCGTTGATGGAATCGAGGCTACAGCAACCGGTTTCTTTTTTGGAGCCACCGCTGTTTTGGTAATCCCAGGTTTTCATGGTAACGCCCACTACTTCGTACCCTTCTTCTGCCAGCATCACTGCTGCCACCGTGCTGTCGATTCCGCCGCTCATGGCGACTAATATTCTTCCTTTTTTACTCATAAAACAAAACATTAACGGGTAAAAAGCCCGCATGATTGAAAGGCAAAAGTAGGGAATTATTTGGAGTAAAACTTATTTGGCGGCATGAAACAAATTGAATCATTTATTGGCATGATGCGCTATTTTGGGGTTAATACTCTTATTTTGCAGGGAGGATGGTGGGTTATAGACAATTTTGAAGGACAACACTGCTATGAAAGAGTTAATTTCGACAATTAATGAAATTGTTAAGTATGGACTACAACCAAACTTGAAAATGACCGACAAAGAAAAATTGTTGGAACGGAACCTTGTGAGAATTTACGACCTTTATTTTGACATAGAATACACATTTGATCAAACAAACTTTCAAGACTTTGATAAATCCAACTTTTTGTACATCAGGAAAAATATTGAAAGCAATTTTAAGGACTATGGATTTTACAAAACCATAATTGACATTAACAACTTTGAAACTTTTGAGGACTTTGGTATAGGTGATGCTATTGA
>CAYUDC010000002.1:30683-85825 GCA_964443415.1 uncultured Chitinophaga sp. | reverse complement strand
GGTTTAAGGTAATTAAGCCACTTGCGGCAACTTTGTTTTCTATTAATTCTACTTCGCTCATGGTTTTGTTTAATTAGGTAAGCTACCTAAATAAACAGCCTTTTATTAAGGTTGTTTAATTTCAGAAATTTTAACAGCATTGGTTCTCGACCGATCTGTAATAGGCATACTTGCTGTATTGATAACTAAATCGCCTGGTTTTACATAACCCAGCTTTTGTAGGGTATCATTCACCTCTTGAATAGATTGGTCTGTACTTTCGAAGCCTCTGTAAAGAAAACCTCTAACCCCCCAAACCAAGCTCAAAGTATTTAACAAACGTGGATTGGTGGTAAAAATAAAAATTGGAGCTTTAGGGCGATAGGCGGCCAAACGGTAAGCGGAGTATCCAGAGAAAGTCATACCCACCACAGCGGCTGCTTGCAAGTGGTCAGAGATTCTTACCGCAGTAAATAATATTTCGTCTGATAAAAAGGTTGCTGAGTTTTCATCAGGTCTCTTCCCTTTAAAATAAGGTGCATTGGTTTTTTGTTCAACCTGAGCAATGGTTTTTTGCATGGCTCTCACGCATTGCACCGGATAAGCACCAACAGAGGTTTCTGCGCTAAGCATCACGGCGTCGGCACCATCCATTACAGCATTGGCCACGTCATTTACCTCGGCACGGGTTGGTACAGGGCTTTGAATCATGCTTTCCATCATTTGCGTAGCAATGATAACGGGCTTAGAAGCTTCCACACATTTTTTAACGATGGTTTTCTGCAAAACTGGCACTTGCTCCATAGGCATTTCTACCCCTAAATCGCCACGTGCCACCATCACCCCGTCGGCTACTTGTATAATCTGGTCGATATTAGCAATGGCTTCAGGCTTTTCTATTTTTGCCACTACCCTTGGTTTCCATTCGTTGAGTTCGATAATGTTCTTAATAAAAATAACATCGTCTGCATTTCTCACAAAACTCAAGGCTACCCATTCTACTTTTTGCTCTAGTCCAAATTTTAAATCATCCAAATCTTTTTGGGTCATAGAAGGAATAGATAATTTGGTATTAGGCAAGTTAAAACCCTTTTTATTGGTAAGGTAACCGCCAACCACCACCTCGGCTTTAATTAGATTTTTACGATTGGTTTCAACTACGCGTAACTCTAGTTTTCCATCATCTAATAGAATACGCTCCCCTTTATTTACGTCTTTTGGGAGGCTCGTAAAGTTTACATAAATTCTTTCTGAAGTACCAATGCACTTATCGGTAGTAACCTCAACAATGCTTCCTTCTACAAGCAGAATCTTTCCATTCTCCATTTCACCCACACGCAATTTAGGCCCTTGAAGGTCTAACAGCATACACACATGAGTACCCAATTCGGCATTTAATGCTTTAATATTATCAATCACCACTTGATGGTCGTCGTAAGAACCATGTGAGAAGTTAAGACGACATACATCTACACCTTCCTTCACAATGGCTTTTAGGTTTTCGTAACTAGAAGTTGCCGGACCAATGGTGGCAATGATTTTGGTGCGATTAAAATTTTGTTCTCTCATAAATTTATACTATCCCGCTTAATTTTTGTTTCAATTTTTCGTTTTCGATGCTGGCAATAAACTGCAATCCTTTTACCTGCCTGCATTCTTTTATAAAATCTGCTTCATCAAAAAACTCTAATCCTCCGCGCACGATGAGCAAATAATTAAATTGTTTAAGTTCCTTGAACAACCAATAACCAAACTCGCGATTGGTTATGAGTGAATAATCTAGGTGATTTTCTTCGTCGAGGCAAACAAATCTAGAAAAACTTATTTCGGCTTTGGGGTTAAAATCTGGGAGCATTAAATCCTGAATACGTTCAAAATTCAGGGAAATACTACCCAAAAAGTGTGAAATCTTGCTGGGCTTAAAGTCGGAAACCAAGCCAAACAGTAGAAAATCATCACTTTCTTCAACCTCTAACTGAAATTTTTTCAAGCCCACAAAATAAGGATATTTAAAAAATAATCTGCCATCCGAGAAATAATTTAACAAGAAAACCAAAGGAATAGGTTTAGAAAATTACAAGATTTTCAAAACTTGCATTTTATTTACAAAAAGTAGTTTATTTGCAATCTATTAAATCTTACAAAAATGTCAGATATCAAAGGAAGAGTTAAGTCTATTATCATGGACAAGTTGGGAGTTGAGGAAAGTGAAATCAACGACGACGCAAGCTTCACAAACGACTTGGGCGCGGATTCCCTAGACACAGTTGAGTTAATCATGGAGTTCGAAAAGGAATTCAACATCGCCATTCCAGACGACCAAGCCGAGAAAATCGGTACCGTTGGACAAGCGATTGCCTACATTGAACAAAACGTAAAAGCTTAATTAAGCAACAAATTTTAACGATTTGCTCATGCAGACTCGCAGAGTTGTGGTAACAGGCTTAGGTGCCATCACACCAATTGGAAACACCCTCGAGGCCTATTGGGAAGGTTTATCAAATGGGGTTAGTGGGGCTGCTCTCACTACCCAATTTGATACAACCAAGTTCAAGACAAAGTTCTCTTGTGAGGTTAAAAACTTTGATCCCAATGACTTTATTGACAAAAAAGAGGCGCGCAGAATGGATCGCTTCACTCAGTTCGCTATTGTAACAACTGATGAGGCCATCAAAGATGCTAACCTTGGAGATGCTATCAATAAAGACAGAGTAGGCGTCATTTGGGGAACTGGAATTGGAGGATTAAACACTTTTTTAAGTGAGGTTTCTGCCTACGCTAAAGGCGATGGCACACCCCGTTTTAGTCCTTTCTTCATCCCAATGATGATTGGAGACATTTCTTCTGGATTAATCTCCATTAGACATGGCTACCGTGGCCCAAATTTCGTCACAGTTTCTGCTTGTGCCTCCTCTACAAACGCCATCGCAGATGCCTTTAATTATATTAGACTTGGAAAAGCCGATATCATTATTACTGGCGGTTCTGAGGCTGGTGTAAACGAAGCAGCCATTGGCGGATTTAACGCCATGAAAGCCCTCAGCGAGCGCAACGACAGCCCAGCAACAGCCTCTCGTCCGTTTGACTTAGACAGAGATGGTTTTGTTTTAGGTGAAGGTGGTGGCGCTTTAGTTTTAGAAGAATTAGAACATGCCCTTGCAAGAGGTGCAAAAATTTATGCCGAGGTGGCCGGCTGCGGATTATCTGCAGACGCCTATCATATGACGGCACCCCATCCTGATGGTTTAGGAGCTACCAATGTAATGAAATTTGCGTTGGAAGATGCAGGTATGAATCCTGAAGAAATTGATTATATCAATGTTCATGGAACTTCAACTCCACTCGGAGACCCTCAAGAGGTAAAAGCCATTATGAATATTTTTGGCGAGCATGCCTACAAACTTAATATTAGCTCTACTAAATCTATGACAGGGCATTTATTAGGTGGTGCAGGTGCTATAGAGGCCATTGCTTGTATTTTGGCCATTCATAAAGGAATCATCCCTCCAACCATCAATCACTTTACCGACGACCCTGCTTTTGATCCAAAACTAAACCTTACATTTAACAAGGCTCAGCACAGAGAAGTAAAAGCAGCCTTAAGTAATACTTTTGGCTTCGGAGGTCACAACGCTTCGGTAATCATGAAAAAATATTCTGCTTAACAGTGTTGGGTCATTTTTTATCAGTGCTTAGGCCAAAAACGGCCGAACAAAGGATATTGGCCTCTAAAATCAAAGCAATTACTGGGTTTTCACCTAGAAGGATGAATGCCTACGAACAAGCGCTAAGACATCACTCTGTCTCCAAAACCATTCGCTCTAGTAGCGGCTCAAAAGATAGCAACGAGCGATTAGAATTTCTTGGCGATGCCATGCTTAATTCTATTGTAGCCGAATACCTTTTTAAAAAATATCCCTTTAAAGATGAAGGTTTTCTTACTCAACTAAGGTCTAAAATAGTGAGTAGAGAAAGTCTTAATAGCCTAGCGATTAAACTAAATCTAAATCAGATTGTAGAATACGACAAAAAAGCGCTGCAAAATATTAGTTTAAGAAATAGCATTTTTGGTAATGCCTTAGAAGCCTTTATAGGTGCTATTTTTTTGGATGCTGGCTTCGAAGTTTGTAAAAAATTTATCATCGACAACCTCCTTCGATTTCATATTGATGTAGATAAATTAGAGGTAACAGAAACAAATTTCAAAGGTAGATTGCTCGAATATTGTCAAAAAAATAACCTGCCAATAGAGCTCGAAGCCAGCGATTTTCCGGATGGTAAAAGTAAAATTTACAAAGTAGTGGTAAAGATAAACTCTGAACCAAAAGGAATGGCCGAACATTTATCTAAGAAAAAGGCCGAACAAATTGCCGCCCAAAGAACCTTCGAATTACTTGGTTTAAGCACAGAATAATGCGTTATATACTTCATCTTGCCTATAACGGAAAGCCATTTCATGGTTGGCAGATTCAACCCAATGCTCCGAGTGTTCAAGAAGAATTACAATTAAAGCTTCAAATATTATTAAAACACCCAGTGGATATTGTGGGGTGCGGCAGAACCGATACGGGTGTGCATGCAAGAAATTATTTCGCACATTTCGATTCTAACCTAGACTTTGACCCTATTAAACTTTGCTTTCAGCTCAATGCCCTTTTACCGCAAGAAATTGCAATTTATGCTATCCTTCCCACCCACGACCAATTTCATGCAAGGTTTGATGCCATCGAAAGAGCTTATCAATATGTTATTTGTGCAAAGCCAAACCCGTTTTTACTAGACTTTAGCACCCTTTATACCAAGCCGTTAAACATTGATTTGATGAATGAAGCTGCTCAAATCTTGCTTAACCATACCGATTTTGAGTGCTTTAGCAAAGTGCATACAGATGTAAAGACCTTTAACTGCGATATTAGAGAAGCCCAATGGTTTGAAACCAAACAACGCACATTGGTTTTTCAAATTAAAGCAGATAGATTTCTTAGAAACATGGTGAGAGCCATAGTTGGTACTTTAATGGAAGTGGGCAGTGGCAAAAAATCGATTGAAGCTTTTGAGGCTGTCTTAAAAAGCAAAAACCGCTCCGAAGCAGGAATGAGCGTACCAGCCAAAGGCTTATTTCTTACCGAAATTCATTACCCTACTCAGCCCGCTCCAAATATTCTTTAGCCTTTTGTTTATAGTAGGGCTGTAATTCTGCAGGCACACTTTGTAATATCTCTGTCTCGCGGTTGCGGCGTATGTTAAGCTGCTCCAAGTATTGCGGACTAGGTCGTGGTTTTTCTTTGCCTTGCTCCGATTCGCGCTTCTGCTCCTGCTCTTGTTTCTTTTCTGCTTTCTCGTGTTCCAACAAACGGGTTAATATATCTTGTTGGCGCATGATGGTTTCTTGGGTAAGCCTTTTGTTAAACAAATCCTTTTCTGTCTCTTCCATGAGTTTTTGCAAGTCGCCCAATGCCTTTCCACCACCCAGCTTTTCTTTCTCTAAGGCATCCATTTGACTCAGCATCTTTTGCATCTGCTGCCTAATAGCCATTTGCTGTGCCGCCATTCGTGCAAATTGCTCACTACTCATTTGCCCACCACCAGGTTTGCTGCTGCCATTTTTATTCATGCCTTCCTGCATTTGCTTATTCATCTCCTGCTGCATTTTCTTAAGCTGGCTCATGCTTGGTTTACTAGAACTACCTCCAGGTTTTGGTTTACCCTTTCCTTTTCCTTGCTTAGACTTTTGTTTTTGCTGCGATTTCTGCTGCATTTCTTTCAAAGATTCACTCAGCATCACGGCAAGATTATTCATGTTGGTCATGGCATATTGCTGTTGCACCCTTACCTCGCCAAGGTTTCGCTGCGAAAATGCCAGATTGCTCCTATTTAAATGAGCATTCATTTTGGTGATTTCTTTATTGATAAAAGATTTAACCTCTGGTGCCCTTTTACTAATACTTAAAAGACTATCCTCAATCATTTTGGCATTCCCTTGTAATATCTTTTGTTTCTGGGCAAGCGCAACAAATTTTGGATTATAACCTGTTATTTGCTTGAGCTCTTCCATGGTCTCTTCCTGGTCTTTGCTCAATTGAATTAAGTTCTCTAGAATTTCTCGAAGGGCCTGAGCATCTATTTCCTCTTTATCTTCTTCGTCCTTCTCTTTTTGCTCCTCCATCTCCTGCTCCATTTTATCTAAATCATTGGCAGCATCCTCCATCTTTTCGCTCGCTTTCTTTTCGTTGCCTTTCTTAAGCTCTTGAGAACTTTGCTCCATCTTATCCTTAATTTGCTGTTCCAAGTTTTTAGTATCAGCCAATTTCTTAGGAGACTCTAACTCACTGTTCTTCTTTTCTAAGGTTCTAAGATCCTTTTGAAGATTTTCAAACTTCTCTTTTAGCTCTTCTTGTTTTTGCTGCAAAGCTTGCTGTTGGCCTTGGTCTTTTCCATCCTTTTGATTTACATCTTGCTTCAGGTTGCGCTGCTCATCTGCCAGATTCTTTAAGTCTTTCATGGCATCTTCCAACTTTTTGTCTACCTCAAGTTCTTTATACATTTCCAACATTCTATCCAGCTCTTTCTCTACATCTTTATTGCTAATCTCCATCTTGTCGAGCTCTTTCTTTATCTGCTCTTTGTTTTGCATTTTCATCATGTTCTCTAATTGCTTCATGAGTTGTTTCATTTCCTCATTCATCAATTGTTCATACATTTTTTGAAGTTGCTCTTGTTTCTCTAAAATGCGCTCTTGCTCTTCTTTAAACGCCTGCTCTTTGATGTTTTTTTGCTTGAAATCTTGTTGCAAATTTTTAAGCTTTTCTTGCAGTTGCTTTTGTTGGTTCAACAATTGTTCTAATTTCTTTTTCTCTTCCCAGCTCAATGGCTGTTGAGATTTTAACTTATCCTGAAGCTTATTAAGTTCTGATTGAAGTTCCTTTGATTCGCTTAAGGCATCTTGCATCTTTTTCTCTAAGGCATTGCTTTCTGCCTCTGATTGTTCTTTGAGCGCTTGCTTGCCTGGTGCTTTAATACTCAACTTTTCACTTCTCGTACTCTTAGAACCTGTAACCCCATCATTGTCCCAAATTTCAAAGTAGTATTCAAGCTCATCAGATGGTTCAAACCCAATTGTGTATAAATCAAAAATATGATTGATTTGAACGCGCTTTTCTTTTGGAATTTCAATCCATTCTATTTGCAAGCCCTTGCTGGTTTTATCTTTGTTATTAGATTTAACAAATTTGTAGTTAAAACTTAATCGAACTAAACCATGATCGTCTGCACCCATCCCAGCAAGGTAAATATACTTGCCAGTGAGCGAATCAATCTTTTGTTCAATGGTAATAGATGGGTAAGTGTCGGGTTGAACCAAAATCGAATAATGCAAAGAATCACCTTTGGCTATTTTATCATTAGATAGCACAATGCTGTAAGCATCTGAAACAAAAAACTTTTTTTGATAACTATAATTATAATCGTTCTGCTTCTTAGCCACGGCTTTCATCTTTTGAAAAAACAAAGAAATCTCACTGGTTTGCTTGCCAGTAAAATTCCATGAAATCGTAGTTCCAGCAGGGATGGTTATATCGCCGGGATTCTGAACGGTTTCATTTTTTAATCCCAAATACGCTGGGTAATTAAAGGTAGCAGAATAAGAAACCATCACTGGCTTAGCAAACACCTCAATGGTTCTAGTGGCATCTTCAAAGCCAAGTGCTTCTAAATAAAATGTAGTGTTTGATTGTAAGTTCTTAAATACATAAGCAAACTCTGTTTTACTTACCTTATCTAGTCGATATTTCTGACCATTAGAAACCAAATAAACATCATTGGGAAGTTTCTGCCCATCTACCTGAACTTGTAAAGTAAAATCTTGATACTGGCTTGTGCGCAAGGAATCATTTTTAATGATAAAGTTAAAGGGTGCAGGCACTTTAAAGGCCTTATCATAATTAATTAAGCGCTTAGCACTTTCACTCACAAATGCAGGTGAAAAAATTAAAATAAAAATGAATATCAATAAAGGTACAGCAGCAAATCTTGCATACTTTAAATTAGATTTAAAATCAATGGCCGTTTGAAAAGGTAGAGGAGACAGGTCTTCTGTTTTTTGTTCTATGGCGGCCAGCAATAACACATTAGACTGATCATTGGTTGATATCAGTTGAAGTGCATTTAACAATTTATCTGACACCTGCGGAAAGTGTTTGCCAATGATACTGGCAGCTTCTTCATACCCAATTACCTTACCAATTCTAAACAACTTAAGAAGGGGTAAGAAAATAAATCTGATAAAAGTTAGCAAAGACAACATGAGCATACTATAGAATAATATGGCTCGAATTTGAGTAGTGTATCTTCCAAAATATTCTAATGCTGTAACCACTAACAAGGTAAAAACAAAAATGCCAATAAAAATAATGGCACCTTTGAGTAATAGATTTTGATAGTACTTTCTAATAAAAGCATCTAGCTTATCTAACAATATTTGATTGAATGTTTTCTCCACTGTTTAATTAAACCAACCGTCTTTCATTTTAAAATATTCGTCGTCGATTTCTCCGTTAAAATTTGGAAAAAAATCAATGTTATATGCCCTTTTTAGTTCTAAGATAAAGATGAGAAAGACCACTAACAATACTCCAAAATAAAAGAGTAATTGTATGCGTCTTATCCAATCTTTTAAGGTCTCGTTCATTGGGGCTAATTTACAAAAGAAAATGTATCTCCACTAAATAAACCTTTATCACTTAATTTTAAGTTTGGAATCACCAATAATGCCATGAATGAAAGGCTCATAAATGGCGATTGAAGCGTAGCACCCAAAACCTCTTTACTAAATTGGTCTATAAAGGTGTATTGCTTAGCCACCTCAAAAGGATCTTCATTGGTCATTAATCCAGCCACTGGCAATGGTAATACATGGTATTCTTGCTGGCTATAAGCCGATAAACCTCCCCTATTTTCTACCAATAGATTAATGGCATTTACAATCTCCTCATCATTTACACCAACTGCAATGATATTATGGCTATCATGTGCCACAGAAGACGCAATCGCGCCCTTCTTTAATCCAAAGTTTTTAATAAATCCAATGGCTGGTTTAGCTTGTTGATAGCGATTATAAACCACCAACTTTAGACAATCATTCTCGGTTGTAAGTTCTTCCTTTGAAACCATTAAACAACCTGTTACCAATTGTCCTTCTATGCATTCAATCACTTCTTGTAGCGCCTTTGGTTCAACCCGAAGTGCCTCTTTGGAGAGTTTCTCTGCTTTAAAATTATTCTTTAGTTCTGATACGATGGGAGGAATAAGTGATTGGCCATTATTAAAAACCAAATTTCCTTTGATATAGGTTTTTGAAACAGTAAAATCGGATAAGTTTTTTACCTCAATAAAATCTGCAGCATCACCGGGCTTAAGCAAGCCAACAGGCAGTTGATAGTGTTGCACTGGGTTGTAACAAGCTACCAATAACACATCAAATAAATCGTAACCTAATTTTATAGCGGTTTGAACCAATTGATTGATATGGCCCAACAACAAACTGTCTGGATGTTTGTCATCTGAGCAAAACATCAGTTGTTTGGCATGATTAGCCAACAATGGATGCAATGCTTGAAAATTTCTGGCTGCACTGCCTTCTCTGATGATAACCTTCATTCCCTTTGCTAGCTTCTCTAGCGCTTCTTCTAGGGTAAAGCACTCGTGATCGGTACTGATGCCTGCCGCAAGGTACTTGTCTAAATCTTTGCCGCGAAGGCCTGGTGCGTGGCCATCAACAGGCTTATTCGCCTCATGCGCTGCTCGAATTTTTTGGTGTACCTTACGATCATCATAAATTACTCCTGGGTAATTCATCATTTCAGATAAATAATAGATACGAGGATCATTTAGGAGTTGTGTTACCTCCTGGACATTTAAGCTTGCACCCGCCGTTTCAAATATAGTAGCAGGTACACACGAAGGAGCACCAAAAAAGAAATGAAAGGGAACTTTAGCGGCATCATCTAACATATATTCAACACCAGCCAACCCCAACACATTGGCTATTTCATGAGGATCGCTCACCGTGGCAACTGTTCCGTGCATCACAGCCAATCTAGCAAAACCAGCGGGGGTAAGTAAAGAACTTTCTATATGCACATGGGCGTCTATAAACCCTGGCAAAAGATAGTTTTCTAATGCCTCATTTATCGGATTAATTTCCTGAATTATACCCTTGCTCACAAATACTTCGGCAGGATAGATTTTCCTTTTATGAATATCTACCATATTGCCCTTTATAGAAAACGAGTTACTCATAATTCAGCTGATGAAAATTGAAAAGGTAAAAAGGTTTTTGTGCCTTGCTCTGCCAAATAGATTTCACCGGTTTCTCCTTGTAAAATGGTTCTAATGGGTGCATTGTAACGGTGCTCGTATTCACTCAAGCTTTGCAAACAGGCGCCACAACTCATCACTGGCTTATCTAATATATGGTTGGAGGATTTTGCTGTAATGGCCATAGCCACTATAGGAACACCTGGAAACTTAGCACCAGCATAAAAAACTGCCACACGTTCTGCGCATAATCCACTAGGATAAGCGGCATTTTCTTGATTATTACCAGTAATAACTTCTCCATTAGCCAATAAAATAGCACAGCCTACTAGAAATTTAGAATAGGGTGCATAGGCATCTTGCAGGCTGGCTTTAGCTTGCTTGAGCAAGTTTGCATCCTGTATGGATAAGTTAGAAACATCTTGAATGGCTTGAAGACTGATTTCTTTCTTGATAATTCTCATATTCGATTTTAGTTAATTTTGCTAAATAGCACTTAGTCCTTAGCTTCGTCCCAAATAAATAAACGCATGAAAAAGATTTTAGTGTTAGGCGCCGGTTTATCTTCCTCAAGTTTAATACAATATTTATTAAAAAATGCCCGTAAAGAAAACTGGCAAATTTTAGTAGCGGATGCCAACATAGAGTCTGCAAAGCTTAGGATTGGAAAACACCAAGCCGGTTTGCCGTTTAGTTTAGATGTAACAGATGCAGCCAAAAGAGCAGCATTAATTAAAAAAGCCGACTTAGTTATTTCGTTACTACCGCCCCATTTTCATCACTTTGTAGCCACTCAGTGTATCGAGTATAAGATTCCATTGCTCACCGCCTCCTATGTGAGTGATGAAATGAAGAAATTACATCCGCAAGCGCTAAAAGCAGGAGTATTACTACTAAACGAAATGGGATTAGACCCAGGCATTGATCATTTATCTGCCATGGAGATGATACACCAAGTGCATGAAAAAGGCGGTGTGATAAGTTCATTTGAATCTTATTGTGGTGGCTTAGTTGCCCCCGAGTTCGATAATAACCCATGGCATTATAAGTTTACATGGAATCCTAGAAATGTAGTATTGGCAGGGCAAGCCACTGCAAAATACCTAGAAGGTGGCATGCTAAAACTCATTCCACCTAGCCGAATCTTCTCTCAAACAAAAACCATCAAAGTGAAAGGGCATGGAAGTTTTGATGCCTATGCCAATCGCGACTCACTAGGTTACATAGAACCATACGGCATATCCTCGGCTCAAACCGTACTAAGAGGTACCTTAAGAGGGGCTGGTTTTTGCGAAAGCTGGCAGCAATTGGTATTGCTAGGATTAACCGACGATAGTTATGAATTAATTCAACCTAAAACACTCACCTATAGAGAATGGCTTTGCAGCCTAGTTCCCGAAGCCAATAAAAAGAATTTAGAAGACCAAATTTGTGTATTCTTAAATTTACGTAAGTCTTCAAAAGCCTTTAAAAATATGCAATGGCTTGGCTTGTTTGAACCAAAGCCCATTGGCTTAGAAAAGGCCACTCCAGCACAAGCACTTCAACATTTACTACAAACAAAATGGAAACTCGAAAAAAATGAGCTCGACCAAATAGTGATGAAGCATGAAATAGGCTATAAACTTAAAGGGGCTCAATATAAAATGGAGGCAAGTTTGGTTGTTAAAGGCGATAATCAAACACATACAGCTATGGCTAAAACAGTAGGATTGCCATTAGGTATTGCTGCCAAACTAGTATTACAAGATAAAATAAAGGCCAAAGGAGTTCAAATTCCTATTAGCAAAGAGTTTTATGAGCCCATTTTAAAAGAGCTAAATAAATTTGGAATAAGCTTTAAACACTCAGAGATAAAACTCTGAGCAAAGGGCAGCATATTCCTCACTTCGTTTACCGTCAATAGAATATACTACCAATGTTTGCTTTAGTAAGGCTGTGCGCTGGGTATTTGTAAATCCTAAAACATATCTGCTTATGGCAGTATTTGGTTTCATGTGTATGGCAACTTCATGCGTTTGGGTCAACCCGTAACCTTTAGCCATGGCTACAAATTCATTGGCCAGCTGAGTGGGTAGAATAAGATATAAACACCCATTTTCTGCCAGCAATGAAACACTTTTTTCGAGCAGTTGAACATGGGTAAGTGCATGAGCATATCGAGCATTTTTTCTAGAAGAAGAGGAAACATCAAAGGAACGCTCAGGCACAAAAAAAGGAGGATTACTTACAATTAAATCGTACTTTCTAGGAGATTCAAATAGCTTATAATCTATATTAAAAACCTGCATTCTGTTGGCCCATGGATTTAATGAAAAATTTCCAGCAGCTTGAGCAGAAGCTAAACTATCATACTCAACAGCCCCTACCTGTGCATCAGTAAACTTTTGGGCGCACATTAAAGCTATTAATCCAGAGCCTGTTCCTACATCTAAAATATTAGCTACATGAGGGAGCTGTGGCACAAGAGCACCAAGCAACACGCCATCAGTACCTACTTTCATAGCGCATTGATCGTGAAAGACCCTAAACTGCTTAAAATCGAAATACTTGCCTGACATATTCATTGCAAATAAAACTATTGCCTTCTGATATTCCTTTATTTGTAGTAAGAAATAAAACATGACAACACCCAAATATACCAATGCCTTAAGTAGGTCGAGCAGCCCCTATTTATTGCAACATCAGCATAACCCAGTAAACTGGGTGGAGTGGTCGGATGAAGTGCCCCTTCAAGCCCAAAAAGAAAACAAGCTGATGATTATTTCCATTGGTTATTCGAGTTGTCACTGGTGTCATGTAATGGAGCATGAGAGCTTTGAAAATGAAGAGACTGCTGCCATCATGAATCAACATTTTATTTGTGTTAAGATAGATAGAGAAGAAAGACCAGACATCGACCAAGTGTATATGGATGCCATACAACTTTTAACTGGCAGAGGGGGTTGGCCTTTAAACGTCATAACATTACCCGATGGCAAACCCTTACACGGCGGAACCTACTTTCCAAAGAAAGAATGGGATAAGGTATTATTAGCATTGGTTAATTTTTATTCAAGCAAAAAGGAAGAAGCCATCGCATTTGCCAACGATTTAACGGCCGGAATTAAAAGACAAGATAAGTTTATTTTTACCGCTAAAACCAATGATTGGAAAGACAAAATTGAACATATCCTTGATAAATGGTCTGAGAGTTTTGATATGGATTATGGCGGGTATCGTTGGGCACCAAAATTCCCTTTGCCAAACCAATGGGAAATGTTTTTACAATATTTCCATCTTCAAAAAAATCCTGTTTTTGAGCAAGCAGTAGAAAAAACCCTCACAGAAATGGCTATTGGAGGGATATTCGACCAACTAGGTGGAGGATTTTGCAGGTATAGTACAGATAGTTATTGGAAGGTGCCCCATTTTGAAAAGATGTTATACGACAATGGGCAATTAATGGCATTATATGCCAAAGCATATGCCCATTTTAAACATCCTCTTTTTAAGGAAGTTGTTTACAAAATTCATCGATTTGTACAACAAGAAATGAGCGATGCAGAAGGCAGATTTTACTCGGCTTTAGATGCCGACAGCGAAGGGATTGAAGGGAAATATTATGTGTGGTCTAAACAAGAGATTGACCATCTTTTAGGACCACATGCACCTGTTTTTAATGCCTATTTTAGCATAACAGAGCAAGGTAATTGGGAACCCAATATCAACATATTACATCAAACAGCATCATCAGAATCTATTGCCCAATTTTTTGGTTTGACCCAAACTGAATTAAAAGAATTAATTGACGAGGGAATTGAAGTGTTGCTTGAAGCCAGGGATGAGCGCATAGCCCCAGGGTTAGATGATAAGGTTATCTGTAGCTGGAATGCCTTGATGATTAAAGGGTATATAGCCGCTTATAAGCATCTACAAGATGAGGTATTCTTACATCAGGCTAAAGAAAGTATAGACGCTTTATTGTCATGGTCGGTTCAACCCGAAGGCCTTAAAAGAATTTATAAAAATGGCAAAGTAAGCATAGATGCCTTTGCGGAGGATTATGCTATTTTAATTGAAACCTTGATGGATTATTTTGAGGTTTCTGGAGAAGAACAGTATCTAATGGAGGCCCGAAGATTGATGGAACAGGTTATTGAGCATTTCTCTGATTTAGATACAGGCCTCTTTTATTTTACCTCATATCAATCTAAACAGTATGTGGTTAGAAAGATAGATGTAAACGACGATGTAATACCCTCTTCAAACAGCATTTTAGCAAAGTGCCTACACAAGCTATCATTTTATTTTGACGAGTTGGGTTATCAAGAGCGGGCAGAGCAAATGTTAGCGAGTGTATTTGCCAAAATAGAAAAGTTTCCAAATGCCTATAGTAATTGGGTTCAACTCTTTTTGAGTATAGAACATGGTTGGCAACAAATACTAATAACGGGTGAGGATGCTAAGGTATGGCAGCAGCAATTGTGGCAACAATTCTTGCCTAATACCATCGTGCATCAAATACCACAAGACGGCCAAGTACCATTGTTTAAAGACAAACAACAAGAAAAAGGCAATAAAGCATTTGTTTGCACCAACAGAAGTTGTGGTTTGCCTATTGAGGATTTTAATATATTAAAGGAAATATTACCTCATTAAGGTAACATTTCCTTTTAATTCGTAGAGCTTTCCTTTGAGGTCTTTTGCTGTACCTACGTAGGTATACACGCCTGATGGCTCGGCAATGCCATTTACTTTTCCATCCCACCATGTGGCTGAAGCACCCGGCATTTTTGTAGTAAATATTTGAACACCCCAGCGATTAAAAATCTGGTATTCTACATACTCAAATTTGTTGGGGTTATAAGTAGGTTCGAACCTATCGTTTAGCCCATCTCCATTAGGTGAGAATGCGTTAGGCATAAATATGTTTTCTTTTTCTCTAATGAAAACAGGATAAGAAATGGTATCGAAGCATCCTAAACTATCTTTTGCCAATAACAACACATTATAGGTACCCTCGGAAGTATAGGTATAGGTTGGATTTGCTGCATCAGAGGTAGCGCCTTTATCATCAAAATCCCAAACAAAGAAATAGGCGTTTGAACTGGTATTGGTGAAAGTAATTGGCAATGGAGCAAAACCACTCGTAGGATCGGCTTTAAAACCAGCTACTACTTTAGGATTTACACTCACCGAAACGGTGTCTGTACTGAGGCAATGTCCATTCCATGCTTTTAATACATAGGTGGTATTACTTAAAACAGACACCTGCGGATTAAGGGTAAACTTATCACTCAAATAAGTAGCAGGCACCCATTCTAAACGAGTATAATCTAAAGCAGTAGCACCCATATCCAAAAATTCATTTGGACAATGTTTTAGATCTACACCAGCATTTACAGTAGGGTAATTTCTTACCCGAACCACAACTGTATCATATTTTTGGCAAACTACACCGTCAAATCCAAGCACTATATAAGCAGTAGTACTGGTAGGTGTAACAGTAGGGCTTGCAATAGTAGGATTATCTATGTTGGTAATTGGCGTCCATTGATAGCTAGCTGCTCCTGTTGCATTTAACTTCACGCTTTCTCCAATACAAACGCTGGTATCAATTCCTGCATTAATATTTAAGTTTCGTACGTCTATCAACACCGTATCAATACGTATGCAATAACCATTAGTAGATAATAGTAAATAAGGTGTAGATACATCAGGCTTAACCCAAGGATTGGCCACTCCGGTATCATTGATATTATAAAAAGGTAACCAATTATATTTTACTCCCCCACTGGCGTTTAACTGCACGCTGTCGCCTTTGCAAATAACTCTGTCTGCACCTGCACTTATATTAAAATCCAATACAGTTACCGTAACAGTATCATATGCCATACAGCCTCCGTTATTACCTGTTAAATAGTAGGTGGTAGTAGCAGCAGGCTTTGCATAAGGTGTAATCTTGCTAGTATCTATGCCTATTGCAGGGAACCATGTTTTTAAACCATTAGCTGCCACTCCTATTACTGCACTATCGCCATTACAAATGGTTTTGTCTGGCCCAGCATTGGCCAGAGGAACTTTTACATCCACAAAGACACTATCATATCTGGCACAATAACCATTGTAGGAGGCTACAAAATAATACGTAGGTACAGCCGGAAATACCGTTGGTGTTGCCGAGGCAGAATCAGTTATTCGATAGTTAGGCAGCCAGATATAGTTGATACCACCGGTAGCTTGCAACTGAACAGAATCTCCAAAACATATGAGCTTATCTGTACCTGCATTAACTGGTAAAGTAACAGTAATAACAGAAACCGTATCATATGCCAAACAACCTAGGTTATTAGCCTGAAGCACATAAGTTATATTGGTATCAGGTAAGGCATAAACATTGGTTCCAATCGAGTCACTTAAATAGGTAAATGGCGACCATCTAACCGTACCATCGCTTGTAACAGTAAATTTAGCAGTGTCTCCTGGGCATACAACAGCATCCGGACCAGCATTTAGATTAACAGTATTAACGTTTATAAAAACTGTATCACGTCGTGTACAAACACCATTGCTTGTAGCCATTACATAGGCTGTATCGGTAGTTGGAAAAACGCTAATTGTATCATTGGTTACACTACTAATATTGTAATTTGGTGTCCAGTTAAAACTATTTCCACCACCACTAACTATTAGCGTAGCAGTATCTCCCGAACAAATGGTTCTGTCTGAACCTAAATCTGGCTCTAAAATAGAGACATTCACCCTAACGGTGTCATAATTTTTACACCCAAAATAATCTACTCTTGCCACATAGGTTGTGCTAGTATCGCCTTTATTAAATGGACTTCTAGCAGTATCATTAGAAAGATAAACATTAGGTGTCCATTGATAGCTGCCTAAAGTTCCAGTGGTAAGTAATTGAACAGAATCTCCTTTACAAATATTTTTATCAGTACCTGCATTGATGGTAGGTAAGCCGTTTATGGCACTAAGGTTGTATAGTGACGTAATTTCTGATTGAGAAAGGGTTCTATTATAAATCCTTAATTCGTCTAGCCTACCATTAAAATAGGCAAGTGTATTCACATCATTTCTACCAATTCTAAGTGGAGTAGTATTATTTAAGGTATAGGTAGTTGGTCCAACAGCAAAGCCTAATAAGGTACCATTTCTGTAATAAAACATAGTGTCGTTTCTTGCTGTAATACAGAAGAAATACCAAGTATTTACATTGGTAGCACCTCCTATTACGCCATTCCAACTTTTACCATCTGTCATGGCATAGGCACCATTTACTCTTAACATCGCTCTATATTGAGCATTTGCCGTATTGTTAGATTTGCTTAAGATGGGTGTGTATTGAACACCAGCATTAAACAACCAAGCGCTAACTCGAGCCCAAAATGTAAATGAAATTTGATTAGTTGGCGAGGATAACGAAACAGAATTAGGAACCTCCAAATAACTATTGAAGCCATTAAACTGATAAGCTCTGGCGGCCACATTAAATCTATCAGGTGCCAATACCGCATTAAATACTTGTGCATTATTCCCAAAACCACTTTCATCACGCGCATTACCTGTAAATGAGTAACAAGCCACTGCTCCTTGATTTAATTGATATGGACTTGAACAGGTAAGGCAGCAATTATTGAGTAGTGTTACAGTAACTGTATCTAAGTCTATACAAACACCGCTTTGTCTCAATAAAAAATAGGTTGAATTTGAAGCAACATTCACCAATGGCGAGGCCAAAGTAGAATCGGATAGCCCAGATGCAGGAAACCAAGCATAGAGTTGTGCTCCCGAGGCATTTAATCTTCCTGTATCACCTGTGCACACAGAAATACTTGAAATAGCAGGTGCATTATAAAATATACTTCTAATAAGGGTTATGGTTGCCGACTCTTTATCGGTGGCGCATTCGTTAGACGATACAACTTTATAGTTTCCACTTTCCCAAACGCGCAATTGTGGTGCAGTTGTAATGGTAAACAAAGTATCATTCCTGTACCATTTAAAGGTTCCTAACCTCTTATTAGGAATAAAAAAGTTGGCTGTATCTCCAGTACATACCAAAGACGTCTTATTTGTGAGTAAAAAGGTAGTGTCAAAATCTTCCATTCTGGCAATAAATCCATCTGTTGAACCAGCTGAAGTTAAAGTATCGTTGCCAAAAATTTGGGTCGAACCAAAGTTACCTGAGAGATAAATTTGGCTATTGGGAGATCGTCTTAAATAGAAACCGGCACCTGGATTGCTTTGAGATAAATTGATAGCTGAAACAAACACATTTGCCTGAGTGTATCTCGCTACAAAAATATTTGAGCCGCCCACTGGGGTTAAACTTGTGCCACCAAAATTTGTATTACTACCAAATTCTCCGGCAACCAAAAGTTCGCCAATTGCGCTAAGTTCAACGGTGTAAGCATACTCATTAGAAGCGCCACCTATGACCCTTGCCCATTGTGTAGCTCCTGTAAGGTTAAAGCTGGCTATAAATGCCTCGAAGTTTCCGATAGCAGTTAGATTTTGTAAAGTTCCTCCTGGTCGAGTGGAAAGTGTAGTAGTTCCTTGAAATGAACCCGACACAAATACTCGGTCTGTTTGGTCGTCTACCACCACATCATAAATGGCTTCATTTAAAGCTCCCCCTAAACCCACTGCCCACTGAACCGCACCAGCAGCGCTAAAGGATGCTAAAAACCCGCCTGTGCCACCAGAGTTATTAAGGGCATTCGCTCCAAAAAATCCATTGAAGTTTCCACCACCACCAAATGTTCCAACAGCAAAAACCCTCAACAAACTATCTACAGCAAGGCCATTAATGATGTCAGCTCCATTAGAGGCTCCGCCTGTTAAATATTGTATAACGCCAGCAGGATTATATTTTGCTACGAAATAATCAACAGAGGCAGCAAAAGAGTTACGTAATAAATTGGGTGGTGTTGTACTAGTAAAGGTGGCCTGACCTGTATGATATCCTCCCACATAAACATCTTGAAGTCTATCTATAGTTAAAGAAGTTGCCTCATCGTTATTTAATCCACCCATGGTATTAATCCATTGGATCACACCATTAGAGCCGATTTTCATTAAAAATCCATCTTGCTGACCAGTACTGGTTCTGCTGGTAGTGTTTCCATTGGCAGACACAAATGATACCGACCCATTTAATGTAGATGCTACATAAATATTACCACTAGTATCAGTTATAATATCAGAAAATCCACCTGCACCGCCATCGTCAAAGGTGCCTCCTACCTGAACAGCCCATTGAAAAACTTTGTTACAATTATACTTAACCACCAATACATCTCTTCCACCATTTGTATTAAAAACCTTAGGGGTTCCTAAACTATCAATGGTAGTATTGGCGGTAAAGAATAAAAGTCCATATACATTATTTTGTGCGTCTATCGCAGTAGCCCTAAAATTATCTATTCCGGTAGCGCCTGCTCTAATTCCCCAATTAAAACTTTGGGCCATTGACAAACTAGCTTGAACAAATACCAATAATACGAGTAAAACTTTTTTTCTCATTTTTCTGATTGAAGTGTAAATCTATAATAAGAGCATTCTCATCAAAAATAAGTATTGAATGCTTAAAACCAAATATTTAGGCTCTTAAACCTTACTTAATATTTTAAAATCCTCGTCGGTCTTACTTTTTAATCCTTTGGATTTAAAATAGAACCAAAACCACTTTGCCAAGAATATCCTAAAGCTGAATTTACCATTAGAATATGGTTTCCTTGTAAACATATGTAAATTAGAGCCATTGGTGTAGAAATTTAACCCCTTTGAAGCAGCCAATAATTCGAGCGACTTGGCGGTATACAAAGAAATATGCTGACCATGGTTAAAGGCATAATACCACCAATCTTTGCCAGGTACTTCCTGCCCGTGTAGTAAGGTAGAAAAAATGATGGTATCCGAAAATTGAAGCATCTCATCCAATTCAGCATGCACATCGGTTAGGTGCTCAAACACTTCAAAGGCCGTAATGGCATCAAACTTCTCTCCCTGGGTGCAAGAAAAACCTCTTGATAAAATGTTTTGTGCATATTTATCCTGCCAAAAATAATTAAATCCAATATCCCGCATCATTCTGGTAAAAACACCATAACCGCCGCCATAATCTAAAAACTTAGCTGAAGGACTAAACAGGCTTAATAAAATCATGGATACCCTACTCCTAAAGTATTCGTTGCGCTTTAATATACCTGTATCTTCAGTGTTTAGGGGACTTTCGTATGCCTCGTTTAACCAATATGGCTCTTCTGTTTGTATGAACCCACATTGGCTACAACAAAAATATTTTACCTGATATTTTCGAAGCACCTGGGCTTCAAAAATTTCATAGGACGGCTGTCTGCAAATTTTACATTTCACCCCTGCAAGATATACAAACCCCTATCAAAACCACAAAAGTTCTTCCCAAGATTGCCTCAATGAATCTTCATTTTGTAGCTGAGCATAATGCTTCAGTGGCCTATTATTAAATTTTAACATCAACGGCATCTGCAATCGGTATAGATTGATTGCCTCTAGTTGGTTTCCTCTACTATCACTCACCACCTCACCCATTTTAAAAGACGAAACAAGTCTTGCAGTATGCCCATTTTTTAAACATATAACTGGTTTACTTAAATTGGCTGCTTTGGTTAACAAAATAGATGGCATACTTTCATCCACATGGTCTATATACAATACATCTAAACAATGTATCAAATAATTTAATTGCTCGTGGCTACTATCCATGTCATTTAGCACAAAAAAATTCTGCCGTTGATGCTCCAGAAGATTTTCTAATAGCAGTTTATCAGTTTCAGATAAGTCACCAATATGCAAGTTACCGGCCAGCACAAAAAAATAAGACTCTTTGGGAGCAGCTAAAATCAGCTCAATGAAACTTCTTGGAAATGAGGCTTTTGATTCGAGTATTAAACCACATATCAATCTGCCATATGCCATTTTGCTTAGCATACTTTCGTAATCAGTATGCTGTTCTGGAAAATCATTTAAACTAATATCGGGCATAACAATAACCTTTCGATAGATTCTGCTCCTGATTTTCTCTGTATTAAATCTATCTATGGTACAAATTCCCACGCAATGATGGGAGGATAATAAATAATCCGGCTCCCTATATTTTGGATCAACATTTAATTTTAATTTACCCAATTCGTAATTGGAAGTTTGTATCATTAATCCGCTAAATGGATAGGGTAATAACTTATAAAATAGCCACTTTTTAAATTTCGGTTTGACCCAATCCTCTATGGGAGCAAAAAACAATAAATCGATCTTTGTTTGATTAATTTGTTCTATTCTTTTTAGTTGATTTCGAAGCAAATAAGTCCTTCGTAACAAATTAAAATGTGAAGGATGAGACGTCGTATGTTCGAAAGCCTCTATAGGAAGGATGCTCAACTTATCTAAAAATCTTCTGTTTTTAAAACGAACCTGCTCATAAAAATCTACACCAAAAGGAGACAGTAAAATTACTCTTTTGTTTAATTTCAGTAGGCAATTCACATAATTAGCTGCATAAGATTGAAATCGCAGTTCTGCCCTACTAAACACCAATGCAATACAATATGCCTCATTCATTGCGCAAATATCTATTGAGAAATGCTGTGAAACGACATATTTTTGCAGAGAAGCAATAGAAAATAAAAAAAATGGAGATTTTCTTTTGTTTTTTTAAAAATTTTCTACCTTTGCAATCCCTTATTGACCGATGGTGTAACTGGCAACACGTCTGATTTTGGTTCAGAAGAGTCTAGGTTCGAAACCTAGTCGGTCAACAAAAAGCTGAAAAGCCGCTACAAAAGGCGGCTTTTTTTATATTATGGTTGTTAAAAACGAGGTAAAATTATTCTCTGGAACAAACTCCAGGTATTTAGCCGAACAGGTTGCAAAATCTTATGGCCTTAATCTCGGTGATTGTGTCATCTCGAAGTTTAGTGATGGCGAATTTCAACCAAGTTTTAATGAGTCTGTTAGAGGTTGTGATGTATTTTTAATCCAAAGTACCTTTGCTAATTCAGACAATTTAATGGAGTTGCTGCTCATGATAGATGCAGCTAAAAGAGCATCTGCACATTATATTACGGCTGTTATTCCATATTTTGGAATGGCAAGGCAAGATAGAAAAGACAAACCTAGGGTTTCTATTGGTTCAAAAGTAGTAGCAGATATTTTAACTTCAGTAGGTGCAAGTAGGGTTATCACCATGGATTTACATGCACCACAAATTCAAGGATTTTTTGAAATCCCTGTGGATCACTTAGATTCTTCAGTGATTTTTTTACCATACATGCAAAAATTAAGTATCAGTAATCACGACTTAATGATTGCCTCCCCAGATATTGGCTCTAGCGCAAGAGCTCGTATTTATGCAAAAGCATTGGGATGCGATATGGTTATTGTTGATAAGGAAAGACGCAGAGCAAATGAAATTGCCTCGATGACACTTATTGGCGATGTAACTGGTAAAGATGTTATCATGGTAGATGATATCATTGATACTGGTAATACTTTGGCAAAAGCTGCCCAACTTATTAAGGATAAAGGTGCAAGAAGCGTAAGGGCTATGTGTACTCACCCTGTTTTAAGTGGTAAAGCTTATGAAACCATTGAAAATAGTATTTTGGATGAATTGGTTGTTACCGATACCATCCCATTAAAAAAAGAAAGTTCTAAAATCAAGGTGTTATCGGTGGCAGATTTGTTTGCAGAAGCCATTCGTAACATAACCGAACATGGCTCTATATCAAGTCTTTTTGAAATCAAAAAAGCTTAATAAGGCCTAGTTCTATAGTTGATGGGAAGTACTTTGAACTTAATTGTTCAGGAAAACTTTGAGTAAACCGAAAAAATAAAATATATGAAGTCAATTGCAATGTTTGGAAACCGCCGCGACAATACCGGCAAGGTTTCATCTAAAAGTTTAAGAACCGAAGGAAAGGTTCCATGTGTATTGTATGGTGGCGAAAACCACGTTCATTTCTCAATGTATGAACCAGATTTTAAATTATTGGTTTACACACCAAACACCTACAAAGTAAAATTGGATATCGATGGCGAAGTTTACATGGCCATGTTAAAAGACATTCAATATCACCCAGTAAACGAGTCTATCTTACACGCAGATTTTCAAGAAATTAAAGAAAACAAAACTGTTGATATTGGTATCCCAGTGAAAGTGGTAGGAAATTCAGTTGGTGTTCGTGCAGGTGGTAAGTTAATTGTGAAGGCTAAGAAGTTAAGAGTAAGAGCACTTCCTTCAGTATTACCAGACTTTATCGAGGTGAATATCGAACATTTAGAAATTGGTAAATCTATTAAAGTGGGCGAATTGAGCGCTATCGAAGGCTTAACCTTGTTAGATTCTCCTAATAACCCAATTGTTACCATCAAAACTACTCGTGCAGTGCAGGAAGCCGCTAAAGCAGAGGAAAAAGAAGGTAAGAAGAAAAAATAATCGATTTATAATCAACTTAAAAGCCCCAAAATTGGGGCTTTTTTTTTACCCAATTTTAATTACCTTAGTGCTACCATTATGATGAAAAACCTTCTTCTACTTTTAATATTTGCCACAACCCTACCATCGGTTCAAGCCAAGGCAAGCAACTCAGTCGATAGCACTTTGATAGTCACAAAAAGAAAAACATCCATTGGCTTACAAGCTGGTTCAAATGGGTTTGGTTTTCAATTGGCACAAGGCTTTGCTACTAAAAAAAATCTTAGTTTTCGAATTAATGCTCATTACTTTAGACTACCATTAAACAATGATGTAATAACCATTGATGGTAAAGCAATATTGTTGGGCGGTAATTACGGAAAAGGTTTTAGGTTAAACCTGAATGGCGAAGCGCTGCTTCAATCGGCAAATATGGCTCTCGACTTTCACCCATTTAATAATTCTTTACGCCTTTTTGGTGGTGTTGGCCTCATGTATTCGAAAATCGACTTTACTGCAACTCCCAGTGATTCTTTAAGGCAAGGCGATGTGTCTTTAAGTCCAGACGAACAAGGAAATATCTACTTTTTATTAAAAACCCAAAGAGTATGTCCGTTTATTGGCGTAGGGTTTGGAAGAATTTTCCCCAACAAAAGAGTAAATTTTAGTGCCGATTTTGGCACCTACTATATTGGTTCACCCAAATTGCGATTTTATACAACAGGTATGCTTGAACCCACTTCAGCCGAAGAGTCTAAACTTAGGAATAATTTAAAAAACTATTACTTATTGCCGTATTTAACATTGAGTATCAATATAAAAATCTCCAAATAATTTGGAAAATCAATTCATTTTCAGGTATATTCGATCTTTAATTCTGAATGTATGAAAAAATCATTACTCGGTTTTAGCCTTATTACCCTAGCCCTATTAACATTTATTTCACAAAGTGGCTGTAAGCTAAAAAACCCTGCCGAAGGGTTTGCTATCACGGCAAAAGCAGATTTTGTGACGGCGCCGAGTTCATTTAAAATACATGACATTTCTAAAGGCGGTTTTAATCAGAATTTAGAAGGTATCCAAGTTACCATTAGTGGCAAAAATGCGGATGTGGTTTTTAACTCTGGGGCAAGAAGGGTGTTTACAGTAAATAACGGAATGGTTAATATCTGTTTAAGAAGAGGAACTGTAGCCACCGCAAGCAATCCAATTGAATTTAATATAGAAATTAAAGCCGATGGGTATTTACCCGCTATTTATCCAGTAAAGTTAAAAAGTGTAGACCCTGTAAATGAAACCATTTACCTTACCAATTTAAACGAATTACCTAAAGGTGCAGATAAAACAAAAGGCAACACCGTTACAGATAGTAGTGGTGCAACAGCACAAAAAACAATTATTGTGATGCCAGCTACCGAGCAAAAAACGGAAAAGGCTGTGGTAGAAATTCCATCAGGTGTTAAAATGACGGATAAAAATGGAACACCTGTTACAGGAAATATTGCCATCGATATCCTTCATTTTACTGCCAGTACTGGAGAATCAATTAAGTCGTTTGGAAAACAATCAGACAATCTAATTTTTAACCCTAATGGCAGCAAAAAAGAAGAAAGTACCATCGTTCCCGCTGGTTGGTTAAACATCTCCATGGCTGCTGATGGCAAATCTGTAAAAGATTTCTCAAAACCCATCCTTGCACTCATTGAAATACCAGCAAATCAATTTAACCCATTAACCGGACAAAATTATTCAGAAGGTGATATGGTAGATATTTTAAGCCAAGACAAAGGCACAAAAAGTTGGGTAAGCGAATCACAGGCAATCGTTCAAAAAGACCAAGTAAATAATAAGTTATTTGTTGAATTTGAAGTCTCACATTTAAGTACATGGCTTGCAGGTTCTATGAAGAATAAATGCGGCAGCTTAACTATTCCTTTAAGCAGCGCCTTTACCTTGGATATGCTAGATGGTAACCCAATTGAAGCTAACTTTACTGTGCGATATTTTAGAAATATGACAAGCACAGATGTATTATTTGAAATTCCAATTACCCAAAGCTTTGTTTATGACAAAGCACAAAATAGCCTAATTGTAAATTATGAAGGAGCTCTGCCTGTTGAGATTGTTTCTGGACAATTAACCACCATTGTAAATGGCTCAAGTCGTTCATTATCATTTTCTTCAACCACTAGGGCCATTAACACTTGTGAAATCTCAATCACTTTAGGTAGTGTGGTAACTAGTAGTACTTTTACAGGTAATTTTAGAGCAAGATGTGTATCGGGAAGCACAGATTACGCCACTTTACCTGGAGGCAGCACAGTTTACTACATCAAGGAAAGCGATTACCAAAGCAATAACAAACCTGCTAATAGCAGTATTTTGTGGAGTAATTTTACGGCCAATGCCGCCACAGCCAGTGTAAATTGGAACACCGTTTCTCTTCCTAAAACAAGTTTTTCAACTAGTACAGAGTACCGCTTTTCTGTAAATTATGAGAATAAGCGCTATGATTATTTGTATACATTACCAGCTTCTATTCCAGATGAAATAATCGTAGAGTTAGAAATTCCTTGTAATTAAGTTTCGGGTTGAACCAAAAGTTGCCAATACCTTAGAAGAAACTTTTCTTGGGTATTGTTATCTTGCGGCCAAATGAAATTTTTAATTATTGGTTTAGGAAATATAGGCTCAGAATATGCCCATACTAGGCATAATATTGGTTTTGATGTACTTGACGCATTAGCACAAAAACACGAGGCTATTTTTAGTACCCAAAAACATGCAGATGTTTGTGAAATTAGTTTTAAAGGGAAAAAACTAATTGGAATAAAACCTAATACCTATATGAATCTTAGCGGAAAAGCCGTTAGATACTGGATGAATGAACATAAAATTGATCTCAAAAACTGCTTGGTAATAGTAGATGATTTAGCTATCCCTTTTGGAAAACTAAGATTACGAGCGAATGGCAGTGATGCTGGCCACAATGGACTAAAAAATATTCAAGAACTATTGCAAACCCAAGAATATCCAAGGTTGAGATTTGGAATTGGTAGTAATTTCCCAAAAGGCAGACAAATAGATTTTGTGCTTGGTAAATGGAGCAAAGAAGAACAAAGTGAGTTAATTAGTTTAATTCCAAAAGCAGTGGAAGCCATTGAAAGCTTTGTTTTGGCCGGACTTGGACCCACCATGACAGCCTTTAATAAATAAGTATGTCATCAACAAGCAAAAACAATTATGTAGGCAATTCCTTCTGGATATTACTTGAAAAGGCGTCGAGAATTATTTCAGGGATATTAGTAGGTATATTGGTGGTAAGGTACCTTGGCGACCAACAATATGGCATTATCAGTTTAGGATTAAGTATTGTGGGTGTGCTTACTATCTTATCTACTTTAGGATTAGACAGCCTAGTGGTACGAGAAATAATTACCAGAAAAGACCAATCCCACACAATTCTCGGCACTTCATTCACCCTACGATTAATGGGTTCTGCAATTGTGGTATTATTAACCACCACATGGGCATTGATAAATAAACCAATAGATATAGTTTATATATTCTTTTTACTCAGCATTAGCATCGTTTTTCAATCATTTGCCGTCATAGATTTCTTTTTTCAATCTCAGGTTAAAGGAAAAATCACAGCCATCAATCAAGTAATTACGCTTAGTGTTTCTGCAGTAGCTAAGTTATGTCTCATATATTTTGAGGCCGATCTAATTTGGTTTGCCAGCATGGCAGCTTTAGAAGCAGGCGTTTCTGCCTTGCTTCAAATTTACTTTTATCGTCAGCAAGGTCATAAAATTCTTAGCTGGAAATTCGACATGATAGAAGCAAAACACTTACTGGTTTTGGCAGTGCCACTTATAATTTCAACGGCCATTCAAATGCTTTATCTTAATGCCGATACCCTATTAATAGACAAGTTATTAAATGACATTGGGTTGGTTGGACAATACAATGCTGGTCTTAGAATTAGTCAAGCCTCTTACTTTATTCCTGTAGCCATTTGTGCAGCAGTATTTCCTGGCATCGTAAATAATAGAAACAATCGAACACTTCAACTCACTCGTTTAACCCAATTATATAGCTTAATGCTTTGGCTAGCCATAAGCATTATTGTAGGTTCACAACTATTGGGAGATTGGGTAATAGGTTTGTTATATGGACATAAATTTCCAGCCTCTGCAGGTGTATTTAAAATACATGTATTAGGCAGCATACCGGTATTTTGGGGAACTGCTTGGGCAATGTGGATGCTAGCCGAACAAAGACAAAAATACGTGGTTGCCATGCAAGTACTCATTGCTTTAACCGTGTTGCTACTGGATTTTATCTTAATTCCTAGCATCGGAATTACGGGCGCTGCAAGCGCTGTGGTAATGGGTCTGTTTGTAGCACAACTCTATATGATTTTAGGCTACAAGCCCAAAGAAAACTTACCCATTTTCTTAAAAGCCATTAATCCAAAAAATCTCGTAGAAATTATTAAGTACACCAAAAATAAAGATAGCTAATGTTGGTTTATGCTGCAGAAGAGAACCCTCGTATTCACTATGTACTTGAACATATTTTAGTACAACAGTTAGGAATAAATTATAAGGTAACAGACAACCTCGACTATTTTATTAAATCCAAATCAACAAGGATAAATTATAGTAATGAAATTTTAGAGGGCGTGGTAAACATTCCTTGCCATGCCTTATTGTTAGAAAATAAAATAATAAGCCAAAAAATACAGGTTGAAAATCACCCGACATGGCACAAGCTATTTTTTAAAATAGATTATGAGGAAATTCCAGATTTTAAAATAGATACCAGCTATTTACCCTTCGACCTATTAGCTGCAAGTTTTTATCTGCTAAGCAGGTATGAAGAGTATTTACCCAATACCAAAGATGAACATAATCGCTTTAAGGCAAGCTCATCTTTAGCTTTTCAAAACCAGTTCCTAGATTTCCCGCTAATTGATCATTGGATAAGCATTTTAAAAGAAAAAATAAACAAAGTATATCCTCAATTAACCTATAAAACTCACCAATTTGTTAAGATCAATACCATCGATATAGACTTTGCCTACAAGTACAAAGGAAGAAGCAAAGGAATTCTTGCAAAAAAATATTTGGGATCTTTGATTCGGTTCAAACCGGATAATACTATTTGGAAACAACCAGAGAAAGATGCTTACGATACCTACGATTACCTATTAAATATTGCAGCTAAATTCAATGTAGAAACCAAGTTCTTTTTCTTGCTGGCAAGTGGCAGCAAACACGATCAAAATCTGCCACCCGAATCAATAGAGGCTATGACTTTGTATCAAAAATTAGCCGAAAGCTACCCATGTGGAATTCATCCCTCTTATAAAGCAGCTTTTGATAACAAAATATTAGAAAGTGAATACCAGATATTTAAAAGTATCACTGGAGACTATCCAAAAATAAGTCGTTATCACTTTTTAAAAATAAAGGCACCCGAAAGTTTTCTACAGCTTAATAAATTATCCATTGAGGCAGATTATACATTGTGTTATGCAGACCAAATAGGGTTTAGGGCATCTACTTGCCATCCTTTCGATGCTTTTGACTTGACAAAAAATCAAAAAATAAACATCAAGTTATTTTCTCCTTGTTTGATGGATGTAACCTTAAAAAATTACATGGAATTACCCATTGATGAGGCCCTTAAAAAGGTTGTTTTACTGAAGGATTTGGTGAAAAAATATCAAGGAAAATTTATTTCGATTTGGCATAATTCGTCGTTTGATGCAGAAGAAGGTTGGCAAGATTGGGATAAAGTATATGAGTCACTGTTTGAATAAACTATATTTGCAGTGAATTTAATTGCTATGGATACTTCATTAAAGATTTACAACACACTGACACGGGAATTCGAAATTTTTAAACCAATTTCTGAGGGATATGTAGGAATGTATGTGTGTGGACCTACCGTTTATAGCAATGCGCATTTAGGAAATGCTCGCACCTATGTTTCATTTGACATTATCTACAGATACTTTTTGCACTTAGGATACAAGGTAAGATATGTTAGAAACATTACAGATGCAGGTCATCTAGAAGGCGACCAAGATGAGGGAGACGATAAATTTGCAAAAAGGGCAAAGCTTGAGCAGGTAGAACCCATGGAGATTGTGCAACGCTATACTGTAGATTTTCATGAAGTTTTACAGCAATTTAACACCTTGCCACCAAGCATTGAACCTACTGCCACAGGTCATATCATTGAACAAATTGAGATGACTAAAAAAATCATCGAGAATGGATATGCTTATGAAAAAGAGGGAACTGTTTACTTTGATGTAGAAAAATACTCCAAAGAGCACAATTACACGATTTTATCTAACCGAAACTTAGATGAATTATTGAATAATACACGCAGTTTAGGGGGTCAGGATGAGAAAAAAGGGCGTTTAGATTTTGCACTTTGGATAAAAGCCAAACCCGAACACCTTATGAAATGGCCAAGCCCGTGGGGTTTAGGGTTTCCTGGTTGGCATATAGAGTGCTCAGCCATGAGCACTAAATATTTAGGAGAAGAATTTGATATTCATGGCGGTGGAATGGATTTAATACCCACCCACCATACCAACGAAATCGCTCAAAATATCGCTTGCAATCATGTACAACCAGCTAAAATTTGGATGCACACGAATATGCTTACGGTAAACGGTCAGAAAATGAGTAAAAGTTTGGGAAACTCGTTTTTACCACATGAACTATTTTCGGGCAGTCATCCTTTGTTGCAACAAGGTTATAGCCCTATGACTGTTAGATTTTTTATGTTGCAAGCCCATTACCGTAGCACCTTAGATTTTAGTAATGAAGCCCTACAAGCAGCAGAAAAAGGGTTGACCCGATTGTTGCAAGCTTCGGAAAGGCTTAAAATTGTTCCTGTTCAGACTACTTCGAGTGTAAATGTTAAGGATTTGGAGCAGAAGCTCTACGCAGCCATGAACGAAGATTTTAATACACCTGTTGTAATAGCACATTTATTTGAAGGAGTAAGACTTATAAATTTATTAGTAGACGGAAAAGAGGGCATTTCAAAAGAAGACAAGCTTTCGTTTGAAAAATTGTTTGACACCTTTTTATTTAGTGTTTTAGGACTAAAGAATGAAACAAAAGAGTCTTCAGATAAATTAGATGACTTAATGGGCATTATTTTAGAAATAAGAAACGAGGCAAAAGCCAGAAAAGATTACGCAAGCTCAGATCAAATAAGAGATAAACTAAAGGAGATTGGTATTGAGATTAAAGATGGAAAAGAGGGGACGGTATTTCAGGTGGTAGGAAATACTTAGTAAATGGTAGGATAAAAAGCCTAACTGGTGTTAATTAGTTAATATAGAGGTGATACCTTTGTATTGCTCATGAAATAATGCAGTTATGGTTTCAAGTCAATTCTTAAATATTTCCAATGGTTCGGCCGAACTGGTAGAAGCAATACCCTCCCTATCGTTGGCCAATCTATACAAGGTATATGCAAGTGCTGAAGTAAACGCCAATCAAAAGAAATACACCTTAGAAATAATAGATGGATTCTTACGCGGTAATGAGCGCCTAAGATTTGTTGAACACAAGGTTATTTCAGATTCTTCAAGTGCAATCATTTTCGAGGTTACCCCAGCTTCTCAATTAAATACCTATTATAAATCCGATTGGTTTAGTTATGTTAATTCTAATCACAAGGTATTTATTCTTGTAAAGAAAAATAATAGGATTTTGGGTTACCAACACATTGGTTTAGATAACGAGATTATTCCCGAAGTTGATCAAAAGATTCTTTCTAAACTATTGTAAATCATTTGTAAATTTATTTTTTTTGCTTAAACTTGAATAAATAAATATTTATGAAAATAATCTCAAAAATGAGTTTCGCACTATTAGGAATGGTGCTACTCTTAAGCTCTTGCGATAAATTAACTACTGATGTAAACCTAGATTTAAAACAATCAGTGGCAGACATTAAGTTAACTTTACCTGAAATAACTGACAGCATGGTTAATACTGAAATTACCTTTGCTGAGCAAATGATTTACCTAAACGTTGATAGCGTGCTTGCTGCTAATAACATTCAAAAGAGTGCTATTAAATCTATTTATTTAAAGGATGCTGTTATCACCTTAAATCCAGATCAATCAGTTACAGATTTTTCTTTTGTTGATTACCTTAATTTATCATTTAGGGAAGAAAGTACTACATACAAACAAGTTGGAAGCGTAACCAATGCAGAATTAGCCGGTAATAATACCTTTACCATTAAGTTCCCTGATAGTACCACTGATCCTGATAACGCCATTAATTTGGTAGACTACTTTGGCAAAACCAATTTTTACGTGACCATGGTAGGCAAAGCAAAATCAGTTACTACAGACAAAACCAGAACAACTGCTGTAATCAACTACGTTGTTACCTACAAGCCATAGGCTACTTTGATAGTTTAATATCTTTAAAATGTTGAGGTGTTCCCTCAACATTTTTTTTATTTACATCCTGCAACAATTCTAAGATGAAAAAAAAATTACTAGTTATTGTGTTAGTGGCCGTATCAATTTTGCTAACAGCATGCAAAAAAGACCTAAACTTCGACAAATTCAGTGAAATGGATTTAACGCCTGAGTTTGGTTTACCACTTTTTATCTCAAGCCTAAGTATAGAGAACTTGGTTAAAAGCGATACGGTCTATACCAAAGTTGATCCTGATGGACTTATTCGCTTTAAGTATTTTGAAGATTCAATCTTTGGATTTAAAATAGGGAATTACCTTGATTTTCCGGTTCAGGCCCCAAGTCAAGTAATCAATAAACTTGGTGTATTGCCCATTCCAGAGTCTAGCGTTTCTGCTAGCAAAACTTTAGGAAATTTAAAAGATGGGTTTAATGCAACCAACAAAAATGCAGTGGAAGCTTTAGCGGGCACCAATGCAGTTTTTCCAGCGATTAACGATGCCAATTCAACCCCAATTGACTTGCCAGAGCATCAAGGATTTACAAGCGTAAATATTCAGGCTGGCTTTGTAAAGATTAGTTTAACCAATACTTTGCCTGTAAAAATAAACAGCATTACAGTAAATGTTTATTCGCAAAACCCAGCCAACGTATTAATTGGAAATTTGCAACTGAGCAATATAAATCCAAATGAAACCAAAGTAGATTCCTTCCCATTTGTTTCAAAGAACATTCAATCTAAATGGGCTTATTCCATTCCAAACATCAACTTGGCTAGTAGTAGTCCTAATCAAGTTTTTGTAAGTTTAAATTCGTCACTAAACCTGCAATTTTCATTAAGCTCAGCGATTGCTATTAATGGACAAAGCAAGTTTCCCTCTGCCACCCTTCAAAGTTCCAATTCATATATTTTTATATCAGGAGAAGATAGCACACAACGTTTAAGAAAAATTGAATTTAAGTCGGGAAAAATTAAATATTTGGCCAGTAGTTCTGTTAGAGAACCTATAGAAATTACTATGAGTTTCCCAGGGTCGACTGTTAATGGCGTGCAGGTTGCCCCAAAAAAAATTACCATACCTTATACCGGAATTGGTATCAATCAAGGGTCAATTGATATATCAAATATCAAATTCGACTTAACCTCTAAACCAGGCCAAAATTATTCAAATATATTTTACACCTATTCTGCTAAACTAACTTCTAGTAATACCATACTTCCATTTGATTCCACCAATACCTTCACCATCCAACTTTACACTGATGAAACAGAGTTAAGCTATGCCGAAGGATTCTTTGGTGCAAAAGAAATGTTTAAAGATTCTATTGAGCTAGGTTTCGATTTCCTAAAGGATATTGCAGGCGGGCTTACGCTCGACAACCCAATAGTGAGGTTTTATACAGAAAATTCACTAGGTATACCTATTCAATTGGATTTGGTAATGAATGGAGAAAATGACAAAGGAGAGAAAGCCTCACTTGGCTTAGCTCCTTTTGAAATTGCGTTTCCTACCATTGCCCAAAAAGGTCAAAAGGTTGCAGGTAGTAAGTTGGTAGATAAAACCACCTCTACTATTGATAAGTTGATTGCCTTACCACCACATAAAATGAAGTTTAAACTGGCGGCATTAGGTGAACAGGGCTATAATAATACTAGCAATCACTTTATCACTGCCGACGGTTATGCAAAAATTGGTTTTGAAATGGATCTTCCACTTCAAATAAGGGCCAATAATTTTGTGTTAAGTGATACCGCGGAAGCCGATTTAACAGGAGCATCTTTCCCTTTTGACGAAGGAGTCATGCTCATTAAAACTACCAATGGATTTCCATTTGATGCCACTATCACTTTAAGATTTTTAAATGGCTCAAACAATGAAGTACTTAAAATTGAGAATGTTAAAGTACTTAACTCTGGACAAGTGAACGCCAATGGAAGGGTAATAAAACCAGGTGTTGCCATTGCACAAGTAAGTTTAAGTAAAACGCAGCTAAACCAACTTAAGCTGGCCAAAAAAATTATTACATCCACTGCTTTAACCACCACCAATGGAGGAAGCACAGCAGTTGGAGTATATTCAGATTACGACCTTCAGATAGGCTTTAGTGTAAAAGCTAAATTAGGTAATCAATAATAGGAGGACAATCAAAATGAAAAATTTAATCTTAAAATCCTTCTTATTAATTGGCTTTGCTTTTCCAAGCTTATTGCTGGCGCAAAGCAACCTGAACTTCTACCGTTCAAAATCCTTGGTTCAAACCACCCTTTTAAACCCAGCCCATAAGCCAAACCAAAACTTTTCTTTGGGTTTGGTGGATGGCACGTTTCAAGTTTTTGTGCCTGGAATTACTGCCTACGACATTTTTAGAAATGACGAAACTTACAGGCAAACCTTTAATAGTATTCTACTTAGTGACAATATTAACCTAGATAATATTCAAACTTCAAGTGCTTTGAATTTAATGTTGATAGGCTTTAAATTAAATAAGTCTTATGTAAGTTTTGGGATGCAGTTAAATACCGTCAATAACTTATCTATTCCTAAGGATTTTGCAGCCATTGGGATATTTGGAAATACGGGTGATTACTTTGGAAAATCTATTAATTTTAATAACCTCAAAGTAAACACCACCACTTATGCTGCCGTTCATGCTGGATTCAACCGTGAGTTTTTTAATAAGTTAACGGTTGGTGTAAGAGGGAAATACCTCATTGGTCTATTTGATGCCCAGATTAACAAATCAAATGGTTTTTTTAAGACAGATTCAGGCGACCTAAATGTGTATAAAATGAATGCTTCATTAGACTACGAATTACAAGCAGCAGGCATTGATAGGATCATTGATATACAAAACGGCATTAGTCCAACGAGTTTTTATAACGATGCAGTTGGAAAAGGTTTTGCTTGGGATTTTGGCATCGACTATAAAATCAATAAGAAGATGAGTGTTTCTGCCTCAATCTTGGATATTGGTGGAATTAATTGGAATCAAGCCAAAACCTACGCTCAAAATTTTAACTTTCAGTTCGAAGGATTTATAAATCCTGACTTTGATTCTATTGGGAGTTTGGCAAATAATCTGGTGGATTCTATTAAGGAACTTGCTAGGCCAAAAGAAACTGCCATTAGCTATAGACGAAACTTAAATCCTAAGTTTTATGTTGGATATAATTATCAATTAAATAACAGTTCGAGTATTAACTTGGTAGGATATGGCGAAAAACAACCTGATAAATTTATCACAGGTTTTGGCGCTAACTTCTCCCAAAGAATACTACAAACACTTGATATTAGAGCAGGAGTAACCAAATACAGCGAATTAAAACCTGCATTAAGTATAGGATTGGCTCTGCATTTAGGACCATTAACCATTTACGGTAATTCGGATCAAGTATTAAATAACCTTAATTATTCTACTACCAATTTTATTAGCAATAGGGTTGGTTTGAACCTAAACATTGGCAACTTATATGATAAAGACAATGATGGTGTGCCCAATCGCAAAGACAAATGCAAAAAGCAAGCTGGCTTAAAAGAATTTGATGGCTGCGAAAGTATAGATACCACCGTACTGGCTTTAAACGCTAAAGAGGCCAAACAACTTTCTAAAATTAACCAGGATATTAGATTCGAAAAAGGTACTAGCAAACTAGATACTGTCTCATATAAAGCATTAGACCAATTGGTTCAACTCATGCAAGCACGTCAAGAATCTTTGGTTCAAGTAGATGTAAACCCTACTGCATGGGAAACTAAAAGCATTGGAGAAGACATTAGCATGGAAAGAGCCAATATCATAAAGGCTTATTTAGTGAGTAAAGGAATAGACCAGAGTAGAATATTTGCTTATGGTTTAGGAACCAATCTTAAAGGCGATAAAAAGCCTGAATTACCTAAAAAGTATGATAGACAGGTGATTGTAAAGCTACTGAAGAAATAAAAAAAGGGAGGCAATGCCTCCCTTTTTTATTAAAATTGTTCGAACTTATTAAAGAAGAATGCACCTTCAATCTTCGCATTCTCATCGCTGTCGCTGCCATGGATGGCATTGGCTTCGATAGATTCAGCAAATCGATTTCTAATGGTACCTTCTTCAGCCTTTTTAGGATCGGTAGCACCAATTAGTGTTCTAAATGAAGCCACTGCATCGTCTTTTTCTAAAATAGCTGCTACAATAGGGCCGCTAGTCATAAAAGAAACAAGGTCGTTAAAAAATGGGCGCTCTCTATGAATATCATAAAATGCTCCAGCAGTTTCTACACTTAATCTTGTGTATTTCATGGCTTTAATCTTAAAACCCGCAGTTAAAATTTGGTCGATAATTTTTCCTGTATGTCCATTGGCTACGGCATCAGGTTTAATCATGGTGAAAGTAATATTACTCATAGTGTCTTTAATTCGGCCGCAAAGTTAGTATTTGCCTTCAATTAATTGTTAAGGAGATTTAAGGTAAAATTTTTCTTGAAAAATAGCGTGAAAAACCAAGGTTATTAGATATTTGCAACCGCTTTGAATAATATAAAAGAAATATCGCCCTTACTAAAGGCTACTATAAGCCCCAAAGTAATCATTACCACGCATCATAAACCTGATGCTGACGCCTTAGGTTCGTCCCTTGGTTTATATAATTATCTACGTAAAATTGGAGTAACAGCGCAAGTAATTACACCAACAGATTACGGAGATTTCTTAAAATGGATGCCTGGAGAAAGTTCTGTTATTAATTTTGAGGAAAAAGAATCCCTATCCACAGACCTTATTTCTGAGGCAGACATTGTTTTCTGTTTAGACTTTAATGCCTTAAAGCGCATTAACAATCTAGGAAAATTGGTTCAGGCCTGCAAAGCTCAGAAAGTTCTAATAGACCACCACCTAGAGCCAGAAGGATTTGAACAATTTAGACTGTGGACCACAAAGGCTAGTAGCACCTGCGAACTTATTTTTTGGTTCATAGAGTTAATGGGTGATGTATCCTTAATTGATGAAGATATTGCCTCGTGTTTATATGCTGGTATAATGACCGATACAGCCTCATTTAAACATGGCTCCACCACAGCCACAACACATAGGGTTGCAGCCTACTTGTTAGAAAAAGGCGCAAAATCAAACAAGATATTTGAAGCCATTTATGATAATTACTCCGAAAGCAGAACTAGATTCATTGGATTTTGCTTGAGTGAGAAGCTCCAAATTTTGCCAGAGTTTAAAACCGCACTCATTGTAGTAACGTCTGAAGAACTTAAGAAATTTAAAATTATTACAGGAGATAGCGAAGGCTTAGTAAACTATGGTTTGTCGATTACTGGCATTAAACTTTCTGTGCTAATCATCGATAGAACAGTGGCAAGAAAAATGAGCTTTAGGTCTAAAGACAATTTCCCTGCAAACGAATTTGCCAGAAAATATTTCAATGGGGGCGGGCATTTTAATGCAGCTGGAGGCGAAAGTCAAGACCCTATTGAACTGGTTGAAAAAACGTTCAAATCAGCACTTCACGAATACAAAAACTATTTAAATTAATATAATTCACATGAGACAATTACTTGCACTAGGTGCAATGCTTTGGCTGCTCGCAGCTTGCAACAAAACAGAAACAACCGAAACTGGTATCGAATATCAAATTCACCAAACTGATGAAAGTGCTAGAATGGTTGCAAAAGGAGATATCCTATCTATTAATATGAAGGTAAATGTTGAAGAAACAGATTCTTTACTTTTTAACTCCTATGTAGATAACAAACCATTTGAAATTCCTTCGGAAGAACCAACCTTAGGTAGTATATTTTCTCTACTTAAAAAGGGAGATAGTGCAACCTTTTTTGTAAATGCAGACTCGCTTTACACCAATAGCTTTAGGCAACCACTTCCTCCTGGAATTTCTAGCAGCGATAGAATTAAATTTCAAGTGACTGTAACTGAAATTTTTAGTCAAGAAGAAATTAGAAAAAAAATTGAAGCCAGAAACTTAGAGTTTAAATTAGGTGATTCACTTGCTTTTGAACAATTCATAGGTGCTAACGCGGGCATGAAAAAAACTGCAAGCGGATTAAGATATGAAGTGGTAAAAGCAACCAAAGGCAAGAAAGTAGGTGCTGGAAATAAAGTGACGGTTAAATATAAAGGTACTTTCTTAGACGGACGTGTATTTGACCAAACCAAAGAAGGCCAGCCAGATTTTGTGTTTAACGTGGGAGAGCGCATGGTAATTCCGGGTTGGGACGAAGGATTACAATTAATGAAAGAGGGTGAGACCTTTAGATTTTTAATTCCTTGGAACCTTGCCTACGGTGAATTTGGAAGCGGCCCAATTCCTCCATACTCATCTTTACTTTTCGACGTTGAATTGGTTAAAGTAGAAAACAAATGATAAAGAAACTTATCTTCTTGTCTTTCATGATTGGCTTATCTGCAAGCCTTGGGGCCCAAACTAAAAAAAAACCTCAGGAGACAGGTAAGAACCAAAGTAAGGCTGAAGATAAAGTGAAACCAGAAATTTATCAAAACTGGCCTAGCACAAAAGAAGGAATCAAATATAAAATACATGTATCTAAAGAGTCTGAAAGGACGGTGATAGACGGTGATTACTTATCGATTCACATGATTGCTGTTTTGGTTAGAACCGACTCTGTATTATTTGATACTTACAAAGACAACAAAATGTTCGAAATTCCTTCGAATGAAACTACTTTGAAAAGCGTATTTTCTCTAATGAGGAAGGGCGACAGTACTTCATTTGTTGTCATTGCAGACTCACTTTTTACCAATAGCTTTAACCAGCCTTTACCCGATGGCGTAAAGGCTGGTGATAAAATTCTATTTCATACCAATTTAATAGAAATTTATAACCAGGTTGAATTGAGTAAAAACATGGAAAATAAAAATCTAGAGCTTCGATTAAAAGACTCTCTTGATTTAAGTAATTTTCTGGTTGCCAACCCTATTTGGAAGAAAACAGAAAATGGACTGTATTACCAAATTGAAAAAGCAGGAAATGGCAAAAAGCCCAATTCGGGAGATCAAGTTACGGTTACTTATATAGGTAAATTCCTAAATGGGGATGTCTTCGACAAATCAGATAAAAACAACCCTGAATTCACCTTTACTGTAAAAAACAATATGGTAATCCCAGGATTTGAAGAAAGCATAAGCCTGATGCAGGAAGGCGGTAGTGCTAAATTCATTATTCCTTGGCAATTGGCCTATGGTGAAACCGGCAGTGGACCTATTCAGCCGTTTACCTCGCTAGTTTTTGAAATTAAGCTAATTAAAATTAAATCAAAATGATAAAGAGACTATTAATTGCAGCAGTATTAACAACTGCCACCCTAAATTTAATGGCCCAAGATAACAACAAGGCCAATACTGAAAAAAAAGAAAAATCAACTAACGAAAAAAGGAAAATCAAATTGAAACAAGAGTATTCTACACCTTCTGGACTTAAATACAAGCTTCTGGAAATGGGCAGTGGCAAAAAGGTTACTGCTGGAGACATGGTTACAGTTCATTATACAGGTACCTTGCCAGACGGAACTAAATTCGATAGCTCGAAAGATAGAAACCAACCATTCTCCTTTAAAGTAGGTGGCCAGCAAGTAATTGCAGGCTGGGACGAAGGCTTACAATTACTTCAAGTAGGCGACAAAGCCATTTTAACCATCCCAGCTGCCTTAGGATATGGCGAGCGTGCCATGGGCAAAATTCCAGCAAACAGCACCCTCATCTTCGAAATTGAAGTCATAGATTCAAAAGCCCCCGTAGTGGCTGTTCCTTTTAATATTGAGGGAAAAGAAGTGCTAACTACGCCAAGCGGACTAAAATACGTTTACATCGAAAAAGGAAATGGACCCAAAGCTGAAGCCGGAAAAACGGTGGATGTTCATTATACAGGGTATTTAATGGATGGTCGCAAATTTGATTCGTCTGTTGAAAGAGGTGATCCAATTAGTTTTCCTTTAGGCCAAGGAATGGTAATTAAAGGCTGGGAAGAAGGAATTGCACTGATGAAAGTGGGGGATAAAATGAGATTGATTATCCCAAGCGAATTAGCCTATGGCCCTAATGGTGCCGGAGGCGTTATTCCTCCTAATGCCACCCTGCTATTTGATGTTGAACTGGTGGGTGTTAAATAACTCGTTGATGATACCATCTTTAAGCCCCGAATTTTCGGGGCTTTTTATTTTCATAATATCTGCCCAGTTTAAAATCCTAAGATAAATATCTGCAGACAAATCTATGATGTCTGCCCTATCCGGATTTAGCTTCAATTGGGTAACACGCTCGCCCAAAGCCATTTTGGATACCTTTCTATGAAACATCTTTAATTGTTCTCTGGTAAATTCTGCTTCAATGGCATCCTCATTAATCAGGTGTGCAATCTTATTAATTGTACCACTTGTTACTACAGCTTCTATATTTTCTAGACCTTTGGTTTTAGATTTAACCCAAGATTCAATGGTTGCCCAAGTCTTCTCGCTAACAGCTCCATCCATTAACCTCACCGTACCAATATCAAAAGACACCGAATAAAGCACCTTTCTGTTTTTTATTACGGTCATTTCAGTGCTTCCACCACCTACATCGATGGTCAAGTAATTTTTTTGCTCTTCAAAAACATGGTCGATAGACCTTAATATGAGCTCGCTTTCTCGCTTACCATCAATAATTTCGATGTTTAGGCCAAAATCCTCCTTCACACGCTTTACAATCTTTTGGCCATTTGTAGCTTCTCGCATAGCACTCGTGGCACAGGCTAAATAGTGGTCCACCTCAAAAGCGTCCATGATTAATTTAAAAGCTTGCATGGCTTTCAAAAAAACCTTCTTCTTTTCCTTACTAATTTTCTTTTCTTTAAAAGCATCATCCCCCAAACGCACTGGAATTCTTAGGAATTCTATTTTTTTAAATCGGTCTGAACCTATTTCTTTTGTGGCTCTTACAATTTGTAAACGAACCGCATTCGACCCAATATCTATTGCTGCTAATTTCATAATGCTATTTTAACAACCTCAAAATCCAAGGAAGTCTATTTTTCTTTAACCTAAAATAATGTGTTTTACTGGCACCAAAACTTTTATAAAACCTAGCAATGCCTGGTATCTCAGAGCCTTCAAAATCTAATAACATCTTATGATTGGCAAATTGAAAAATAACATTGTCCATCAAAAAATGCATGGCTCCAAAATCTCTCCCACTGGCCGAAGATGTTCCTAACAAAAAAATAATTCTACCCTTTTGCATTAAAAAACTGCCGCAAGCCAAAAGTTCTCCAGATTTAGAATAAACACCCTTAGAAAATAGTTTACCTCGCTTCCAAGCCATGTCTAATAAACTTTCAAGATTGGCATAATCTGAGGCACTTACATTTCTGGTGACTTCGCCTTTGTGCATGCGGTAAAAGATAACAACCTCTTTAAACGAAATTGATTTTAACTCTACCTCTTGCTTTTTAGCTTTTTTAAGGTTTCGGTTAGCCTGACTATTATAGTCCTTTAATAACTTATCGTAAGGCTTGTTGAGGTTCAAAACAAAATTCTTTTTCTTGATCAACCTGTATTTCTCTGACAAGAAATAGTTTTGTTCATTTAAGCTAATGTCTATTAACCTATACTTAGAAGGGATATTGGACACAAAATCCAACAATAACTCCTGCGAAAGTTGTGCTTTTGCAAACACTCCTAATTGCTGAGTAAAAAAGGGTTGATATAGATAAGAAATAAAATATTTCTGCTTTTTGGTTAATGGCATTACAGCATGGTAATCTCCATAAACCAAAGCATCCCACCCTGGGGATACTTGGTTTAAATACCACGAATAGCCATAAATCAAAGAATTGGAAGCTTGCTCCAAGCACAAGTCCCATTTCTCTTGGTCAATCTCATTATGAGATAGGTAATGGATCAAAGTTTTAAAATATTAAAACGGCAAATCATCTCCACTTGCATCTGGCATGCTCGAACCATAATTCACTTCTGGCTCAGCACCCATAGATGAAGCTGGGGCAGCACTTGTTCCAGCGTTTGGATTAGTGCCTGCTTGTTCAATTTTCCAAGCGTTAATGTTGGTATACCATTTTCCGTTGTATTCTCTAGATTCAATGTTCAAATGAACCTTTACCATATCCTCTACACGGTACTTGCTTATCTCGTTTGTTTTTTCACCCATCATCCCAATGCATATTTTCTTAGGATAAGTTTCTTGGGTTTCAAGAATAAACTCCTGCTTAACCCAGTCTTTACCAGCTTTACTTGTTCCTCTAACAGGGTCCATCACTTGGATAATTTTTCCAATTACATCTAATGCCATCTTTCAAAAATTTAGTTCATAAAATTACGGCTTTCCAAGTGTTTTACAAATTCAATTTAAACAGATTTCCAGTAAACCAGAAATCTGTCTTATTACAATATTGTTAATTATTTGGCTGATAATTCAATTCCCAACTCTTGCAGCTGCTTAACATTTATTTCTGATGGCGCATCAATCATCATGTCTCTACCCGAGTTGTTCTTAGGAAAGGCAATAAAATCCCTTATGCTATTTTCGCCTCCAAAAAGAGAACACAATCTATCAAAGCCAAAAGCTATTCCAGCATGCGGGGGTGCACCAAACTCAAAGGCATTCATTAAAAAGCCAAATTGTTCTTGTGCTTCCTGCTCACTAAATCCTAATACCTGAAACATTTTAGCTTGAAGTTCCTTATTGAATATTCTTACAGAACCACCGCCTACTTCTACACCATTAATTACTAAATCGTAGGCATTGGCCCTCACCTCCCCTAATCTACCTTCATTTAATAAATAAATGTCTTCAGGCTTTGGCGATGTAAATGGATGGTGCATAGCAAAATATCTGCCTTCTTCCTCATTATATTCCAATAAAGGAAAATCGGTCACCCATAAACAGCTAAACACTTCGGCGTTTCTTAACCCTAATCGAGTGCCCATCTCTAAGCGCAATTCATTGAGTGCTTTGCGTGTTTTATCTGCATTGCCTGCCAAAATGAGTAGTAAATCGTTAGGACCTGCTTCAAATAAATTTGCCCAAGCTTTTAAAGAAGTTTCGTCATAAAATTTATCTACTGAAGATTTCACCGAACCATCTTCATTTACCCTGGCATATACCAAGCCCGAAGCACCAATTTGAGGCTTCTTTACAAAATCGGTTAGTTCATCGAGTTGTTTACGGGTATAATTGGCAGCACCTTTGGCACAAATGCCCACTACCAATTCTGCCTCATCAAACACCTTAAAGCCTTTACCAGAAACTACATTTTGTTCTGTAGCATTTAATTCTACAAACTTCATTTCAAAACGTGTGTCAGGCTTGTCTGAGCCATAATATTTCATGGCATCTGCGTAAGACATTCTCGGCACAATCGGAATGTCCATCCCTTTTACACTGGCAAACAAGTGTTTTACCAAGCCTTCAAACATGTTTAAAATATCTTCCTGCTCCACAAAACTCATTTCGCAGTCTATTTGGGTAAACTCAGGTTGTCTGTCTGCCCTTAAATCTTCATCTCTAAAACATTTTACAATTTGGTAATACCGATCTATCCCGCCCACCATCAACAACTGCTTAAATGTTTGCGGTGATTGTGGCAAAGCATAAAATTGCCCAGGATTCATGCGGCTTGGCACAACAAAATCTCTTGCTCCTTCGGGGGTAGATTTAATTAACACCGGTGTTTCAACTTCTATAAACGCCTGACTATCTAAATAAGCTCTTGTTTGTTTTGCCACCGCATGCCTTAACATTAAATTTTGTCTCACTGGATTTCTTCTGATATCCAAGTAGCGATACTTCATCCTTAAATCATCTCCACCATCCGTTTGATCCTCTATGGTGAAAGGTGGTGTTTTGGCATCATTCAATATGGTAAGTTCTTCAACGATAATCTCTATTTCACCAGTAGGTATGGATAAATTTTTGCTTTCACGCTCTTTTACCAAACCTTTAATTTGAAGCACAAATTCTCTACCCAACTTTCGCGCTTGTAAGCATAAGTCGGCATTTGAATCCATGTTAAACGCAAGTTGAGTAATGCCATATCTATCCCTTAAATCAATAAAGGTCATCCCACCTAAGTCTCTGCTTTTTTGCAGCCAACCACATAAAGTTACCTTCTTGCCGGCATCGGCAATCCTTAATTCTCCACAAGTATTAGATCTATACATCATTTAGTTTGGTTCAACCCAAATTTGCTACATAGCAATTGGGGACGCAAATTAACAAAGTATTAGCGGCTAAAAAAACCTACTTCTTATCAATTTTATACAACCTGCCACCGTCGGTTACTGCATAAAGTGCGCCATCAGGGCCCTGGGTAACGTCTCTAAATCGCTGTCCTTCCGAAGACAGAAGTCGCTCCTCTCCCATCACTACATTATTCCTAATTAAAAGCCTTACGATATGCATTCCACTCAAAGCGCCAATGAACAAATTATTTTGCCACTCTGGCACTTTATTGCCTTTGTAAAATGTCATTCCACTAGGCGACACTACAGGATCCCAATAATACACAGGTTGCTCCATCCCTTCCTTTTGCTGTATGCCTTCACCAATCACTTGCCCGCCATATTCGATACCATAAGTTATAATAGGCCATCCAAAATTTCTGCCTGGCAAAACCCTATTGATTTCGTCTCCGCCACGAGGGCCAAATTCGCTCAACCAAATCTCACCAGTTTGTGGGTGAATGGCAAGCCCTTGCGGATTTCGGTGACCAATACTAAATAGCTCTGGTAAAGCACCAGCTTCTGAAAATATAGGATTGTTAGGTGCAGGTAAACCATCTTTGGTAATCCTAATTACCTTACCAAGGCTGCTGGTTACTGATTGGGCTAATCCTCTAATTCCTGCACTAGAGCGCTCTCCAGTGCAAACCAACAAGCTTCCAGTAGCATCAACTACTATTCTAGCCCCATAATGCAAATTGCCATTAAATGGTGTATTAGACCTATAAATGACAGTTACACCTTCTAATGCCTTTTCATCTGTTGATAGCTTTCCTTTTGCCACTGCAGTGATGGTTCCACCGGTTACATTCTCCGAAAATGCCCAGTATATCATTCGGTTTGAACCAAAGGCTGGGTCTACACAAACCCCTAGCAAACCGCCTTGTCCATTGGCATTTACTGCTGGCAAGCCGGTAATAGCTGTTCCCAATTTACCATCTTGCTCGGCAATACGCATGTTGCCACCCTTCTCGGTTATTAATAATCTTCCATCTGGCATGGCCGCAATTCCCCATGGACTCACCAATGACGAACTAAGTATTTTAACCTCAATTGGAGTGGTAGTTGAAATACTTCCAATTCTGGTTTGACCAGTAAACGCAGGTAAATACTTGGTATTTGCCGGATTTGTTTCTACTGGTGGACCTGTTACAATTTTCTCTTCTGGCTCTTCTACCTTAGGAGCTTCTGGAGTCTTTTTGCATGACAAAAGACAAATGCTACCAAGTAGAATCAAGGATAATTTTTTCATGGAATTTAATTTAGCTTATAACAAAAATAAGGTCAGGAGGTTCTTAGAAAAGAAAAATCTATGCTTAAACCCTAGATTTGAACCATGGAATCAATATTTAACGACGAATGGTTTATGCGGGAAGCTTTAAAAGAAGCTAGAAAAGCATTTGAACTTGGCGAGGTTCCGGTTGGCGCTGTGGTAGTTTGTGAAAATAAAATTATAGGTCGTGGGCACAACCTAACCGAAAGACTAAACGATGTTACAGCCCATGCAGAGATGCAAGCCATTACTGCAGCGGCCAATTATTTAGGAGCAAAATATCTAAATGAGTGTACACTATTTGTAACCTTAGAACCTTGCAATATGTGTGCAGGTGCCATTTATTGGGCACAGTTACAAAAGCTGGTAATTGGCGCATCAGATACTAAAAGAGGATTTAGCAAAATGGGACCAGAAATGTTACACCCAAAAACAACCTTGGTTCAAGGTGTTTTGCAAACAGAATGTGCGGAAATATTAAAGGATTTCTTTAAAAAGCTTAGGGATTAAGGTGTGTAGGGTCAAACCAAAAACAAACTATTGCCTAGGCTGTTTATAGATTATGGGTTGACCCAACCTTACTTTTTAACCTATATTTGCAACTTAAAATTTAATCATTATGGCATTCGAATTACCAAAACTTCCATACGACTACACGGCATTAGAGCCTCATATTGATGCCCGCACCATGGAAATTCATCACAGCAAACATCACAATGCTTATGTAACTAACCTAAATGCAGCTATTGCTGGCACTGAAGCAGAGAAATCTAGCATTGAAGATATTTGCAAGAATATTAGTAAGCATCCAGCAGCAGTAAGAAACAACGGTGGTGGACACTACAATCACAGCCTATTTTGGAGCATCATGGGACCAAACAAAGGCGGAATGCCAAGTGGCAAACTCATGGACGCCATTAACAATGAACTAGGTGGTTGGGATAAGTTTAAAGAAGACTTTAACAAGGCTGGCGCTACAAGATTTGGATCTGGATGGGCTTGGTTGTGTGTGAAGGCAGACAAAAAATTATGTGTTTGTTCAACGCCTAATCAAGACAATCCGTTGATGGACATAGCTGAGTGCCCTGGCACACCAATCTTAGGCTGCGATGTTTGGGAACACGCCTACTATTTACATTACCAAAATCGTCGTCCGGATTATATGGCAGCATTTTGGAATGTCATTAACTGGGATGAGGTTAGCCGCAGATACGAAGCTGCCTTGTAATAATTGAATTCATTAAAAAAGGCTGTCTCACCACAAATAGGAGACAGCCTTTTTTTTGCCCTTTGTGTAAATCTACCGCAACACTTTGGGTCAAACCATAAATTGCTAAAAATTTATAGCAATGAGGAAATTCATATACTTAAGTAGCCTTTTAATGATTGGCGCCTGCACTCAAACTATGGAAAAGAAAACACTAAACCTATTGAGCATAGAAAGCACCAGAAAAGATAGTACCGTTGACGATTATTTTGGGACCAAAATTGCCGACCCGTACCGATGGTTAGAAAATGACACTGCCCCAGAAGTGGCGGATTGGGTAAAAAAACAAAATGAGGTAACCGCTCACTATATCAACCAAATTCCATTTAGAAACGAAATTAAAAACCGCCTAACAGAAATCTGGAATTTCGAAAAATTTAGTGCCCCATTTAAAGAAGGTGATTTTTGGTATTTTGGCAAGAACAACGGACTTCAAAATCAAAATGTCATCTATAGGACAAGCGATATTTTTAAACCAGGAACTGCAGAAATTTTTTTAGACCCCAACAAATTATCTGAAGATGGCACCGTTTCGCTATCGAGCCTAAGTTTTAGCAAAGACCATCAATTTGCTGCGATTGGTATTTCTAAAAGTGGCAGCGATTGGAATGAGATTTTTGTTCTTAATACCAAAACCTTAGAGAAGACCTCAGACAAGATAAATTGGGTAAAGTTTAGTGGAGCCACTTGGTACAAGTCTGGATTTTTTTATAGCCGATACGACGAACCCGCAAAAGGCAAAGACTACAGCAATAGAAACGAGTTTATGAAAATCTATTATCATACCTTAGGAACAGACCAAAGCAATGATGTATTGGTTTATGAAGATAAAAAACATCCCCTAAGGTATTTTAATGCCAGTGTAAGTGAAGATGAAAATTATTTGTTTATTAATATAAGCGAAGGAACTTCTGGTAGCGAAATATTGGTAAAACCGTTAAAAGGTGATTTTAGAAAGGGTGAATTTACAACCCTTTGCAAAGGATTTGAAAACAACTACGGTGTGGTAGGGACTAACGGAAACAAGGTATTGGTTATAACTGATAAAAATGCGCCGAAATATAAACTAGTAGCGATAGACCCTAATCAGCCAAGCGAAAGCAATTGGCAAGAAATTATTGCTGAAGGAAAAGATTTATTAGAAAATGTAACCACTGCCGGAGCTGATTTAATTGCGAACTATTTGGTAGATGCAAGCACAAGGCTAAAGCACTTAGACATAAACGGCAAACTCATTAAAGAAATAGCGCTTCCAGGGATAGGAACTGCCTCTACAGGTGGATGTAAAAAAGACGAGACCATCATTACCTACAACTATGTTTCGTTTACCGACCCTGGGAAGATTATGTTTTACGACTTAAAAACACAAACACAAAAAGATTGGGGCAACAATATTAAATATGCCTTTGATCCCACCCTATTTGAAACAAAACAAGTTTTTTATACCAGTAAGGATGGCACAAAAATTCCAATGTTTATTATGCATAAAAAAGGAATAACATTAGATGGAAACAATCCAACCTTATTGTATGGTTACGGAGGTTTTAATATAAGCTTAACACCTTCTTTTAGCATCAGTAGATTAATGTTTTTAGAACGCGGAGGAGTGTATGCAATTGCCAACCTTAGAGGGGGCGGAGAATATGGCGAAGAGTGGCATAAAGCAGGAATGCTAGATAAAAAGCAAAATGTATTTGATGATTTTATAGCAGCTGCAGAATTTTTAATCAGTGAAAAATATACCAGCAGTCAAAAGCTAGCCATTAATGGCGGCAGCAATGGAGGCTTGTTAGTGGGTGCTTGTATGACCCAAAGACCAGAGTTATTTAAGGTAGCCATACCAGCAGTAGGAGTATTAGACATGTTGCGTTATCATAAGTTTACTATTGGTTGGGGCTGGGCAGTAGAATACGGCTCAAGTGATAATAAAGAGCAGTTTAACTACTTGTTAAAATATTCACCACTGCATCAGTTAAAAGATAGCGTTGCTTATCCAGCCACGCTTATTATGACAGCAGACCACGACGACCGCGTAGTGCCAGCACATTCATTTAAATTTGCTGCTACCCTGCAAGAAAAGGGGCTTAAAAATGGCACTCCATTGCTTATTAGAATTGATAGTAAAGCTGGGCATGGTGCAGGAAAACCAACAAGCAAATTAATTGAGGATGCTGCTGATATGTATTCCTTTATTCTTTGGAATTTGCAATAGCTTATCTACCTAGCCTAAACCCGGTACTGATTCTGAAATAGGCATTTTGAACGATGAATATTTCAGAATCTCTTACCTTCACTATATTTCCAAAGCTACTTATTTGCAAGCCTGCAAACCATTGCTTAGTGTTATAACCTACCCCAAATCTCAACTCATTGGTTAATCCGCTATAAAATTGCAACGGAAATAGTTGCTGAAAACCCCTGGTGGTTCGGCCTGCCTGAAGAGAATAACCCGGAATAATGCTTGCAGTAACATACCAATGCTTTTGATGAAACAAGGGGATGGTACCCATCAAACCTAATTGTAAGCCAAGGGTATGAGAAACAAAATAAACATCAGAGAATTGATGCAATGCAAGCGTGCTTTGACTGGGTATGAGGTTTGAGTCTGCTTCGATTTTATGATACATATGGCTTGCCCCTAGGGCAATGCCAAAGGCTGCTTTCTTTTGACGTTCGAAATGAAATACAGCCGCTGGATTAGAAAATCTTTTATGGTTTAACACATAATTATAAATAGTAAAAAGCGACTGCGCTTTTAAATCTGGTCGTATGTAAAAATCCCTGCCTGTAGCTTGGCTATAATTCTGTAACCAATTTTTAGTGTTTTGTAGGTAGAATCCAGAGAATGTCTCGTATTTGGTTTGAACCATATATTTACGTTTGACCACACTTACTCCGATAGAAAAATTTTTAGTAGTCCCAAGTTGCTCATCAAGTCTTTGAATGGGCAATCGGGCTCCTGCTTGAAAATTTACCCCTTTATAACGTACCCTAACACCACTGCTCAACACAAAATTACTGAGGTAATTAAGTGAATTTAAGCCTTGTAATTGGGGAAATTCAACTCGTAAGATATGACTTTTTGTTTCGAGGTATGGAGAAATATGAAGTTGTTTTGGGAAAACTTCTATATGTCTGTTACCAGCTTCTTGCTGTGTTTGGGCACTTGCCAAGTGGCAATTTAAAGCAATTAGTAAACCTATAAACCTATGCGTTTTAACCATTGTAATTGATGCTTAATTGGCTTAAATCTATACCCAATATAGAGCCTACCAAATGAGTTGTTGATAGAAAATGGCTCATTACCTGCAAGATTATTAAGATTTCCATAGGTTCTTGCCATAGAACCCATGTACCATAAATCGCCATTATAGCCTATGCTGAACCTGGCCTCGGATTGAAAACCAAGCACCGAGTTGTCTCTTTCTATTCCAGAGCCTTCAACCGAAAGCCTTCCCCATTGCCATGAAAATCCTGGAATAATGGCACCACTAATAAAGAACTTTTTCTTTTTGCCAAATGGAATAGTGCCCACGAAACCTCCATTGATACCAAGAGCATTCAGCGCAAAAAAAGTATTATTTGATTTGGGTAAAGAATCTGCTTTTACTGGAATGATAGAGGAGTCTGCTTGGAATGTATTATATATGTAAGAGAGACCTGCCACAAAACTACCTGCCTTCTTTTCTTGTCTTTCAAGTTGCCATAAAGCAGCATTATTAGAGAACTTTTTATGGTTAAAAACATAGTTAAGGTTGGTGAAGTAGGTTTGGGTTTGAACGTCTGGTCTTAAGTAAAATTTATCTACAGGCCAATTAGGAAACCATTCTATTGTATTTTCAAGGTAGTATTCTTGGTATCGTTGATAAAAAAATCTAAAGCTGAGTTTTCGGCCGGTGATTCCAAATCCTATACCGCTATTTTTTACATCACCAAAGGCAGGATTAGGCTGATACCAAGGCATTCGCGTGGTATATTCAAAAGTTAACCATTTATAGTCTATTCCAATGCCCCAAGTATTGAGGTCGTTGGTTTTATAATTTAATGCATAGCTTTTTTGAGGCAAAGTATATGCAACATTAATTCTGCTAAACTTAGACTCATTTACCAAAGTTAGTACTAGATTATCCCTAAAACTTTTAACATACCCAGTATCATACCCTAAAGTATACCCAGGTATAATGTCTATATTGATACTTTGGGCAAGGGTTTGAACCAAAGGAGTTAAAATTAACAAAATTTTAAATATTTGTCTTTTCATCATGCAATTCAACAAAGATATTGGCTTAGGCAATAAAAAACAGATTAGGCTTTTTTATTGTATTTGGTTCAAACCAAAAAAAAGACATAAGTTGTGGCACTTTTAAGAAAAATAGAAATGAAAAACCTTTCCCTATTGGTGCTTTACATGGTAGTTGCAAGCTTTGCAATTAAAGCACAAGATGTAGATAAAACCGAAACCAACTTCGAGTTTATTCAATTGCCTAAAAAGCCACTCGATAAATCGATTAAGAATTATCAAAGTAAAGTGGTTTATAATGTAGAGGAGGCCAATCAAAAAATTATGGCCGAACATAAAGAAAAAGTTGCCAAAGCCGAACAAGAGTATCAAGCAGAAATGGCAGCCTATCCTCAAAAGGTTAAGGATGCAGAGGCACAATATTTAAAAGAATTAGAGATTTATGAGAAAAAATCAACTATTCAAAAAATTGCCGATCAGCAATTGGCCAATGGAGGAAAACCCATTAAAAGAATTCCTTCTCAACCCTATAAAACTACCTATCCAGAACCTAAGTTAAAAAAGTCTTTTAACAACGAACAACTAGCAGGTACCTATTTAAAATTGGAAGGCTTTAGCAATGGAGCAAGTAATGCTGTTACCATCACTGCTATTTTAGGCGAATTAGAAGTAAAAGAGCCTGAATTAACAGTAAAAGACATGACTAAGATTTCTAATGGTACTTCAACACCTTATAAAGCATATTATATGAAAGTGCCTTATAAGCGATTAATTACTTTAAAAGTTGAGACAGCGCAAGGGGTAATTTACAATGAGGTGCCATCAGAAATTTCTCAAGACCAATACTTTAATATCCCTGGTGAATATACAAGCGAGAGTGCTATTAGAAGTTGGTGGACTTACAATCAAGAAAAAACAATTGAAGGTTTAGAATTAAGTTCGGTAGAGAATGGCTTAAAAATAATTCAAAATTTACTAAACTCAGATTATGCCTTTAAGAAAACTAAGAGAGAGGCCATTGTTTATCAAGTAAAAGATAAAAAACAAGATTATACAGATTTAGCTACTGCCTATTTAGCTTTGGTAGAAGGATATAATGGTTTATCTGAGGATTATGAAAAAAAAGACGCCAAGGTAAAAATACAAGAAGCCATTACCATTTACGAGAAGGCACTTACCGAATCTGATTTAGGCAATAAAAAAGCCAGAATTAATGAAGAGGTTACAATGGCTATCTATGTAAACCTAATGGAGGCTTATATTTGGATGGATGAATATGCCAAGTCAAAAACCCTTTACACCAAGTTTACAACCCTAGATGCTCCTAAGAGATTTATGAAAATGATGGAGGAAATTAACAAATTCGGAAAAGAGCAGTACGACAGATACAAACTCTTTAATGGCAAATAAATTTGACAATTAATAAATTAGGGGTATATTTGCACTGTATTTAAAGATAATGAGGGGACCAAAAGTCCCCTCTTTTTTTACCATGCAGATTACAGAACAGATAATAGAATGGAGTAAAGAGGTTCTTGAACCAGAGGTGTTTGTGGTTGATATTGAACACAAACATCCAGGCTCTAAATTAATGGTTTACTTAGACAGTGAGGGACCATTAACCATAGAACAGTGCAGGAAATTTAATAAGTTCCTGTCGCTAAAATTGGATGAAATTGATTTCGGACAAATCCCTTACACCTTAGAAGTTTCTTCGCCAGGTGTTGATAGGCCATTAAAACTATTAAGGCAATATCACAAGCACATAGGTAGAGAATTAAAGGTTACCCTGGTAGAAAAGACTGAATTATTAGGGAAATTGGTAGAGGTAAATGAAGAAAGCATTACCATACATTTAAAAGATAAAAAGAAGGCTTATCAAGCGAAGGAAATAAGTTTAAAAAATATATCATTTAAGGATGTTGAGTCGTCTTTAGTACAAGTTTCATTTAACTAAAATAATATAAATATAAATCATATGCACAGTGCAGGACTAATTGATTCGTTTAGCGAGTTTAAGGAGTTTAAAAACATCGATCGCGCCACTATGCAGCGCGTGTTAGAAGACGTATTTCGCGGAATGTTGCGCAAACGTTTTAATAATGATGAAAACTTTGACGTAATCATTAATGACAAAAGCGGTGACCTTGAAATTTGGCACAATAGAGTAATTGTGCATGATGGCGAGGTAGAAGACGAAAACACACAAATTTCAATTTCAGAGGCAAGACAAATTGAGCCTGATTTTGAAATTGGCGAAGATGTAACTAAGGAAGTTGGCTTAGCCATTTTTGGAAGAAGAGCTGTACTTTCTGCACGTCAAACCTTATTGTCAAAAGTTTTAGAATTAGAAAAAGACGAATTCTACAAGAGATATAAAGACAGAGTAGGTGAAATAATTGCAGGAGAAGTTTACCAAATCTGGAAAAAAGAAATCATGGTATTGGATGATGCAGGTAATGAACTATTGTTACCTAAAACCGAAATGATACCAGCAGATTTCTATAAAAAGGGTGATGCCATTCGTGCCGTAGTACTTAAGGTAGAAATGCATAATGGTAACCCTAGAATTATTTTATCTAGAACATCCCCTGTATTCTTAGAAAGGTTGTTTGAACAAGAAGTACCAGAAATTATTGATGGGCTAATTAGCATCAAGAAGATTGTAAGAGAACCCGGAGAAAGAGCCAAAGTAGCTGTAGAAAGTTACGATGATAGAATTGATCCAGTAGGTGCTTGCGTGGGTATGAAAGGTTCTAGGATTCATGGTATTGTTAGGGAGTTAAGAAACGAAAACATTGATGTAATTAACTACACCTCCAATACCTCTTTATTGGTTCAAAGGGCTTTAAGTCCTGCCAAAATAAGCAGCATTAAAATAGACGACATTAAAAAACGCGTGAGTGTTTATCTTAAACCAGACCAAGTTTCCTTGGCCATTGGTAAAGGTGGACATAATATTAAATTGGCTGGAAAATTGGTGGGCTATGAAATTGATGTTTACCGCGAAGCAGAGGTAGAAGAAGAGGATATTGACCTAGACGAATTCTCGGACGAAATAGATAGTTGGATTATTGACGAACTAAAAGGACTAGGATTAGACACCGCGAAAGCAGTCTTAAACATGTCTAATGAAGAATTAGTAAGACGCACTGATTTGGAAGAAGAAACCATTCAGGAAGTAAGAAGAATTCTTGAAGCTGAATTCGAATAATCAATTGTCATAAAACCAACATGAGGAATATCCATGATAAATAACGATATTCGCACAAATTTATAGGAATTAAAGCGCAGAATGAGCGAAACAACAGGAACAAAACGATTGAGTGCAGTAGCTAAGGAATTCAATGTGGGTTTAACAACCGCCGTAGAATTCTTGGCTAAAAAAGGCCATCAAATAGAAGCAAAGCCAACCACAAAGCTTTCAGAGGAGCAATATAGTTTGCTTGTGGCCGAGTACTCTTCAGAAAAGAAGGTAAAACAAGAGGCTAACAAACTTGGAAAAGAGCGTGTTAAGCCTCAAAATACCGTCATAGAGATACCAAAAGCCAAAAATTCTGTTGCAGAAGAAGAAGAGGAAGAAGATGGCATTCTTATCAAAAGTGGACTAGTAAATACTGCTGCTAAAAAAGTAGAAGTTGAAGTTCCTAAGGTTGGGAATCCACCGGTAGAGCCCGCGCCACAAATTCCTATTCCTACCACTCCGGTGATTGAAGAGGCAAAACCAGAACCAAAGCCAATAGAGGCTGAAAAGGTTGAAACTGCGCCTCCTGTTAAAATTGCAGAACCTATAGAAGTGGTTGAGCCTAAAATAGTTGAACCAGTGGTTGAAGACGCAAAGGGACTAAAGGTTATTGGTAAAATAGACTTAGAGGCAGGTAAAAAACCTAAATCTTCTCCTAAAA
>CAYUDC010000002.1:0-30583 GCA_964443415.1 uncultured Chitinophaga sp. | reverse complement strand
GAGTTAGAAAAGAACAAACTAAAAGTAACAGAGTTTGTAACAGCTAACGAACTTGCCAATATGATGAGTGTTCAGGTAACACAAATTATTAGTGCTTGTATGAGCCTTGGAATGATGGTTTCAATTAATCAAAGACTAGACGCTGAAACCATAGCGATAGTTGCAGAAGAATTTGGATTTGAAGTTGAGTTTGTTTCGGCCGAGATGGTGGAAGCTGTAGAAGAAGACGAAGATGATCCAAGCACATTGGAGCCTAGAGCGCCAATTGTAACAGTAATGGGTCACGTAGACCATGGTAAAACCTCATTATTGGACTATATTAGAAGTGCCAATGTTGTAAAAGGCGAAGCAGGTGGTATTACCCAACACATCGGTGCTTATGAAGTTAAATTAGATTCAGGTAAAAAAATCACCTTCTTAGATACGCCAGGTCACGAGGCCTTTACAGCCATGCGTGCAAGGGGAGCAAAACTTACAGATGTTGTTATTATTGTAATTGCAGCAGATGATAGTGTAATGCCTCAAACCAAAGAGGCCATTTCGCATGCCCAAGCAGCAGGTGTACCAATCGTTTTTGCCTTAAATAAGATAGATAGAGATGCTGCCAATCCAGATAGAATTAGAGAGCAATTGGCTGCCATGAACATTCTTGTTGAAGAATGGGGTGGTAAATACCAATGTCAAGAAATCTCTGCCAAAAAGGGCTTAGGTATAGAATCACTTTTAGATAAAGTATTATTAGAAGCCGAAATCTTAGATTTAAAGGCAAACCCTAATAAACGTGCAGTAGGTAACGTAATTGAAGCTACCTTAGATAAAGGTAGAGGTATTGTTACAACAGTAATGGTTCAAAGTGGAACCATGCGTGTAGGTGACCCAATTTTAGCTGGTGTTAACAGCGGTAAAGTTAGGGCCATGTTCGACGAAAGAGGCAAAAAAATGGCTGTAGCCGGACCAAGCACACCGGTAGTAATTTTAGGTTTCGACGGAGCACCTCAAGCAGGCGATAGATTTATCATTACTAAATCTGAACCAGAAGCCAGAGAAATTGCCAATAAACGCCAGCAATTGCAACGCGAGCAAGGCATCAGAACCAATAAACACATCACGCTTGATGAAATTGGCAGACGTTTGGCCATTGGTAACTTTAAAGAACTAAAAGTTATTGTGAAGGGCGACGTGGATGGATCAGTTGAAGCATTGTCTGATTCGTTAATCAAGCTTTCTACAGAAGAAGTTCAGGTAAGCGTAATCTACAAAGCCGTAGGTCAAATCTCCGAAAGTGATGTAATGCTCGCCTCGGCCTCAGATGCCATTATTGTAGGCTTCCAGGTGCGTCCAAGTGCGCAAGCAAGAAAACTAGCAGAACAAGAATCCATCGATGTAAGGATGTATTCTGTTATCTATAATGCCATCGAAGAAATTAAAGCAGCCATCGAAGGACTATTGGCTCCTACCATTGAAGAGAAAATTCTTGGAAATGCCCAAATCAGGGAGGTATTTAAAATTACCAAAGTAGGAGCAGTTGCTGGATGTATGGTTACTGATGGCAAAATATTAAGGAATTCAAAAGTTAGGCTTATTAGAGATGGTGTGGTAGTTTACTCTAGCACCCTATCTTCTCTAAAACGCTTTAAAGACGACGTTAAAGAGGTAGCAAGTGGTTATGATTGTGGTTTAACTATTCACAACTATAACGATTTAAGAGAAGGTGATTTTGTTGAAGCCTACGAAGAAGTAGAGGTTAAACGTACGCTTAAATAGCTAGATACAACTTTTTACCAAAAAATTTGGTCTATCCCTGTAATGAAAAAGATTACAGGGATTTTTTTTGCTGGGATCATTGCTTGTATAAGCGTCTTTACCATCAACGCCACCTCAACCATTGGGTTTAACCTTACTGGTGCGCCTGGGGAAGGAAGTTGCGCCTCATGCCATTTAGGTGATCACAATCCAGATCAAATTGGTTCACTTAAAATACTTATAAATGGAGTAGAAAACCTAGGCACGTTTAGTCCAGATAGTATTTACAACTTTGAAGTTACCAGTAATTATCCAGGATTAGAAAAATATGGGTTTGCTCTAAATGCAAGACATCCTGGACTAGAATTTATAAATATAGGCACATTTTTAGAGGCAGGAGACTCTGGTGTAGTGGTTTCAGATTATGTTACACATAACTTAAGAGGCAGCAATGCAAGGGATACCAAAACTTGGAAGTTTAAGTGGAAAGCACCAAGCACACCCCAAAACGAAAAAATTACCTTTTATGCGGCAGCAGTAATGGGAAATAACGACCAAAGCATGCAGGGTGATAAAGTATTTATTAAAACATATACCCTCAACAATGTTTTAAGCAGCATTTCAGAAGTAAAAGCAGCTCCTAGCATTCAATTGCTTCAAAATGAGCTAGGTGCAACCATACTGTCTGAGTTACCATTGTTGGATGTGAAAATTGTAAACATGGAAGGCAAAAGCATTCCATTTCACCAAGAGAATAATCAACATGGTACACAACTATTGTTTCGGTTCGAACCAACACATAGTTTGTATCTTGTGTCGGTTCAAACCGAAAAAGGAACTTATACTAAAAAGCTTTGGTATTAAGCTGATTTACTTTGGGCGTCGATAACGGCAATCATTACCATATTGACTATTTCTCGGATACTGCTACCCAATTGAAGCACATGCGCCGATTTTTTAAGGCCCAATAAAACTGGGCCAATGGCCTCTGCCGCTCCAAGCTCCTGCAACATTTTATAGGTGATATTACCCGCTGCAAGCGAAGGAAATACAAAGGTATTCACAGGTTCACCTACTAATTCGCTAAAAGGAAAATTCTCTCTAAGCAATTTTTGATTGAGTGCCACATTTGCCTGAATTTCTCCATCCACCACCATGGTAGGCTGTTGGGCTTTAAGTTGTTTCCTAACCTCTGCCATTTTACTTGGCACATCGCCTTTAGCCGACCCAAAATTACTATAACTTAATAAGGCGATTCTAGGATTAATATTAAAGTTAGAAACAGCTTTATGGGTAAGTTTGGTAATATTAACAAGCTCCTGCACGCCAGGAACACGGTTAACAGAGCAATCAGCAAAAAACAAAGGCCCTTTTTTGCTGATCATAATATACATTCCAGCCACTACACTTGAGCCCTCTTCCTTACCAAAAATTTGCAATGCAGGACGAATGGTGCTAGGGTAATTCTTTGTAAGGCCACTAATCATTGCATCTGCCTCACCCATTTCAACCATCATAGGAGCAAAATATTGCCTGTCTCTCATCAATTTTTTGGCCTCGTATAAAGTAATTCCACTCCTTTGTCGCTTGGCAAAAAATACTTCGGCATACTTATTTCTTCTCTCCTCATCTTCCATTGGATCAATGATCACTACCTCTCCTAGCGCAACCTGATGTTCGTTTATTAATCCTTCAATTTTAGCTCTGTTTCCAAGCAAAATAGGATGGGCGATACCATCATCTTTTACAATTTGCGCAGCCCTCAAAATTTTATAGTTATCGGCTTCGGCAAATACCACACGCTTTGGATTTTGCTTGGCTTTATCTGCAATAGCACGAATAAAATTACTTTCTTTCCCTAGCCTATTTAATAATTGATTATGATAAGCCTCCCAATCGGTAATAGGATTCTTGGCTACCCCAGAGTCCATGGCAGCTTTTGCAACAGCCGGCGAAACGGTGGTAATTAATCGAGGATCTATTGGCTTTGGAATGATATAGCTTCTACCAAAAGTTACATTTTTTTCATTGTAGGCAAGATTAACAATCTCTGGAACAGGTTCTTTGGTAAGTTTGGCCAGTGCATGGACAGCTGCTAATTTCATTTCCTCGGTGATTTTAGACGCTCTTACATCCAACGCACCTCTAAAAATGTATGGAAAGCCAAGCACATTGTTCACCTGATTAGGATAATCGCTCCTGCCAGTTGCTAGAATAATGTCTGGTCTAGAGGCAATAGCCAATTCGTAAGTTATTTCTGGGTTAGGATTAGCCAAGGCAAACACAATACAATCGCGGTTCATGCTCCTTAACATATCCTGACTTACCACATCTGCCTTGCTTAAGCCAACAAAAACATCTGCTCCAACCATAGCTTCTTCCAGTGTTTGAAGGTTTCTTGCGGTTGCAAACGGTCTTTTGATGGCATCTAAATTTGCATTATCTTTTCGGATAACGCCTTTACTATCACACATCACTAGGTTTTCTGGTTTAACCCCTAAAGCCATCATGATTTTTGCACAAGAAATGGCCGAAGCACCAGCGCCGTTATAAACAACTTTCACCTCTTCAATTTTCTTTTGAACCAATTCTAAGGCGTTTAACAAGGCTGCACCAGTAATAATTGCTGTGCCATGTTGGTCGTCGTGCATAATAGGAATATCGAGTTCCTCTTTGAGTCGTTGTTCTATTTCAAAACACTCAGGCGCTTTAATGTCTTCTAGATTGATCCCACCAAAAGTGGTAGAAATATTTTTAACAGTCCTTATAAATTCCTCTGTGTCTTTGGTATTGATTTCAATATCGAACACATCAATATCTGCAAAGATTTTAAATAACACGCCTTTTCCTTCCATTACAGGCTTAGAAGCAGAAGCACCAATATCTCCCAATCCTAATACTGCGGTTCCGTTACTTATCACAGCCACAAGATTACCCTTTGCTGTGTACTTGTAAACGTCATCTGGATTTTCTGCAATAGCCAAGCAAGGTTCGGCCACTCCTGGCGAATATGCCAAAGACAAATCTCTTTTAGTATTCGTAGGTTTGGTTGGAATAACCTCAATCTTACCCGGTTTACCTTTGCTGTGATATTTTAAAGCATCTTCTTTTAAACTCATCTTTTAATCATTTAATTCTTTAATTTATGTTACCTGCAACCTTAGCCGTTAAATCTTTGACTCCTATTTAAGTAGCCATGAAAGCAAACATTTGCTTTAAAAAAGGGCTTTTGGGTTCAAGGATTATTTCATAGGCTCAGAATGTAATAAATTCCTTGCCCGAAGCTTCTAGAAGTTAGGCTTAATGCTTATCTCTGAATAAAAATCCAATATATAGTTTACTGCATCTTCTGCAGTGTCAACTACTTTAAACATAAACATATCTTCCTTGCTAATGTTTCCTTCCTTTTCGCACATGGTTTCTCTTAACCAATCCACCAAACCCTTCCAAAATTCACTGCCTACCAAAACAACTGGAAACTTAGCAACTTTATGCGTTTGAATAAGTGTAAGCGACTCAAACAATTCGTCTAAAGTGCCAAAACCGCCAGGCATAGCTATAAATCCTTGGGCATATTTTACAAACATCACTTTTCTAACAAAAAAGTAATCAAAATTAATGCTCTTGTCTCTATCAATATATTGGTTAAAAAACTGCTCAAAGGGTAACTCTATGCCCAATCCAACACTTTTACCGCCAGCTTCTCTAGCGCCCTTGTTCCCTGCTTCCATAATGCCAGGCCCCCCACCAGTGATAACACCAAATCCAGCTTCAACAAGTTTAGCGGCTACCTCCTCAGCTAATTTATAATAAGGATGGTCTCTTTTTGTTCGGGCCGAACCAAATATGGACACACAGGGTCCGATTCTACTCATCTTTTCAAACCCTTCAACAAATTCGGCCATAATTTTAAAAGTGGCCCAACTGTCACTCACTTTTATTTCTGGCCAATCTTTCTTTTGAAAGGCACGCTTTATTCTTTCTTCGTTCGAATCTGTCATTGATAAACCGATGATTATCCTAAAATTTGCTTTAATACAGCAGAAATTATCTTTCCATCTGCTTTGCCAGCAAGCGCCTTCATGGCCAAAGGCATTACTTTTCCAAAATCGGCAGCAGTAGCAGCACCTGCCTCTTTGGCAAGGTTTTCTAAAATAGATTTAATTTCTGCCTCAGACATTTGTGCTGGCAGATAGCGCTCTATAACCGCAAGCTCCTCTTGTTCTACCTTGGCTAAATCTTCTCTTTTATTTTGAACATAAATTTCTAAAGACTCTTTCCTTTGTTTAGCCAGTTTTTGAAAAATTTTCAATGCAGCTTCATCACTCACCGAGCCATTTGCTCCAGGCTCGCTAGCAGCTAGCAATAGTGCAGATTTAAGTCCACGTAAGGCTCTTAAACTAACTTCGTCTTTAGATTTCATGGCCGCAATAACATCGGCATTTATTTTTTCTTGTAATGTCATCCTTAAGCTTCCTCTATTTTTTCTTTGTCAAATACTTTGCTCCTTTTCCTAAAAAGAACGAAAATGTATCGCTTCTTAATCCTAGCCTGAGCGTTTCGAGTGGAATGATGTCATTTGGAGCGATATTCCCTAAACTCACATTGGCACCTACCAACTTAATAAAATAGGTTTGTTGTGCTTTTTGTGGTGCTTCCCAAATGATTTTTTCTTCTGGAATTTTTGTAAGTATTTCTTGAACCAAACCTTCACGCACTTCGCCGCTACTTCTGTAAACCCCAACATTTCCTGCCTCTCTGGCTTCGGCAATTACCTTCCATGCACCTGCAGCCAATTCTGTTTGCATAAGTTCAATCCATTGATAAGGTGGAATTATTTTCTCTACATCCTTCGACCCTACTTCACTCAAAACAGTAACATGCTTACTTAACTTAGAGATATAATCTAATTTTACATCATGCGGCAGCTCAATAGAGCCATCAGAAATCTCGGCGTGTTGCATTCCAAACCTATCCAAAACCTTGATATAATCTTCAAACTGGTTTCGAACGATATAGGCTTCAAACAAAGTGCCACCAAAGTATACTATGATTCCATTCTCTTGGTAGAGCTTTATTTTTTCTTCTAATCGAGGGGTTACGAAGGATGTTCCAAATCCTAATTTAACTATATCTATAAACTCACCACTCACAGATATCATATCTTCTGCTTCTCTGATGCTAAGGCCTTTGTCCATAACCATTGTTAAGCCACTTTCGCGCGGTCTTTGGGTACGTTCTGGAATATGCTTTAATTTAAAATTCTTCATGTCTATAATATCAAAATACTAAATGGGCTTCAAATGTAGCCAATTAAAACAAAAATGAAATCTTCTCAGTCTACCTAAATGGGCCTATAACTTTCGATAATCTGCATTAGATCATTAGACTTTCGCAATTTGGGAGCTATGTCAAATAATAGGAAATGGTCATCAAAATGCAGGGCTAATCCAAACTCTAGGTGCTTAAATGCCTCTTTTATGTCTCCAAGCTCATAAAAATAAACTACTAATCTGTAATGATACTGATGACAGCTTGGGTCAAACATTAAAGCATTTAACAATAGGTTTTTTGCTTCTAAGATGTCACCCTCCATAAATTTTACAAAACTCCAATCAAGCCAAGCCTCCATCATACCAGGGTCTAGGTCAACCATCTTTTTATAAAGATTGTCTGCCTCTTTTATATATCCTAATCGGTACTCGCATTCGGCCAATACTAGTAAAAATTCTAAATTATCAGGTTCTAATAAAATAGCTCTTTTAAAATACTGTAAGGCATCTTTAAATTGAAGTTCTTTCTCAAAGGTTAAACCAATTCCAAACCAAGCCTCTGCAAGATTGGGGTTTAGTTGTGCAGCCTTTCTGTATTGTGTTCTAGCATCATCAAACCTACCTAATCTTTCATAACAACCTGCTAAATTGCAGAAGGTAATACTATCACCGCCTTCAATTTCAATAACCGATAGATATTCTGGGATAGCCTCTGCAAATTTATCAAGCTCTACTAAACAATTGGCTTTATTAAATCTAGCGATGGTATAATCCTCTTCAATCACCAAACAATAGTCAAAAGCTTCTATTGCCTTTTCAAACTGACTCATTTTACTGTATGTAATTCCTAAATTATACCATGCACCCGTGTTATATGGATCAATATTTATCAAGGCATCTAAGTACCTAACTGCCTTTGGATAATCACTTAATACATCCGAGCAGTGGGCAATTTCATAATAGGCTTGCTCTAAAGCTGGTTCTTCAGAAATAATTAATTCAAAATACTTAGAGGCTTCTTCAAAGTGGTCATTATCTTCATAGACGTAGGCTATTTCAAATAACATGTCCAACCTTTCATCGGCATGCATCAATGCTTTTTCAAATAGCTCAGATGCTTCTTCCATTTCCTCTAGGTTAATACAAACTTCACCTTTCAGCAATAGAATTTCCGAATTAAATGGTTCATACAATTCGGCCTTTTCTATTTCTAACATTGCCTCCTCAAACTTATTGGTGAGAATATACAATTCAGCCTGCTTTATCCAAAAAGGAATATGAGTGGCGTATAAATCCTTTCCAAAGATGATTGCCTCTGCTGCCTTTTTTAACTTGTCTGTTTGAATATAATAATCAATAATCCCTTCAATGGCTTCTGCATCAAAATAGTCTTGAGTTTTGTTCCGCAGCATTTTTTCGTACCGCTGAACGTTATTACTCACATCTTCCCCCAAAAAATCGTTGCCTTCCATAGGCCTATAATATTAGTTTATCAAATTTACACTCCTTTAGCTTGGTTCGAAAGCACAAAAACACGAATTTTCGCACTTAATATTCACTTTCCTGAAAATTAGACTACTGAAAATGAAAAATATTTTACTGCTTTCAACTGCCATTCTAACGAATGCAATTTTATCTTTAGCACAAAACAAGCCAAATTCCCTTAATCAGGCAAACTGGCAGCAAAAGGTAAATTATACCATTGAGGTAGGCTTAGACACAATAAACCAAGTGCTTACAGGTTTCGAAACAATTACCTACCAAAATAACTCTCCCAATTCATTACCTGAAATTTACATGCATCTTTGGCCAAATGCCTATAAAAACAGAAACACAGCATATGCCAAACAAGAACTAGAAAACGGCAATACTGCCTTTTATTTTGCCTCGGATGCCGATCGTGGATTTATCGACTCAATCGACTTTCGCGTAAATGATAAAAATGTAAAATGGAACTTCACCCAACAAATAGATATTGCCATCATTACCTTAAACGAGCCTATACTGCCAGGACAGTCAATTACCATCCAAACCCCTTTTAAGGTAAAGCTGCCAAAAGTTTTCTCGAGAATGGGATACGAAAACGGTCACTATTGCATTACACAATGGTATCCAAAACCAGCTGTTTACGATGTCAACGGCTGGAACCCCATGCCATACCTTAATCAGGGTGAGTTTTATAGTGAATTTGGCAGTTTTGATGTAAAAATTACTGTACCCAAAAACCTAGTGCTAGCTGCCACAGGACAATTGCAAGACCCAAGCGAGAAGCAGTGGTGGAGAATGCTTAAAAATGAAAAAAACTACCCTCACCCTGCAGAAGGACCCTTAAAGACCTTACACTTTAAACAAGACAATGTGCATGATTTTGCATGGTTCGCTAATAAAAATTATAGTGTAGATTTTGATACCGTTAGCCTAAGTAATGGAAAAAAAGTAGAAACTTGGCTCTTTGCGATATCTAAAAAGGGGGCACCAAAAGGTATTGAACACCTAAATGATGGCGTAAAATACTACTCAGATAAAGTGGGCAATTACCCATACGATATTGCTCAGGTGGTAATTACTCCATTAGAAGCAGGTGGTGGCATGGAATACCCCACCATTACTAACTGCGCAAGTTTAGATAGAACAACCATTATTCACGAGGTTGGCCATAACTGGTTTTATGGCATCATTGGAAGCAATGAAAGAGAGCATCCCTGGATGGATGAGAGTATAAATACCTACTATGAAGAAAGAAGTCAAACCGACCTAAACTCAAACGCCAAAGGAGGAAAAATCAGCATTTTTGGAATGACTGTTAACCAACTGGATTTAATGGTACAACTTACCTTACGCAAAAACTTGGATCAAGCCGGCAACTTAAGGTCCGAAGCCTATACTGATGGGAATTATGGTGCGGTGGTGTACGGTAAAAATCCAAAGAGTTTTTCTTATCTGCAACATTACTTGGGTAACGAATTGTTTGATGCCATGATGCATGAATATTATGAAAAATGGAAGTTTAAACATCCATTGCCCAACGATTTTAGACAACATGCAGAGTCATATACCCAGCAAAATCTATCGTGGTTTTTTGATGACTTAATGGGAACCACTCAAAAAATGGATTACAAGATGGGAGGAGTTAAAAACAATCAAATCAAAATTAAAAACAACGGCGGAATAACTGGGCCTATATTATTGTCAAAGATAGAAAACAACCAAGAGGTAAAATCAGTTTGGTTAAAAGGTTTTGATGGCCAAAAAGTATTTAATTTAGACAGCCTTGGTATGTCTAATTCTCCTATAGCTTCCTTTCAAATTAATCCTTTTGAAAAAACCCTTGACCTTTATTCCCAAAACAACTTTGCAAAATCAAAGGGAATCTTTAAAACCTGCGTGCCTTTGAGCATAAAGCCTTTTCTTCAGCTCGAAAAACCTAATAAAAATCAAATCTTTGTGAGCCCAGTTTATGGCTACAATCTTTATAACAAAAACATGTTTGGCCTAAGCTTCTACAACAGCTTGCTTCCACAAAAGAAAACAGAATTTACTTTCACTCCACTGTATAGTTTTCAAACAAAAGATGTCAATGGATTTTTCTCTATTCATAGAAACTTATACTCACAAGGTAAAATCAGGAATCTTAAAATTGGTTTAAATGTTGCGAGATTTGGGAATAATGCCATTGGTTTTAGGTCAGACAATCCAGACACAAAAGTTATTTTGCAAAATGTTGGTTCATTTTATGGCGCTAGTACCTATGAAAAATTTGCCCCTTTTATGAAGTTCAATCTTAGGCCCCAAAATGAAAGAAGCAATATAGAGCAGTCTGTAACCCTCAGATATGTAATGGTCAATGAGCAGTTTAAAGAGTATGGCTATTTCAGCAATTTTACAAACGACCATTATGGCATCACTCAGTTAAAATATGCCTACCAAAGAGAGGATGCATTATACCCATCTAAGTTTAACCTAGATTATCAACTTGGCATAAAAAATAACGGTTTGAACCGACTGGCGATGGATTTCACCCAATCTTTTACTTACCATAAACACAATAGAAAAGCCTCCATTAGACTATTTGCAGGAATGTTTTTAACACAAGAAAAATATTCACCAGGAATAAGGTCTGTTAACCAAAAAGTTTACGAAAACGCCATGTTTACAGCTGGGGCCACCACCGGGCAAAATGATTACTTATTTGATGAAATAATGGTGGGCCGTTCAGACATTTCAAGTGGATTTTGGGGACATCAAGTACTTTTAAGGGATGCAGGATTTAGAAACTTTGTGAACCTAGGCAATACGGATAGTTGGATAAGTGCGGCCAATGCCACTATTCCTTTTCCATTGCCAGTTCCATTAGGATTTTATGGAGACCTTTCATTGGCAAAAATTAATAATGTAAATACCACAAGTTATGTAGGTGGTATTTATCTACAAGTGATAAAGGATATCTTATATATTTATGTACCAGCTGTGGCAAGCAAAAATGTAAACGAAAGCTGGGATAACAATAAGGTAGATAATATCCTAAAAAGAACCAGCTTCACCTTAAATTTAAACAAACTTAATCCAATAAATATGATTAGGGATTTCAAGCTATAATAAAGTTTTAGTTTGTTGGTTTATTTTTGAAAGTATGTCGATTATTAAAATTCCACTTTACTTTGAAGGCTCACTAGGAGAAAAAAACCTGATTTGTTTATTTGATTCAGGGGCAACCTTTTCTTGCATCAGTGAGGAAGCAATCTATGGATTAGAGGTAGCAACCACGCTTAGAAAACCTTTAGAGGTGGCAACTGCAGCGGTTGGCCAATATTTAAAGATTTCAAAAAGGGCAGCAATGGATTTTTACATCAACGACGTGCGCTTATCAGATGAATTTATGGTTGTTCCAGGATTATCTGAAGAGGTAATTCTAGGTGTCAATACTTTTCAGAAATGGCGTATCAAATTAGATTTCGAGCATGATACCGTGATTGTAGACCCTAAGGTGGCCAAAGCCATGCTCAAAAAATTAACTGAACCAACTATGGCTGTTTTCTATAGCCCATCAAAAGCAGGCAAGGTTTTATAATACTATACAAACAAATTAGCCTAATTTTGTATCATTACATTTAATCGAAAATAATAAAATAATGACAACTGCAAATAACATTAGTTTCCTACAACAGTTAGGTATTCAAGCGCATAATGCTGGAACTTCAACAGGTAGAAATCACTTTTTCTATGAAAGTGCAGAAAGAAAAGAAATATATTCTCCAGTGGATGGAAAGTTGATAGGATCTATTTCGTACACTACCCAGGAAGAATACAACCAAGTAATCTTAAAAGCACAAGAGGCATATAAAATATGGCGTAAAATTCCTGCTCCAAAACGTGGCGAAATTGTTAGACAATATGGTAACTTATTGAGAGAATATAAGGATCCATTAGGTCGCTTGGTTAGCTATGAAATGGGTAAAAGCCTACAAGAAGGACTTGGCGAAGTGCAAGAAATGATAGATATCTGTGACTTTGCCGTTGGATTAAGTAGACAATTACATGGCCTAACCATGCATAGCGAAAGACCCAATCATCGCATGTATGAGCAATGGCATCCAGTGGGGTTGGTAGGCATTATTTCAGCATTTAATTTTCCGGTTGCCGTTTGGAGCTGGAACAGCATGATTGCAGCTATATGCGGAGATGTTTGCATTTGGAAGCCATCAGAAAAAACTCCTCTTTCGGCAGTTGCCTGTCAAAAATTGATGGCGAAAGTTTTAGAAGAGAATAATCTTCCTGAAGGACTATTCTGCCTAATTAATGGCGACTATCGTGTGGGTGAATGGATGAGTAATGATGAAAGAATTCCATTGGTTTCTGCTACTGGAAGTGTAAGAATGGGAAAGGCTGTTGGAACCGCCTTAGCGCAAAGGTTTGGAAAAGCCCTTCTTGAATTAGGTGGTAATAATGCCATTATTCTTACGCCTAATGCCAATTTAGATTTAGCCATGGTAGGCATTTTATTTGGCGCAGTTGGAACAGCCGGACAAAGATGTACAACTACACGCCGTCTGATTATCCATGAGAGTCTATACGAAACAGTAAAAGAAAAATTGGTAAAAGCATATGCTCAATTAACCATAGGAAATCCTTTAGAAGGAAACTTAGTAGGTCCATTAATTGATAAGGCTTCTGTTCAAGCCTACTTAAATGCTATCGAAAAGTTAAAGCAAGAAGGCGGCAAAGTGTTGTGTGGTGCTGAAGTGTTAGAAGGACCTGGTTATGAAAGCGGTTGCTATGTAAAGCCTACCATTTGCGAAGCAAATAATAACTTCGAGATTGTTCAAGCAGAAACTTTCGCACCAATTTTATACCTTTTAAAATACAATGACCTAGAAGAAGCTATTGCCCTACAAAATGGGGTAAAACAAGGATTGAGTTCTTCCATCTTTACCAACCATATGCAAGAAGCAGAAGAGTTTTTAAGCGCATGGGGCAGTGATTGTGGTATTGCCAATGTAAACATCGGAACTAGCGGTGCAGAAATTGGAGGTGCATTTGGGGGTGAGAAAGAAACAGGTGGTGGCCGCGAAAGTGGATCTGATGCTTGGAAAGCATACATGAGAAGACAAACCAATACACTAAATTTTGGAAAAGAACTTCCTCTTGCTCAGGGAATTAAATTTGATTTATAAATTTAATTTATTTTGGTATAAGGTTTGAAAGTCTAAAGTATTATGAAAAGCAAGATAATTCTTTTGAGTTTATTTGGATTAGCCATCATGGCTAGTTCTGTTTGGGCACTAGAAAAACCAGAAACCAAAGCAACAAAAACTAAACCCTACGAAATTAAGCCAATCATTAATACCGCTTTTTCGTATGGTGAAAAACTTGAATACCGCATACACTATGGCCCCATGAGCGCTGGCAACTGCGAATTTATTGTGCATGATAACGCTGTAGAAGTAAATGGCAGAAAATCTTTTCATATTAAGGTAAGTGGCAAATCTGCTGGTATTGTTGATGCGATGTTTAAAGTACGCGACGAATATGAAAGCTATGTAGATGAAGAGGCTATTATTCCTTGGAAATGTATTAAAAAAGTAAAGGAAGGAAACTACACCGATAGTGATTTTATTCTTTTTGACCAACAAAATGGATTTGCCTCAAGCAAAAGAGGTAAGGTAGAAATACAAGAACAAACCCAAGATGTTGTTTCTGCTATATATTTTGCCAGGACAACAGATATGAGCAAAGCCAAAATTGGTGATATCTTCCCTGTTAATTTCTATATGGATGCCGAAAACTATCAACTGAGGTTTAAGTTTGTTAAAAGAGAAACCATTAAAACTAGCGCAGGTACTTTTAAAGCACTTGTTATTAAACCACAATTGTTAAAAGGTAGAGTTTTTAAAGACGATGAGGCACTTACTTTATGGGTGACTGATGATGAAAACAAAATACCCTTACTAGTTGAAAGCGACATTTTTGTAGGTTCTATTAAAGCCGAAATCACCAAAATTAAAGGAAACAGAAACCCTTTAACTGCTAAAATTAAATAATTGGTTTGAACCAAAACTGTTTGTTGCTTTATTTGTGTAATAAGAATGATGAGAGCCTTCATAAGCAACAAAGACAATCTGCCTACCGTATTAACCAGTATTCTAATCATTTTTTATTTGGTTGGTACGGTAGGTATTTCGCTCTATCCATCAGAGTTCTCCAAATTAACCCCACTAAACCTATTACTTACCTTGTTGTTGATGTTGTGGATGCATCCCGATAAAGGTTTATTTCTATATGTAAACCTGGTATTTATTTTCATAGCATCCTTTACCTTAGAATTTGTAGGTGTAAATACTGGGCTAATTTTTGGCCCTTATTCTTATAAGGAGTCACTCGGAATTAAACTAGGAGAAACGCCTTTGCTCATTGGTGTAAATTGGATCATTGTGGTATATTCTAGCGTTCATTTGGTTCAAACCGCTAGCAAAAAATTAAAGATTACACTAAAGCCCATTCCTGCTGCTTTGATAGCTGGCTCACTTATGCTTTTATTAGATATACTCATTGAACCGGTAGCACCAACATTGGACTTTTGGGCATTTGAAAACTTAATAGTGCCTATTCAAAACTATACAGCATGGTTCTTTTTTGGATTTATGTTTTGTTATTGGCTTATTAAAAGTGGCTTAACCACAAATAATCCAATGGGTTGGCGGGTGTACGCTGCGCAATTTATATTTTTTAGCATTTTAAATTTTAGCCTTTAGGCATTCATTTAAAGCAATCAAACAATTATTATTGCTACTTGTTCAAAAGGTATGGTAGTAGATGTATTAATTGTTTTAGCAACGTTTTTGTTCATGGAATTCATGGCTTGGTTTGCCCATAAATTTGTCATGCACGGATTTTTATGGTATTTACACAAAGACCATCATCAGGTTGAACCAGGCTTTTTTGAAAAAAACGACGCCTTCTTCCTCATCTTTGCTATTCCCAGCGCCTATTGTTATATCACTGGCATAATGAATAGCGACTTTAGGTTGTTTATTGGGATTGGAATCTCATTATATGGTCTTTGCTATTTTTTGGTGCACGACATCATTATTCACCAACGATTTAAAATTTGGACCCACTGGAACAACAGATATGTTAGGGCAATTAGACGCGCGCACAAAATGCATCATAAACACCTTGGTAAAGAAAAAGGCGAGAATTTTGGGATGCTGATTGTACCCATTAAATATTGGAAAGACCCAAATACCACCAAATGAGTTTATACGCTTGGTTAATGCTTGGGTCTTTAGTAGGACCTTTACTTTTAAGCTTTGATAAAAAAGTAGCATTCTATAAATGGTGGCCAAGGCTCTTTGCGGGCATTGGTATAAACATGGTATTATTTATCCTTTGGGATAGTTGGTTTACCATTAACAATGTGTGGGCTTTCGACAACGATTATGTTTGGAGTACTCGCCTACTGCAGCTCCCTATCGAAGAATGGAGCTTTTTTGTGGTAGTACCCTACGCATCTATCTTTATTTATGCTTGTTTAACCGCCTATCTATCAGATAAATGGTGGAGCAAGAAAGTGACATTTTTCAATTGGTTCTTTATTGCCTTATGTGTCTTGGGAATAGCTTTTTATGGACATAAAACATACACCCTAGTAAACTTAAGCATAGCACTATTGCTATTATTACTTCAACAATTTGTAATAAAGGGCAAATACTTAGGGTATTTTTGGTTTGCCTATTTTGTTCATTTAATACCTTTTCTCATTGTCAATGGGGTACTCACAGGAGCAGTTACACCAAAACCTATTGTTTGGTATAACCCAGAAGACATCATTGGTTGGCGTATATATACCATTCCAGTAGAAGACACAATTTATGCATTAACCTGCCTCCTTTTACCAATTACAGTGTTAGAGTACTTAAAAACTAAGTAATTTCATTTTTTTTATTGGGTTCAAACCTTAATTTGCAACAAAATTTAATAGTATTCAAATGAATTTTCCATCCAATCTTTACTACACAAAAGACCACGAGTGGGTTAGAGTAGAAGGTGATGTTGCCTACATTGGTATCACCGATTTTGCACAAAAAGAACTAGGCGATATCGTTTATGTTGACATTCCTTCAAAAGGAAAAAATGTTGCACAACACGATGTATTTGGAACGGTAGAAGCCGTTAAAACGGTGAGCGACCTTTTCATGCCACTATCTGGTGAAGTACTTGAAGTAAATGCTAAACTGGATTCAGCTCCAGAATTGGTAAATTCAGATGCCTACGGTGATGGCTGGATGATTAAATCAAGTATTTCTAATCCTTCTGAAATTGAAGGTTTAATGAGTGCAGAAGCTTATCAAGCATTGGTTCACTAATTTAAACTAACTAATGATAAAGCCGTCCCAATGCTGGGACGGCTTTTTTTTGTCTCGGTTTGAACCTAATTTCGCCGCATAATGAGTGAAGATATTTTTAAGAAAGTTGTTTCTCATGCCAAAGAGTATGGGTTTGTATTTCCTTCTAGTGAAATTTATGATGGTCTTGGTGCTGTTTATGATTATGGTCAAAACGGTGTTGAATTAAAAAATAACCTGAGACAGTACTGGTGGAAATCAATGGTACAAATGCATGAAAACATTGTTGGGCTAGACGCTGCTATTTTTATGCATCCAAAAACTTGGAAAGCGAGCGGCCATATCGATGGTTTCTCAGACCCAATGATTGACAACAAAGACTCCAAAAAGCGATACAGGGCTGATAACTTATTAGAGGATAAAATCGCCAGGTATCAAAAAGATGGCAAAACCAATAAGGCAGATGAGCTTCAAAAAGAACTCGACCAGGCTTTATTAGATAATAACTTAGCAGAGCTGAAGGCATTAATTGTTAAGCACGAAATTGCCTGTCCGATAAGTGGCACCAAAAACTGGACTGATGTAAGACAATTTAACCTGATGTTCTCTACAGAAATGGGCGCTATGGCAGAGGAGGCAGATAAGATTTATTTGCGCCCAGAAACAGCTCAAGGAATTTTTGTGAATTTTCTGAATGTTCAAAAAACAGGTCGTATGAAAATTCCTTTTGGGATAGCTCAGACTGGTAAAGCCTTTAGAAATGAAATTATAGCACGACAGTTTATCATGCGAATGCGTGAGTTTGAACAAATGGAAATGCAATTCTTTGTGAGACCCGGTACACAACAATACTGGTATCAATATTGGAAAGAAGCCCGTATGAATTGGCATCTTAAACTAGGCTTTGGGGCAGAGAATTATAAATTTCATGACCATGTTAAATTGGCTCATTATGCCGATGCCGCTGTGGATATAGAATTTAACTTCCCATTTGGCTTTAAAGAAATGGAAGGGATACATAGCCGCACAGATTTCGACTTACGAAATCACCAAGAGCTTTCTGGCAAAAAAATTCAATACTTTGATGCAGAACTTGATGAAAACGGTAAAGCCATTGGAAATTATACCCCGTATGTTGTAGAGACTTCTATTGGCTTAGATAGATTGTTTTTAGCCACACTCACTGCTGCTTACAAAGAAGAAGAACTCGGTGAAGGTGATAAAAAAGATACGAGAGTAGTACTAAGACTTCCGGCGATACTGGCCCCATATAAGGTAGCTATTTTACCATTAATGAAAAAAGATGGTCTTCCAGAAGTTGCCAGAGAAATCATGCAATCTTTAAAACTAGATTACAATTGCTTTTATGAAGAAAAAGATGCCATTGGTAAAAGGTATCGCAGACAAGATGCTATTGGTACTCCATTTTGCGTAACAGTAGACCATCAAACCTTAGAAGATAAAACCATTACCATTAGATATAGAGACACCATGCAACAAGAACGCATTAGCATAGAGGCACTCAAAGAATTGCTTTCTAAAGAAATCTCCTGGTCGAAACTTCTGGCTTAATAAAAATAGGGAGGTTAAGAACTTGCTCCTAAACTGCTCTGCAGATTTAGGAGCTTTTTTTTAATACTACCTAAACAGAATATCTTTTATATTCAGTTGCAGGTTAACATGCCCATTAAAATGGTTTTCTTCTATGGTAAAGCAAATATCAAAGCTAATCCCTTGTGAAACCTTATCATAGTGTTCTCCCAAGCCAAAAGCAATGGCTTTAAAAATTCTGCCTCCATCTTCTTGCGTAATGCTTAACTTTAGGTGATTGTTACCTACTATGGTGGCATCTCCTACATCCCAAACATTTCTGCTCATAAAAACCGGATTGAGGTTCCCTGGGCCAAATGGGGAGAACTGTTTGAGCACATTATAAAACTTTGGTGTAATGGTTCTAAGAGGTATTTCCATGTCATACTCTATCTCTGGCGTCAAACTACGTTCAACGATGTTAGACGCCACAATATGCTCAAAGCGTTCTTTAAATTCTGGCAATTTTTCTAACTTCATAGTGAGTCCTGCAGCATGAGTATGCCCGCCATACTGATCTAATAAATCTGCACAAGATTCAATGGCCGAGTATAAATCAAAACCCTCTACAGACCTTGCAGAACCTGTGGCCATCCCATTAGACTCTGTTAGAATAATAGTTGGCCTATAATACTTTTCTATTAGTCTGCTAGCTACTATACCAATTACGCCTTTATGCCATTCGTTATGAAATAACACCGTGCTCTTTCTATTGACAAAATCAGCGTCTTTTTCAACCATCTCTAGCGCTTGCTCTGTGATATTTTGGTCGAAATTTCTACGCTCATTGTTATGCTGATTTACTTGATAGGCAATTCTTCTAGTTTCTTCTAGGCCTACATTCGTCATGAGTCTTACAGAGTCTTTGGCATCCGCTATTCTACCCGCAGCATTTATACGTGGTCCAATAAAAAATACGATATCATTTACTGTAAACTCAGGTTTATCCGGATAGGATTCCAGCAATGCTTTTAGTCCATCATTAGGCTTATCTTTTAGCTGCTTTAAACCATAATAGGCCAACACCCTATTCTCGTCTAAAATAGGAACCAAGTCGGAAGCAACACTTACCGCAGCCAAATCTAAAAATCGTTCTACCTCTTTAAAATCAATTTGATGATTTTCTGCATAAGCTTGGATCAACTTAAAGCCAATGCCGCATCCCGATAGTTCTTTAAATGGGTAGGTGCAATCTTTTTGTTTAGGGTTAAGCACTGCCGCTGCAGCAGGAATTTCGTCTCCTGGTAAATGATGATCGCAAATGATAAAATCGATTCCTTTGCCTTTGGCATAGCTCACTTTATCCACCGATTTAATACCGCAATCGAGCGCAATAATTAAAGAATAACCATTATTACTGGCCCAATCGATGCTCATAAAGCTAATACCGTAGCCCTCTGTATACCTGTCTGGAATATAAAAATCTAAATAATCGTAGCGCTGTTTAAAAAATGAAAACACCGTTGAAACAGCAGTTGTGCCATCTACGTCGTAATCACCATAAATTAAAATCTTCTGCTGGTTTTCAATGGCCACATTAATTCGGTCAATGGCCTCCTTCATGCCCTTCATCAAAAAAGGTGAGTGTAAATCAGAAAGTTGGGGTCTGAAGAACTTTTTTGCCTCCTCAAAATTTCTTATGCCGCGTTGCACCAAAATGCCACTTAACACTTTGTTTAAATTAATGGCTTTAGATAATTCTTCAACCACATTCTTGTCGGGTTCTATTTTAGGTGTCCAGCGTTTAGTCATGAAATTGGAGTGGCAAGTTAAAAAAAAATTACCTTTGAACCGAATGGCACTCATCCTTGGAATAGAAACAGCAACAGAAGTTTGCTCCGTAAGTTTATCCTTAAATGGCTTATGCTTAGCCGAGAACAGCATACAATCTGGCAATATGCATGCAAGTATGCTGCATATTTTAGTGGATAAGATTCTTTCTCAAACAGAAAAAACACTCAAAGACTTGCAAGCTGTTGCCATTAGCATGGGCCCTGGAAGCTATACTGGCCTTAGAGTAGGCACTGCTTCGGCTAAAGGATATTGCTTTGCATTAAATATCCCACTTATTGCAATAAATAGTTTAGAAAGCCTTAGCAAGTGCGTTTTGGATCAAACCGACATAAAAAAGAACAGCCTATTATTACCCATGATTGATGCAAGGAGGATGGAAGTATATACCGCTGCGTTTGACACTGAACTAAACGAAGTAGAAAAAACGCAGGCAGTAATTCTTGATGAGGCTTATGTAAAACATATCACCCAAAACCACGAGGTGATATATTTTGGCAATGGCTCAGATAAAGCCATCGAGTTATTTGGCAGTTATCAGGCAAAACACATTGCCGATGTACAATTAAATGCCAAAGGATTATGTAAAATTGCCTATACTAAATTTAAACTCCAACAATTTGAAGACCTAAGAAGCTTTGAGCCTTTTTATCTTAAAGACTTTATTGGCACCCAACCTAAAAGTAGGTTATAAAAAAAGGCCGTTTCAATTGAATGAAACGGCCTTTTCAATTTTTAATAACCTATTTATTCAGTAATAGCTTAAAAGTACTGCTGCCATTCTCACCTTCAAAATGTAAGAAATAGAAGCCTGCATTTTCGGATGATAAGTCCAATGATTGGGTAGCTTTACCCTTGTAAATTAATCTTCCTTTAACATCTGTTACCGTTAAAGAAAATTCATTTAAGTTATTGTCGCTATCAAAGTTTACCAAGCCTGTACTTGGATTAGGGTATACAGCTATGATTAGTTGCTTGCTCAGCTCGCTTGTGCTTGTAGACTTTTTACGCACAAACTTAATTCCAAATGCATTAGCAGCAGCTAAGGAGTCTTGTGCTTCGTAGGCCCTAACTGTCCAGCTTAACTCAATGCTATCTCCTTCTGCCACACCATTTACTTCGAGCAAGGCATCAATATCTCCAGAGGTAAGGGTTAACACAGTATCAGTAGCCCCTTTGTCTGAGTTAATTCTTGCAATTGGACTAGCAAAAGATCCATTCTTTAGGTCGAGCATCCAAACATACTTATTGGTGGCAGAACCCGCAGAACTCCAGTTTATCTTTACTTGGCTAGTTTCGTTTTTCTTTACCTCTACCCTCGCGTTATTGGCTGGGCCAAGCAAGGTAAATGGCTTCAATAATCTACCACGGGTAAGGTTAATGTTCCATATTTGGTTAGCCGCCAAGGTATCACCGTTTAAATAAGCAGCTACCGTCCACTTTAGGTTAACGGTTTCGCCACGCTTAATGCCAAAACTTTGTAACACAACATCTATTTGTCCTAAGGTAAGTGTTAGGTTTGTATCTGCACCATTATTATTGCTTGACAATACTAGCAAAGAATTTTCAAAGCTTCCGGCAGCCGTTGTTAAGAACCACTTATAGGTACTTCCATTGCCATCGCCAAAACTAATGTTTACTTGGGTATTGCTTCCTTGCTCCGAAGTAATACTTGCATTATTTACTGGGCCTAAAAGATTAAAGGCTTTCAAAGCAAGTTTTCTGCGAAGAGTGATGTTAAAATCTTGAGAAGCTTTCACAGAATCGCTACCAAAATAGGCGAAAACTGTCCACTTCAAGGTAATCTCAGTACCTTCTAACACTCCTAAAGAAGCCAATAGAGCGTCAAGGGCATTGTTCTTGAGTAATAAGGCAGTATCGACTCCATTGTTATTTGATGCAAAACTTACAATACCCGGAGTATAATTGCCACCCAACACATCGGCTACCCAACGGTAACGAGTGCTGTTGGCAGATTTTTGCCAGTTAATTAAGACGTCGCTGGCATTGTCTGAGGAAGTTAATACAACAGCATTATTTGCTGGATTTGCCAAGCCAAAGAAACCTGGCTTCACTAAAATATCTGATTTTCTTATAGCATACAATTGGTAACCACTAGTACATCCATTTGAGGGGCTTGAGCAAAACTGCGCAGGAATACCTTCAAACGTAAAAGTATCTTTTGGTAAGGCCGTGGCTGGGGCATCATCCAACTCGGTATCTGCGGCGGCAATTACTCTTAATACCAAGGTATCTCCAGTGGTATTGCCATCCCACACGTTATAGTTGGTGCTAGCTGTAAAGTTGCCCGTTCCACTAATTCTTAAGCCAGTAATTTTCACTAACTCGCTCTCATGCGCCTCTGGATTAGCCAAAAACTGCTTAATTGTTAATTTAATTGGGGTAACTTTTTTGCCCGAACCTAATTTAACAACTGTGCTTGTAGAAGTGTAGGCGCCAGTTGTTAATTGTATTTGCGCATAGTTATTAAAATCATTTCTTGGTCCAATTACTTCTACACTATCACCAGCTACTAAAGTACCAGCAGAAATAGCATCTACCATAGCTCCGCTGGATTGCCTTACACCAATACCTCCTGTGGCGTCTTGTATGTAAATAAACCTACCCCAAGCCCTAGAAACAATACCTCTTACTCTTACTATATTGGGTTGAGCCAAATTACGTGCGGCCAAAATGCTGATGGCTGGAGCTGTTTCTGGAAATATTCCTTCTGTTCGGGTATTAAGAAGTTGAATTCTTCTATCGCCAAACAAATTGGTATCTCTCACTGCAAAGGCAGTGGCAACAGAATTATGTCTTGCCAATAAGTATTCTGCAAATGCATCTTGTTCTGAGCCTATGGAAGCAAATGAAGAAGGGCCCGAAGCTTTTATGGCTGTATCTAAGTTAACCCTAGCAGAAATATTAGATGGGAAGGGATAACCATCACCGCCCACTGGCGATCCAACTCCAGAAGGGTTAGCCAAAAAGTTTAAGGTAACTATCTTATACACACGTGAGGTATCACCAAACAACTGACCATCTCTTACAATGGTATCTTGGCGGTTACCTAAAGAATCTGTAATGACCAAAGACCTAATTCTGCTTCCCAAAGTCAAAGTAGTATCATAGCTAAAGGATATACCACCCACTTGTGGAAACTGACCTGGCGTTTGTCCAGGTCGTGTAGCCGAAATACCATGCTCTAATAGCCTGCGTAAACCGGCTGCATGAGTGCTTACTATCACCAAGCTATTATTAAATCGTAGCGAGCCTTCTACATCTAACTGCGAAATAGCTCCAGCTGGTTTGCTAGCGCTAAGGTTAGCTTGGTTAGGCTCAAGGGTAACATTGCTTCCTACCGCATTTACATTACCAATAGCAGATCTAATACCCCCACCATTTTTCAATGATATCCTCACTTGTGGATCATACTGCTTGGCATACCATAAGTTGGCATCGGCAGAAAGATTACCTAAATTGGTTTCTTCTGTTCTTACTAAATTTCTCCTACCTTCAAGGAATACATTGGCTCGGCCCAATACGTTACCATCTTTATTATTTATTACTGCACCAATTGCCGCACAAAGTGTTCTAACATGCGCACCTTTAGTGCCTGATGCAAAGGCTGTGGCATAGTCTCCATAAAGGGCTGTAACCATTGCAGTATCTGCAGCATAGACTCCATTAACCGTAGAGTCTAATGAATTTAAAATAAGTTTACCTTGGTTATCAAAATCAACAACCAACCTGTTTACATAACGCCATTCTGCAGAAGAGTTAAGAATTAATAATGGGTCGCCATCATTGTTTTGTGCACGTATGGGATAGGTTCCAAATACAGCTTGTCCTGGGCGTATACGATCGTTTCCATCTGCAAGCAATTGGTGGTTTCCACCGGCTATAATAATATCTACACCTTTTAATAAAGGGGCCAATGCTATTTCATTACTTAACTGTTGTAAGTGCGAAAGAACAATGATTTTATTAATCCCTTCTTTTGTTCTTAACGAATCAATAAAGGGCTGCATGATGGCAGCCAATGCTGGCATATCATCCACTTGAGGTCCCACTACACTTGTTGCTCCTGGTGAAGAAATTTTTGCTAGTATTTGGGTAGTGATACCAACCAAACCAATTTTTTGTCCGTTTCTCTCAATGACAACAGAAGGTGCTATACCCCGCTTTTGAGCATTAGCAGTAATATTAGCAGGAGTCTTAAAAGCAGTATCCCTTAAAATTTGGTTTGTATATAAATAACTCAAGTTAGCATCTTGAGAGAAGTTTAAATTACAGCTGATATATGGGAACTGAGCGCCAATCCAACGCTTGTCTGTACCATTGTTTCTAATATCAACACCAATTTGGCTATTTAATTCGGTAGTGCCCAAATCAAACTCATGGTTGCCTAATGCAGATGCATTATAGCCAATAATGTTCATGATGGCAATATCAGGACGACCAATGGCTGCGCGTAACTGACCTGCTCCACCAGAATAGTAAAACGCACCAGTATTTCTTAATGGATTTTGCAAACTTGGGTCTTCACCAGAAGATAGAAATGGTCCAGGTAAGGTATTATCACCTGATGAAAGAATTAATGTATTAGGATACTCATCTTCTAACTTATCGGTAATGGCGGCAAAATTTGGCGCATCTGTTACGGCAGATATGTTGCTCTCCATATCCGAAGAGTGTAGAATCTGCATTTGAAAATCGCTTCGAGAATTTACTTGCAGGGCAATTACAGTACCACTGATTTCATTAGAAACCAAAAGCATGTCTTTTCCATTAGGACTTTCTTTCCCAGGAATAAACATTAGGCCTTCTGGACCTAAATCTCCACCAGCGTTCAAACCTGGTGTTTGGCTAAAGTTTCTGGTGTTTAAATAACTTACAAAGTAAGGATTAGTTGGATTAGTGATATTATAAACCATTACTCCACCTATCCTTTCAAGACCAATAAAGGCGTATACAGAATCAAGAATTTTACCAACAGTGATTGCTTCAGGCTCCGGCCCTTTATCATCACTGCGATTCTTTAAAGTATTGTTACTATTTGATGCATTAAAGTTACTAGGAAAAAGTGTGCTAATTCTTTGTTCAAATTGATCCTTACTATCCCAAACCAATTGACCGGTTGTGCCATTCCAAATAGAAAAAGACCGAGCGCCAAAACAAAAGATACTATCAAACTTGCCATCATTGTTAAAATCACCATAACGATTTGTAACATTTAACCTACCCAAAGCCGTATTTGCTTTTAAGGCTGCTACGTTTGCAGCTCCTCCAAACTTTGCTGTATCAACCACATATCCTGCATTACCAAAACGTATTTCTTCAACATTTGCTGCTCCCCAATCTGCTCTAGCATCTCCTTCATTAGCTGTAACCAAATAAGTAGTGTTACCAACTTTAAAACTTTGAATTGCATCTGGTTGATACATACCAAAAACAGGGTAATTAGCAATATTAATGGTAGTTCCATTATCAGAAGCATCCATACCATTTCCAGCTAAACTATGGTTCTTAAAACCTAGCGGAATTAATCTAGTAAAGGTTCCAGTATTAATATTTAATTCTGCCAAACAGTTATTCTCTTGGCAGGTAACCCAAGCTGTGGTACCATCATCAGAGATAGCAATGTATTCTGGTTCTAAGTCTTCTGCAACTGTGGAGTTTCTTAAGAAGTTACCTCCACTTTGTATTCTACCAGTTAACTTAATTCTCCAATCTAACGAAGTATTATTAAACTGTGTAAAAGTAGCTGTGCTTACATTACTTTGCGTTAGTGAAGCCACACCATTGCTAATATCAATTATACTTACTGAACCTTCAGGGTCTATAGTATATCCTAAATTTGGCTCACCTTCATTTGCCACCAGAATTTTCTTGCCATCTGGAGTAAATGTTAGCATATCTGGATTTGGACCTACATCTACCTGATTAATGTAAGTACCGTTAGCATTAAAAAATACTACCTTTCCATTCTCTGTTTTACCCAAAGAATCAAACACGGCTACTGCCACTATTCCATTTTTTACAGCAATGGAAGTAAGGTCAATACCATAAGGTTTAATGCTAATGCTCGAAACCAACATAGGATTGGTTGGGTCAACTAGACTAACTATTTTCATGCTAGTATCCGGACCATTCGTTACAAACATGCGCTTAGTTGCTGGATCATATGCACTAATTTCAGCACCTGCTGCATTATAAAATCCGGTACTGTACCGACCTAAAAATTGCAAATTTACTTGAGCATCTGCAGCGCTCGTGAGATTAAAAAAACATGTTAAAATAAACAGATTCTTTAAACACTTTCTTAATTTATTCGAAGGCATAACAATTCGTAGATGGTTTTATTTCTACCTACGCAATTAATCCTTGCAAAGAAATTAAAAGGTTAAGTCACAATTATCAAAACAATACCCAATTGTAAAGGTATTATTAAACCTAGTTTGAATAAAATAAGTATAAATCTACCTTCGCCAAAAAAATGTAATGAAACAGATTTCAAAGGAAGACTTACATCAGACTCTTCAATCAAAGAACCATCAGCTTATTGATACGAGATTTGCAGACTTTTTCGAATTAGGATTCATAAAGCAAGCCATCAACTTAAGTTTAAAAATCACAAAAGGTAAAAACATTGGAAACATCATCAGTCATGAAAAGCCATCAATATTGATATGTAAACCAGGCACAGAGTTAGAATCGATAGAACACCTCAAGTCGTTTAAAATAAATAATATTGATGGTATCATATCATACGATGCCAGTATTCAAGAATCTATTAGATACGATATGGTTATTTCTATTTCTTCAGAAGAAGCTGTGCTTGATAGTCTGCATAATCCCAAAGCCATTGTCATAGATGTTAGAAGTGAAGACAACTTTAAAACTGGAGCATTATCCAATGCCATTAACATTCCCATTTCAAAGTTGGCGGATAAAGTTTCAGAGTTACAAAGTAATCAAGAAACCATCATTTATTGCACAAGTGGTAATACAAGCATGTTAGCTTGTAGCTACCTTAAAAGCCTTGGATTTACCAATGTAAAAAATGTCTGGGGTGGTTTTGAAGCAATCAAAAAAGAACCCAAGGCTATCATAGCTTAAAACAAAAAAGGGGCAGCTAAATAATTAGCTGCCCCTTTCTATTTCTCTAAGTACTTATCGTAATAAGGTCACCGATCCACTGTAGCTGTACTTCTTACCGCTAAAGCTGGTGGCATTGATTTGATAGATGTAAGCATCCTGCTGACAATCTTTGTTGGTGGCTTGGTCTCTACCATTCCAGCCTTCATTGTTATCAAACTTCTCGGCGCTGGCACTGTATGTGTAAACCATCTGGCCCCATCTGTTAAATACAAATATCTCAATAGTGCTAAAGCCTGTAGCCGATACCTTAAAGGTATTGTTACATCCATAAGGGCAATCTACTGTGCTACCTCCACTTCCGCTCGCATCCTTTGGCTTAAACACATTCGGGATAAACACTGTAATGTCTGGCTCTACACATACCAATCGGGTGGTTGAATCGTAACATCCATTGACACTAATGGCCGTTAACTTCACTACCTGACAGCCTGTATCTGCCATAAACACTATCCTTCTTGGGCTCTCGGTATAATCCTTTCTCTCTGGGCCTCCAAAGTTCTCTGGTGGGAAGGTCCAAATATAATTCAATGGGCTACCATCCGAGATACTACTTTGGTTGTTAAAATCAAAGAACGGCTTAGCAATAGTGGTTCTCTCTGGGTCTGGCACAAACGAAGCCGTTGGTGCTGGCCATGCCGTTACGGTTTGAACCAAAGTATCGGTACATCCATTGGCTTCTACAAACAAGTGGATGCTGTAAGTGCCCGCTGTAGTGAAAGTTTGGTTCCAATTGGTTTGATCGTATGGTGCAGGGTTTAATGGCGTAGTGGTATAATCACTTGTGTTCATAAACCACTTATACGTTGAACCTGGTGCGGTGCTATTTTGTGCCGTATACACAGAATTTAACTCTATGCCATATCTTGGGTCAACACAACCTTTGTCTGGTGCTATGCTAAAGTCGGCCAATGGCTTTGGCTTGATGATATACGTCGCCGAGTCGCTCACTGCCGCACACACATCTGGGTCGGTGGTGATGTCTACCGTAGTTGCCCTAAAGCTAATAGACCCTCTGGCAATGTCTGCCGCGGTGGCTGCATAGCTAATACCACTGGCGCCGTTATCTTGAATAGCCCCATTGCCATCTGGCGTGCTCCATGCTACTGTATAAGGTGATACTGGTGCTGTCTTAAAGCCTACATTAAACACAGCGCCATACTCGCACACATTGCCATCGTCTGTAATGTCTATCTGTGGTGCTTCTTGTACCCTAATGTTTACCGAGTCTCTGTTATCGCAGCCTGTGGCTGGGTCTTTATAGTAATACTTAATATTATACATACCTGCTGGCACCGTGCTCACATTTAATGTTCCATTGGTAACATCAAATAAACTTGCTGCTAAGCTTGGACTTGAACTCATTGTACCGTCTGCAGACGACACTCCCGATGGAGTCATCAAGAATGGCACATTGCCTCTTGTCTTACATACCGCAGAGTCTATCATGGCCAAGTGTCTGATGATAACATCTGGATTTTGGTTTACCTGCAACTCGGTGGTATCTGCTACCCTACAAGTGGTTGAAGTATCTGCATACACCAATCGATATATCTGAGTGGTAGATGGTATCACTGGATGTTGTGGGTCGAAGGTTCTGCCATTGGTAATCGCTGGGCGATAAGCTACATCTGGTGCGCCAAAATACCAGTAACTGGTTAATGGGTTGGCAGCGGTAGTGCTCCTACCTATCATGTGCGCATCAATATCTATTGGCAATGACGATTTACACACCGGTGTCGCTATACCTGCTTTTAACACCGGGGTTTGTATTACCCTAAACACTACCGTATCGGTAGCCACACAGCCGCCGCTTGGGCTTGGAGCTGTAAAGCCAGGGATGGCTGGTGAGAATACTACTGCATTCACCACAGGGAAGGTAGCCGTAAAGCGATAGGTAATTACATTGGTATCTGGGGCTAACTTAATATCTGCTCCTTTAGGGTCGAACGCATAGAAGTTAACGCTTGGATTGGGTTTATAGATGCCTCTTCCAAACCACTCTTCGTTATTGGCAAAAGCTCCGCCATTTGGCACATACAACTGGCTTCCTGGGTTAATATTAAACACCGAGTTAAAATCGCAGAAGGTTCTTGCAGGACCTGCATTGATAATAGGCACTGGGAAGATAGATATCACCAAAGAGTCTCTAATGCTACAACCATCATTGTCTGTTACTGTTAACCTGATGATATTTCCTCTGGCTTGGGTAGGTGGTGCGGGTGGTAGGTTCAACAAGCTATCTACCCTCACTTGGTTACCACTCATAGCCGATGGTCTTTGAGGGTAGCTCCATACCGAGGTAATTTGTCCTGGTTTATTGGTAGATACCACATTTGGCATTAACACCACGCTGGTATTTCTACACAACGAGAAGTTAGATGGGCGGGTGATAACAGGCAAGGTATTTACCTTAATCTCCATGGTATCTACATAAGAACAGGTGATGCCACCATATGTAATATAACCTGTAACTTGGTATCTGGTAGTAGTAGCTGGCGACACCGTTAAGGTGGCACTATTGCTTAACACTGCTGTTGGGTCGGTGATAGGTACTTGCCTCCATTGGAAGCTGTCGATGGCAGCTGTTACGCCAATGGCATTTACATTAATCGCTGGGTCGTTAAAACAAATGGTTCTATCTGGGCCTGCGCTCACCGGTACTTGTGGGTTTACATACACCATGATGGTATCGCGGTTAACACAACCATGTAAATCTGTTTTTCTTACCACATACATACCACTATCTGGTGGAATAATCTTTTGCAAGGTAGAGTCGCCAATCACTGGTGTAGCTGGGCTCTTGGTCCATCTAAAAATGCTCACCGTAGAATTGCTTGTGCCTGCATCAATGGTATCGCTGGTGCCAAAGCAAAAACGTACCGATGGTGGAAGCTCTCTGCTTGGCAATACCCTGGTTAAGATATTAAAAGTAGTAGAGTCTTTACAACCATTTAAGTCTTGGATCACTACTTTATAAGTAGAGGTAGCTCCTGCAATTGGTGGGTTAATGGCCGCGTTAGAATCTGGACCAAAAATCCTCACCACATTGGTTCCATTGATACCACCTGAATAGAATGTATAACGATAAGCGTTACCAAAAGGCGTTCCGTGGGTACCATTAACTTTTACAGTTACTGGGGTGCCAAAGCAGTTAAAGGTATCGCGGGCGGTAACGTCTAC
>CAYUDC010000001.1:0-96094 GCA_964443415.1 uncultured Chitinophaga sp. | reverse complement strand
TTACAGTTACTGGGGTGCCAAAGCAGTTAAAGGTATCGCGGGCGGTAACGTCTACTGGAGTTAAAACCAGAACAGAGTCTATAATATTATTATTAGGACAACCATTTGGCAAGGTTGGTAATACTGGAGCTGTAGTTAATCTTAGCCTCACCCTGTGCCATCCACCAGTGGTAAACCTATGGTTGGTTACAGAACTTGCAGTATAAGTTGTGTAGGAATTAGACCCAGGTGAATTTTCCACCTGAAATTGAGTATAGGCTGGATTTAAAGGAACAGTATTAGTTTGAGTAAAACTAAAATCGTAGAAGCCACAATTTTTATTTGTCTTATTAATAATAGCTTGTGGAATTGGCCTAACTACAATAGAGAATGAGCGGGTAGTTCTGGCAGGAATAGGACAAGCGCGATCTTTACCAGTTACAATAAAGTAATAAGGTAAATTTCTAGCAACAGAGGCTGGCGGTGTCCAACAAAAACGAACGCTATCAAATTTAGGACCCAGTACCGCTCTGGTATTTGGGTTAAACAATCTAGTTACAGTACCTCCAGTTGAGAAAATTGGGTTGGGCTCTTGACCAGAAGCCACTTGGTTCCAATTTAAATCTGTGGTATCCCAACCAGCAGTATTATCCCAGGCAGACACAATAAAGCATAATTGTTGGCCTGCACAAACAGCATAATTAAAATTAGGTTGAGGACTGGTGAGCTGTCCATCATTATCATAGGTTCTAATAACTGGAGGATTATTGTTAGCGCAGACTTGCGAGTAAAACTGAATGTCGCGTCGGGTGATTCCCATGAGCACATAAGTTCCATTAACAAGTTTCCATTGAAGTACTTCTACTACAAGGTTTGCCACAAATGAGCCTTGAGGTCTAAACCTTAAGTCACCAGTCATTGGGTCGATAAAAATTCCTAATGGTGGCAATAATGGTGGAGATTGACCAGGGATACCAAGATATGGGAAAGGTACAGCTGGGCTATACGGACTGGCATATGGAGCGCCTGCACCAGCTGATACTAAAGTTTGACCATAACGGAAACTCAGTGAGTCACCATCAGGGTCAATCGCACCTAAGTTGTAAGTAAAATCTTGTCCAGCGCAAGTTACCGCTACTGGGTCATTGGTAAAAGTTGGAGAACTATTACATGGAGTGGCACAAATATTAATAAAGCCTTCATTATAGAAGGTTAAACCTCCAGGATTCTGAAGCGTTGTAATGGCGTTGTTACGGCAGCAAGTTGGGCCCCAACCTACGCTTACCCAACAACAACTGGCAGGCAAACCTGTTAAGTCTATGGTTCCAGAGAAGGTATAAACTTCGATACCTGGAGTAAAAGTTCCTGGAGTTCTGGTATTACAGTTATCGCAAATGGTTCTGGCCATGGCGCATAACTGGATAACATCCAAACCCGATACACCAGGTACTACAGGAATACTTTGTGAACCAAAAGAAACATTGGTACAAGATTGTGCAGGTAGATTATGTGGTATTCCGGTAGGATGCGCAGCTCCCCTAATATTGATTGGTTGATTACATGGAACAGGAGAGGTTCCACTTTGGCAACCACCGCAAAGTTCAACGCCCTGACAATCCCTGTATAACTTAAAGGTTACATTGTAAACCCTTGTATTAATACAAGTGTACGAAACATCGGAACCCACCACATGGGTTGCATTGGTTTGATTTGGTAAAAACCATAGCCCAAACATGAGGGCTAAAATAAATAAAAGCCTCTGGACTTTACTTCTTGATTTTACTGTATATATTGTGCTCATAACAATAGTTTTTCAGAATTATGCGTTCAAAGATATTAGCCTTGGAACTAAATATTTTCTTAAGAATATTAATAATTCGCTAAAATATTACTTTTTAGTAATTGTTTAAGATATTCGTTTGTAAATAATTAAGACCATTTGAATGCATTTTATTGGTGAAATAAGTAAAAAATCATTTGATATTTCTGTTAATCAATGGATTGGAGAGAATAATGAACTACTTGATCTTTGGTTCAAACCGCAACCTGACCCCAAAAATTTTTTACATAAAAAATTGGGATTATGGCGATATGCAAATGTTTTACCAATTAAAAATACTTTGACTGCCATAAGTTTAGGAGAAATGATTACCCCTCTCACTGAAATCACCTTTGAAAATGGTTTAAGAGCCACAATAAAGCAGGATCAAATGTTTCCAAGTGGCAGTTATAAAGATCGGGGAGCGGCCGTTTTGATGAGTTTCTTAAAGGAACTCGGCGCAAAGCATGTAATACAAGATAGCAGCGGAAATGCTGGTGCAGCAATAGCTGCCTATGCAGCAGCTGGAAATATTTCTTGTGATATATTTTTACCAGCCAATACCTCTGCTGGAAAAATCTTACAAATGCAGGCCTATGGCGCTAATATTATAAAAATTGATGGGGATAGAGACGAAACCGCTCGTCAAACCTTAAAGAGGGCAGCCAATCATTGTTATGCAAGTCATGTATATCATCCTGTATTTTTTCAAGGCACCAAAACTTTTGCCTACGAATTGATAGAACAGTTAGATTATGCGTGTCCAGATGCGGTTGTGTTACCTGCAGGAAATGGAACTTTATTGATTGGATGCTATATTGGATTTACTGAATTATACGAGGCCGGATTAATTAACAAGATACCAAAACTCATTGCCATTCAAACTGCTGCCTGTTCGCCAGTTTACAATCAATTTTTCGGTTTGAACCCAATCACAAAGACCTCGAAAACCATTGCTGAAGGCATTGCTATTGCAGAACCAAAAAGAAAAAATCAAATGGTTGAAATGGTTAGAAACACGCATGGAACCGTCATTATTGTGGAGGAAAATGAAATTGTGGATACGTGGAGAGAACTAGCTTTTAAAGGCTTTTTTATTGAACCAACCTCAGCAGCAACCCTCGCAGGGTTAAAAAAATACGCAGCCTCTCTAGAAAATTCAGGTAACATTGTAAGTCTTTTTAGTGGAAACGGACTAAAATCTACAGATAAAATACAGGAATTATTATTAAAATCTTGAGTTGAACCAAACATATCAGATATTTGCCACAACAGATGAAAAAAATATTATATACTTTTCTACTTATTTTAGTTACCGCTAGCAATAATCAAGCGCAAATTGTTGACGAAATTGTAGCCGTGGTAGCAGATAAGATTATCTTAAGATCAGAAATAGAAGTAGCCTATGAACAGGCTGTTAGAGAGCTTGGCAAAGGCAGTGATTCATTGAAAATTGCCATTCTAGAACAAAAATTAATTGAAAACTTATTGGTACTAAAAGCGCAAATTGACAGCTTACCAGTGAATGAAGAGAGAATAGATGCAGAGCTAGATGAACGCATACGTTATTTTTCTCAGGAATACGGCGGAGAGAAGCGATTAGAAGAAATTTATGGTAAAAGCATCTCGGAGATAAAAGCTGCAAACAGAGAAAAAATTAAAAACAACCAATTGGCTCAAGCCATGATGGCTAAAATTTTGAAAGACGTAAAGGTAACCCCTACGGATGTAAAGAACTTTTACAATGAAATTCCAGAAGATAGCTTGCCCTATATCTCTTCTGAAGTTGAATTGGCACAATTGGTAATTGAACCAAAAGTGAGTAAAGAATCAAGACAAATTGCCTACGAAAAGATTGCCGAATTAAAGAGGAGAATTATAGAAGACGGGGATAAATTTAGCACACTTGCATTGATTTATTCAGACGATAGAACCTCGGCCTCTAGAGGTGGCGACTTGGGTTTTTTTGGAAGGGGAATGATGGTGCCAGAATTTGAAGGAGCGGCTTTTAAACTTAAACCAGATAGCATTTCTAAAATTATAGAAACAAAATATGGTTACCACATTATTCAAGGCATTCAAAGAAGAGGTGAAGAAGCAAATGCGAGACACATCCTAATCATGCCAAAAATCTATCCATCAGATATTTTATTGGCCAAAAACCTCATAGATAGTTTAGTTAATCTGGTAAAAAATGATTCAGTTAGTTTTGAAATAGTAGTTAAAAGACATTCTACTGATGAATTTACAAAAGGAAGTGGTGGTTATATTGGTACTATGGTAACTGGTAATACCAGAATCTCTGTAGATATCCTTTCTAAAGAGCTAAACATCAATGTTCAAGACATGAAGGTAGGAGAAATTTCAGAGCCCGAATTATTTACACTACCTGGCCCAGAACAGAAAAAAGCTTGGCGTGTTTTCTATTTAAAAAGCGAAACCCCTCCTCATAGAGCTAATTTAAAGGATGACTATCAAAAATTGCAGGCACAAGCTTTTGAAAAAAAACAAAAACAAGTGAAAGAAAAATGGGTAGAGAAAACCAGAAAAGAATTCTATATCCAAATCAATGGAAACTATAGAAACAGCGAACAATTAAGCAAATGGATTAGACCAAATTAATTAAGAATGATTGAATTTAACAATGATAAAGAAGCGGCACTAGCGCTTCAAGAAAAATATAAGCAACTTAAATCAGAAATTTCTAAAGCAATTGTTGGGCAAACCGATGTGGTGGATGCTGTTTTAATTTCTATTTTATGTAACGGCCATTCATTATTAATCGGATTACCTGGATTAGCCAAAACCTTATTGATTAAATCGGTTTCGGAAGTACTTGATTTAAAATTTAGCAGAATCCAATTTACTCCAGATTTAATGCCAAGCGACATAACAGGCTCTGAAATTTTAGACGAGAAAAGAGAGTTTAAATTTATAAGAGGGCCTTTGTTTGCTAACATTATCCTTGCCGACGAAATCAATAGAACTCCACCTAAAACCCAAGCAGCTTTACTTGAAGCCATGCAAGAAAAATCGGTTACGGTAGGAGGAAAATTCCATAAATTAGAAGAGCCATTTTTTGTATTAGCTACACAAAATCCAATAGACCAAGAAGGAACTTACCCTTTACCAGAGGCTCAATTGGACAGGTTTATGTTTAACATCTATCTTGATTACCCAAGTCTAGAAGACGAAATTGAAATCATTAGGAAAACCACTCAAAATTTTGTCACCGATCTTCAAACGGTGATGCGCCAAAATGAGATTATTTACTTTCAAAATTTAGTAAGACGAGTGCCTGTTACGGATAATGTTCTTAATTATGCAGTAAGCTTGGTAAGCAAAACAAGACCTCATACAGCTCATTCTCATCCTATGAGTAATGAATTTCTATCTTATGGTGCAGGACCAAGAGCTGGGCAGTTTTTAATACTAGGTGCAAAGTGTCATGCACTGCTACATGGCAAATTTTCGCCAGACATTGAAGATGTAAAAGCCATAGCGGTAAACGTACTTAAACACAGATTAATCAGAAATTTTAAGGCAGAAGCAGAGAATGTTTCCTTAGAAAAAATTATTAAGGAACTTCTTTAATTAAACATTATTTCTTTCGCGCCACATTTGGTTAAAAGATTTGTCTGCAAGTTTTGGAAACTCGCGCTCTTCTCCCCAATCCGATTTAAATAATTGCTTTAAAGTAAATCCTTTAATGGCAGCAGGCCTATTCATGTTCTTTCTGCTTAGCATAAATTTTTTCCAGGTGTACCAAGCTAATTTCTCACTTGTTTTTTCGAGGTTTAACTTTACACTTTCATTTCTATTTCTAAGCAGATGATTATGTAAGTCTATATTTACAGGGCAGGCCTTTGTACACTTTCCGCAAATGGTAGATGCAAAACTCAAATGTTTGTATTGATCCAAGCCTTTTTGAAGAGGATTTAATACCTGCCCAATTGGACCTGCGTAAGAGCCCTGATAACCCGACATACCCTCTGAATTGGCAAAAATAGGGCAGACATCATAACAGGCCCCACAACCAATGCAAGAAAGTGACTGGCGTTGCTCTTGAGAAGCCACTATATTAGACCTGCCATTGTCAATGAGTAAAATTATAAACTCAGGACTTACCTCAGATTCCTCTCTTAATGGGGGGCCCAAAATACTGCAATAGGAAGGCAAGGGTTGCCCATTTTTAAAAGTTGAAAGTAAAGGTAAAAATAATTCTAAATCCGAAAACGAAGGCAAAATCTTATCAATAGAGGCTAAAATAATATTTGTTTTAGAGAAGGTAACGCTAAGCCTAGCATCTCCTTCATTTTCAGAAACCACTACCATACCTGTATCTGCAAGTAGATAATCAGCCTCTATAATTCCTATCTCCGAATCAAAAAACTTTCTTCTAAGTTCATCTCTTACATCACTTAAGACTTCTTCATTTCCGGCCTCTAAAGACGATCTTATTTTTTGGTTTAGTTCCTTTACTAATTTGTCTCTATCTAAATTTGCGGCAGGCAAAACAGGATGGAAGGGTTGCTGGTGTAATAGCCCCAAGAAATAGGAGGTAATGGAAGTATCTACATATTCGTAGCCATTTTTCCTAAGATGCTCTCCTAAGCCTATTTCTAATGAAAGGAAAGATTCGCTATGCAGAACTTTCCTCCCTTTTGCCTTTTTTATGATTTGCTCAACTTCATGAATGGCATTTTCTGCATCATAAGCCCAAAGCACCTTTCCCCCTCTTCTTAATACAGAAGCTTCAAAATCTACAAGGTATTTATCCAAATTCTCGGTAACCTTCCATTTAGTGTAGGAAGCCCGTTGCTTAGCAAGTTCTAAATTTTCAAAAGTTTTATTAATCCCTATGTTTCTTGCTTCATTCAGATGGTTCATTAAATGCAATACCTTAGTATTAGAATTACTTCCAGTATTTCCAAAACTTTTATGAAAGGCCTCAATTGCTCGCATTTAAATAAACAATGTTTGTATCAAAACTAAATAAGGTTTAGGTAATTATCAAATTATCAATTAAACGTGTTTCACCTAAATACACCGCTACTAAAACAACCACTGGTTTGGTAAAGCTTGAAATGGGAATTAGGCTTTTTTCTTCACACACCTCCAGATAATCCAATTTAAAAGGAGCTTGACTAAGTTTTAACCTCGCCAAAGCAATTCCCTCCTGCCAGTTCTCCTCAGACCAATTATTTTCTAAGGCTTTTAGAACCTCATAAATTTTAGCAGCATCCCTTCTTTCATCTTCGCTAAGTCTCACATTCCTGCTACTCATCGCTAAACCATCCGGCTCGCGCTTTATTGGACAACGATTCATGATAATCGAAGGAAAATCTCTGGCAATAAGTTCTGATACTACCATGCACTGTTGAAAATCTTTCTGGCCAAAAAAAACTTGATCGGGGACCACAAGATGAAATAGCTTGGTAAGAATGGTAGCCACTCCATCAAAATGGCCTGGTCTTTTTTCTCCTTCTAAAACCTCAATAAATTTACCATATGAGTCGGTAGATACTTTATTATCGTAGTCTTTGTAAATATCCGAAACCTCTGGATGAAACAACACATCACAACCCACACCTATCAGCTTTCTAATATCACTCTCAATGGTTCTTGGGTAGGTTGCTAAATCGTTTGCATTATTAAATTGGGTTGGATTTACAAAAATACTAGCTACCACCACCTCACATTTGCTTTTAGCCTCTTGAACCAACGATAGATGGCCCTCATGCAAAGCACCCATAGTTGGCACAAAGCCAACACTACTGCCATTATTCTTCTGGTTCTCTAAATACTCCTTTAAATCTTTGGACTTCCTAAATAAAATCACTTTAACGTTTGGTTATCAATTAAATAAGTAAAAAACACCGTATTAATGCTGCGAATATTAAGGAATTTATTTAAGATTAACGTAACTTTGCATACTTTTTTAAACTAGGTGTGTATGGCAAAAAAGAGAGTTCTGTACATTTCTTCGGAAATGACACCTTTCCTAAAAGTTAGTAGTGTTGGTGAATTGGCAAGAGTATTGCCACAGGCAATTCAAGAGAAAGACAATGAAATTAGGGTTTTAATGCCTCGATTTGGTTGTATTAACGAAAGAAGAAACCGCCTTCATGAAGTTGTTAGATTAAGTGGTATTAATATTACTATCGACGACAACGACAACCCTCTAACTATTAAGGTAGCTTCCCTTCCTGAAGCAAAAATGCAGGTTTACTTTCTGGACAATGAGGATTATTTTCATCGAAAGTTTGTTTACACCAATGAAAACAATGAGTTTTTTGGTGACAATGATGAAAGGACTATTTTCTTTTGTAAAGGAGCGTTAGAAACTGTAAAAAAATTAGGTTGGCAGCCCGATATCATTCACTGTCAAGGATGGATGACTAGCTTAATTCCTCTTTACCTAAAAACTATTTACAAAGATGAGCCTGTATTTAGGTTTGCCAAAGTAGTATACTCTATTTTTGAGAACCAATTTGACGAAAATATGGGTAAAGAATTTGGAAGAAAAGCCAGTTTAAACTCTATAGATAATAAACAGGTTTCCTCATTGGCAAATGCTACTTGCGCAGACTTATACATGAGTGGCATTACCCACGCAGATGCTTTGGTAAGAGCCAGTAATGAAATTGATCCAGAGGTTAGTAAGTTCATTAAAAAACAAAAAGGCAAACCGATTATTGAGCATGTTGAAAGCGCTGATAACACGGAGGCATATATACACTTATATGATTCGTTGTTGGAGCACCAGAATTAAAATCGCTGGAATAGCCTTATTTCTTGTCCTAAGTCTAGTTTCTTGTAAAAAAGATACTGAAACAATAGGAGCTCAGTTTGTTTCGTCAAGAAATGGATTTGAAATAGTATACGATACTTCTATTACTCTGAACGCTTATACCGTTCAAATGGATTCTGTAATTACTTCTAGGTTAGGATCATTAGCAATAGGCAAAATAAACGACCCTGTCTTTGGAACTAATCAAGCATCGATTATTACACAATTTAGCTTACCGGGCAATGGATTTTCTTGGGGAACTAACATTACCAAATTAGATTCATGCCACCTTCAACTTAGGTTTAGAACATTGGTAAATTCAACGGGTACTACCTTTAAAGATTATTATGGCAACCCAGATGCCATTCATACGTTAAAGGTTTACCTGCTAAACGAAGACCTAAATAGAGATTCCATCTATTATTCGACTAGGAAATTTAAAATGAATGCCGTTGAAATGGGCTCTTGGACAGGTAAATTTAATTTCAAGGATTCTACTACCATCAAATTAGGAACAGAGACCATTATCATTCCTCCTCATATTAGAATTCCAATGAATCAAACCTTTCAGACATTGCTTTATGGTGGCGAGGCTAGAGGTGATTTTGCTTCTCAAACAGCTTTTAAATCTGCCTTTAAAGGTTTAGTTATAGTAGATGAATCAAACTATAACGCAGGAGAAGGTGCCATTGCTTATGTGAGGTTAAATTCAGATGTAAGTGCATTAACTGCTTATTATGGTGACAGCCTTGCCGTTGATTTTCCTATCTTAGGGGGGGCTAATGGCGCAGATGCATCCTACAATTTTTATGAACAATTACAGCGACCTGCAGAATTGGTTCAAACCGCCTTTAAAGGAACACACCGAGACACGGCCTTTTTACAACCACTAGGTGGCACCAAATTAAGAATTGAAATGCCAGATTTATTTCAGGCATTAAACAATAAAAAAATTGCCATTAATGGTGCAAATATTCAGTTTACGGTAATGGAGGGAACCAGCAATGAGACCTACACATTGCCATTAAACTTAGCCTTGGTAAACTCTGATTCTTTAGGAAAAAATGGATTTCTAAGAGATCAAATTGCTGAAACATCGGCCTATTATGATGGAAAACTAAACAATAAGAGTTACTCATTTAATATTGTTAGACACCTTCAAAATTTACTGATTCAATATAAAAATGGTTCAAACCTAAACTACGGAATGAACCTTATTATTCCGGCCGATAATCCTCTAACTGCAGAACGAATTATTTTAAATACCAAGAAAAACTCAGGTAATTTTAAACTAAAACTCACTTACACCGTTATTAAATAAGCAGTGTTAATAATATTCGAATCAAATACGAGAAAAGCAGAGGTAACTTTGTTGGAAGGTTTTTTTAAAACCATTGGACAAGAGTCATTTTTATTAAATGATCCCTTTGGACTATTGGTACCCAATAACAAAGTAGTGCCAGATAAATCGAGTTATCCTTTTATTAAGGAAATTAAATCTATCCCTACCCCTTTTAAATTATCTTCCTTAGCCGTAAAAGATACCACTTCATTTAGCGTGAATGGTGTGATGATTGGCAACCAATATGCCAATATAATTGCAGGGCCGTGTAGCATAGAAAACGAAGATCAAATTTTTTCGATTGCTGCCCTTTTACAAAAAAATAATGTAAAATTTTTACGCGGTGGAGCCTACAAGCCCAGAACCTCACCTTATTCTTTTAGAGGCCTTGGAACAAAGGGTTTAAAACTGATGAGGGAGGCCGCCAATGCACATAATTTAGCAGTGGTAACCGAACTCATGGATCTCAGCTTATTGGATGAAGTACTAGAATATGCAGATATCATTCAAATAGGAAGTAGAAATATGTCTAACTTTTACATGTTATCTGAGTTAGGTAAGATTTCAAAGCCTATTATGCTTAAAAGAGGTATGCAGGCCAAAACTACTGAGTGGCTATTGGCTGCAGATTATATTTTAAGTGGTGGAAATGATAAAGTTATCCTATGTGAAAGAGGCATTAGAAGTTTTGATCCTCTAAGCAGAAATGTGATGGATGTTGGGGTGATACCTTTGGTTCAATCTATCAGTCATTTACCTATTATGGCCGACCCAAGCCATGGTACGGGCAATTCTAATTTTGTGAACCAAATGGCTTTAGCAGCCATGGTGGCAGGTGCAAATGGGTTAATGGTTGAAATACATCCAGACCCTTCTAAAGCGTTATCAGACGGCGCTCAAGCTATCAATTTTGAGCAATTTGAAACCTTGATAAAGGACATTGATGCGCTAAAACCTGCCATTAAGAAACCCATTGACGCCGAATTTTCAATGGTGATACAATAAGTAAATTTTTCATTCCTTTTCTTTATTTTCGCATCAATATGTGTGGAATTGTTGCTTATATCGGGCATAGAGAAGCTTGCCCAATTGTGCTTAAAGGTCTTAAGCGCTTAGAATATCGCGGTTATGATAGCGCTGGTGTTGCCTTAATTGACACTTCAAACAACATGAAGGTGTACAAAAAAACAGGTAAAGTTAGTGATCTAGAAAAAGAAATAGGCACTCAGGATACAAGTGCAAGAACGGGCATGGGGCATACCAGATGGGCAACCCATGGAGAACCAAATGATGCCAACGCACATCCTCATCTTTCTGGAGATGGAGAGTTTGCCATGATTCATAATGGCATCATTGAAAATTATGCTGCCCTTAAAGAAATGCTTATTTCTAGAGGACATGTATTTAAGAGTGAAACAGACACAGAAGTACTCATTCACCTGATAGAAGAGGTTTATAAGAATAATGAGGTAAAATTTGAGGAAGCAGTTAGAATGGCGCTCACACAGGTGGTTGGAGCTTATGCTATTGTAATAACTTCTAAAAAAGATCCTAACTACCTCATTGGTGCCAAAAAAGGCAGCCCCATGGTAATTGGTATTGGAGAAAACGAATACTTTATTGCCAGTGATGCCACACCCATTGTAGAATACACCAGAAATGTAGTTTATCTGCAAGATGGCGAAATTGCCATCATTGATGGAAATGACCTAACCATCAAAACCATTGACAATACTACTAAAACACTTTATATTCAAGAGATTGAATTTAATCTTGAAAACATAGAAAAAGGTGGTTATGAGCATTTCATGCTCAAAGAAATTTTTGAACAACCAAGAAGTATTTTAGATTCATTTAGAGGAAGAATTCATTTGCCAGATCCATTGATTACCATGGCTGGCATCGATAAATTTGAGGACAAAATTAAAAACCTTGATAGAATTGTAATCCTAGGTTGTGGCACTTCTTGGCATGCTGGATTGGTTGGAGAGTATTTATTTGAAGACTTTGCAAGAATCCCAACTGAAGTTGAGTATGCCTCTGAATTTAGATACCGTAATCCGGTTATCAGAGAACAAGATTTTGTAATTGCTATTTCGCAATCGGGTGAAACAGCAGATACTTTAGCAGCCATAGAATTGGCAAAAAGAAAAGGAGCCACGATTTTCGGAATTTGTAATGTGGTTGGCGCTAGTATTCCAAGAGCAACCGATGCGGGGGCATATACTCATGCTGGACCAGAAATTGGGGTTGCCTCTACCAAAGCATTTACTGCGCAAGTAACTGCCCTTTTATTAATGGCACTTTCTATGGGACAAAAGAGAGGCACGTTACCTTCTAGCAGAATGCGCGAACTATTAAACGAAATTGAAAGTATTCCTGCTAAAATTGAAAAGGTATTACTCTTAGACAACCAAATAAAAGAATTAGCTGTAGAGCTAAAAGACTCTAGAAATGCCCTTTATTTAGGAAGAGGTTACGGATTTCCGGTAGCCTTAGAAGGCGCTCTTAAGCTTAAAGAAATTTCTTATATACATGCAGAAGGATACCCTGCTGCAGAGATGAAACATGGACCTATTGCCTTAATTGACGAAGAAATGCCAGTAATTGTAATTGCTACCCAACATAGCAATTATGAAAAAGTGGTAAGCAATATTCAGGAAGTAAAAGCCAGAAAAGGTAAGGTAATTGCTATTGTAACAGAAGGTGACAACCATGTTAAAACAATGGCAGACCATGTAATTTACATCCCAAGCTGTGAAGAGGCCCTGCTCCCATTAATTGCAACCATCCCTTTGCAATTACTTTCTTACCATATTGCAGTACTTAGAGGTTGTAATGTAGACCAGCCAAGAAACTTGGCCAAGTCTGTTACAGTAGAATAACCTTAATAAAAATCTATACTATAAATACAAGTTAAAGGAATTGCCAATCCTTTGCTTGTATTTATTTTTTGACCGTCAAATGCGGTAACCTTTGCCTCTAATTTATATAAATTGCCTTCTGCCGATTTTAAAATGATGGCAGTTATAAGCAGCTCACTTGAATTTAAAGATAGCGCTTTGTCTAAATTGGTTCTTCTAACCCTTACATCTTCTGAATGTGTAAGCACATCCATTTCAGAAAATCTTAATGATTTTAATTGAGAAACCTCCGACACGGGCAATTGCCTAAAATTAGATAAGGAATAATTATTCATACGGTAGCAAAATTACATCTAATGTAACTACTAAAAAAGGTGTTATGTTTTTGGTTTTGGTTCGACCCGAAAAAAACGATAAAATAACAGATTTCTACCCAAAAAATTTAAAAAAAGCGCCTGTTTAAAACTGTCGAATACATTGTCTTTTCCACAATTAATTGAGGTTCTGTGCCTTGTTAATATGCCTTTTTTATGTGGACATTTGTTTGCTTAGAATTTATTTGATGTTTCTAGAAGGATTAATTAAACGGCTATATAAAATGCGGATTGGCACTAGAACTGCCATCAGCTTTTTTGCTGTGATAATGATTGTACTAGCCTTCACCGTTGCGGCATTGCTGCTTTTGCAGTACGGAAAAAATATCGATATCAAAATTGCAGATAGCTTTAGTCCAGTAATTAGCTCCATTAAAAACTACCAAGACATTATCGAAGAATCAGGAAACCTGGCTTATGATATACCCCAAGAAAAAGACGACGTTAAAAAAAATAGACTGAAACACATCCTCAAGAGAGTATACAATAGTCACAAACTAGACCTAATAAATATCTGTCAAGAGCCTGGCCTAGCCGAAATTAAAAAGAGAATAATTGCTGCCGATAAGAAATTCGAAAAAGTAGCAATGGCCCAAAAAGAAATCATTATCCTGTCAGATTCTTTTGAGCTTACTAAAGAAAAATCTCTCATGGAAAATATGCTGATTAAGCGAGACACCATGGAGTACGATATTAATCACATAAAACTAGAACTGAATGAAACTAGCCTTATGGCTATTGCCGTATTTAATAGGATGACAACACAAAAATTTGCTTCCTATAGAACACTTTCATACTTGCTCTTGATCATGATTTTTGCCATCATGCTCCTAAGTATTCTCTCGGTTTATATCACTAACGTTACCATCATTCAACCTATTAAAGAATTGAGTGGAATACTAGATGAAGTGGGCGAAGGAAAAATTATAAACTTTCAATCCCATATTGCTAGAGAGGACGAAATTGGTGAAATGATCAACTCTGCCCAAAAAGTTGTGCAAGGCTTTAAAACAAAGGAACAAGTTGCCAATGCCATTGGTAAAGGCGATTACGAGATAAAGGTTCCAATGCTTAGCAGAAAAGATAGATTAGGAAAAGCCTTAACAGAAATGAGGGACAACCTTAAGCTTTCTAAAAAAAGAGTGGAAGACACTATTTCATCGCTCGAGAATACCAATATCAGACTAGAAAAGAAAAACAAAGAACTTGACCAATTTGCTTATATCACCTCTCACGATTTAAAAAGCCCTTTAAGAGGAATAAACAATTTGGCGGAATGGATTGAGGAGGACTTAGAAGACATCATGCCTGATGACTCTAAAAAGTATTTCCATCTGTTAAAAGGCAGAGTGCATAGAATGGAAAGTTTAATAAATTCAATTCTCTCTTATTCTAGAGCAGGAAAGTCTTTAGATGCTCAAATAAGTGTGGATACCAACGAGTTGGTAGAGTCTGTGCTAAACAATTGCGAAATTCCCGAGGATTGTAGCATCCTCATTGATGACCAATTGCCAAAGGTTACTGCAAATAGAAAAGACCTATATGAGGTTTTTAATGTATTTATTTCAAATGCCATTAATCATAACCTCAAAGACCATCCAGTGGTGAACATTACAGGAAGATTTAGAGGCGGATTTGCTGAATTTTGTGTGGCAGATAATGGCCCTGGAATCCCAGCAGAATTTCATCAAAAAATATTTACCATTTTTCAAACTCTTGAAAGAAGGGACGAGATTGAAAATATTGGAGCAGGATTGGCTATTGGAAAGAAAATAATTGAAGATTATGGAGGTAAAACATGGCTAGAATCTGAAAAAGGTAGAGGAGCAAAATTCTTCTTTACTTGGCCTACCTAATTTTCTATTATTAAATGATTAATTAACGCTTTGTAGCTACATAGTAATTTCGTAAAATTGAAGAGGCTAAATGAACAACAACAATTTTAACATGGGAGACAAATTAGTGAATATTTTATTAGTAGAAGACGATGAGGTGGATGTAATGAATGTAAAAAGAGCATTCAAAAAAAATAATGTCACCAATCCATTATTTATATGCAATAATGGACTTGAAGCTCTTGAATTTTTGAGGGGCAACAAAGAACCCATTAGCGAACTACCAAAAATAGTTTTGCTGGATTTGAATATGCCTAAAATGGGTGGAATTGAATTTCTCAGAGAAATAAGAAAGGACGAAAAGCTTAAAAACATAAGCGTTTTTGTAATGACTACCTCAAATGAAGACAAAGACAAAGTAGATGCTTATAACTTAAACGTGGCAGGATATATCCTTAAGCCATTAAGCATGGAACGCTTTGTAGAGGCAGTTTCTACCTTAAATAATTATTGGAAACTTTGTGAATATCCAGAACACTAATCCTAGTGTTGGAATTACAAGCTCATGCCTGATTACAAACTCTTACTTATTGATGATGACGAGGTAGACGTAATGACCTTTCAAAGGTCTTTGCGAAAATCTGAATTACCCCACCATCTAACCATTTGCTATAACGCAGATGAAGCTCTTTCTGCCATAGAGCAAAATGCTTTTGATTGCATTTTCCTAGACTACCTTTTACCTGGTATCGACGGTTTACAACTTCTCATGAAAATGCGCGACATGGCGGTGAATACCCCAGTTGCTGTAATGACTTCTCAAGGGGATGAAAAAATTGCCGTTGAAATGATTAAAAACGGGGCTTTCGACTATTTTACCAAAAGTGAAATAAACCCTGATAAAATTTCGAAAGTAGTTTTTTCTGCAGTTCGTTTATCCGACTCCGAAAAGCAAAGGTTTATTGCTGAAAAGAAAATCATTGAAAACAATAGCCGTTTAAATGCGATTCTCGAAAGCACCAAAAACTTAATCTATGCATTTGACAGAAATTTAAACCTCATTTCGTTTAACTCTTCCTTTAAAGAAAACCTAGAACATCTCCTGAGAATGCACGATGTGGTTAAAGCTGATATCAACCTAAAAGACCTACCCTTATCTGAAGAACGCAAAAACACGCTAATTGCCAACATCGAACGCTGCTTTTTGGGAGAACAGTTTACCGTACTAGAACAAGTTAGCTTTAGCAATGATGCTACTAAAGAAACACCTTGGTATGAAACCACCTTTAACCCCATTATTGATGGAAGCTCATCTGTTACAGGGGTGGCCATTTATTCGCAAGATGTAACTAAAAATAAAAAAATTGAGCAGGACCTCCTTCAAGCTAAAAATGATGCCATTGCCGCCGCTCAAGCAAAATCTGAATTCCTCTCCAACATGAGTCATGAAATCAGAACACCTATGAATGCCATCATTGGATTAACTGAATTACTGTTAGAAGAATCTTTTGAAGGCACAATTTTAGAAAACATTAAATCTATTAAATACTCTGCCGATAATCTTTTGGTAATTATCAATGACATCCTTGATTTCTCTAAAATTGAGGCTGGCAAAGTTACTTTCGAAAACATTGATTTCGACCTAAGACATCGCATGGCCGAACTTAGAAAAACCTTCGAGCACCGCACCAAAGAGAAAGGTGTTGGATTTGAAATAGATATAGACAGCCAAATTCCTAGTGTGATCAAAGGCGATCCTTACAGATTAAATCAAGTATTGTTTAACCTTGTAGGAAATGCCATCAAGTTTACCTCCGAAGGATTTATAAAAGTTTCAGCAAAATTACTTTCAAAAGAAGACAACAAAATCACCCTTCAATTTGCAGTAAAAGATACTGGTATTGGCATTCCACAAAGTGCACAAGCCAAAATATTCGAAAGCTTTACTCAAGCAAATACAGATACTACCAGAAAATATGGGGGCACCGGTCTTGGATTGGCCATCACTAAAAACTTGGTTCAATTACAAGGAGGCGAATTATCGCTTACCAGCGCAGTGGGCGAAGGCACCACATTTTTTGCTACCATCAACTATTTGGTTGGAAATGCCATTAACCTAGAAGAGAAAAAGAAAAAGGCCGACGAGCCAACCGATTTATCTAGCTTAAAGATACTGTTAGTAGAAGATAACCTCATGAACCAGTTTGTAGCCAAACAATTCTTTAAGAAATGGAAAAACGAACTGTTCATTGCCAATCATGGTGCCGAGGCCATTTCAATGTTGATAGAACGAGACGATTTTGACATGGTATTAATGGACCTCCAAATGCCCGAAATGAGCGGTTTTCAAGCAGCTGAAATCATCAGAGGAAATAATTCTGCCGTTAAAAATCCAAACATCCCAATCATCGCACTTTCTGCAGATGCCTTCTTAGAAACACGCAGAAAAGTAATTGAGGCCGGAATGAACGACTATGTTACAAAACCTTTTAACCCCGAAGAGCTTTATAGTAAAATAGTTAAATACACCTATAAAGAAAAAAGTATCATATAAGCATGAGCATCTTCAAAAATAAAGATGAAATTGGTTTAGATAAATTAAATGAAAGATGCGCCAATACCATGAGCGAATGGTTGGGCATTAGTTTCTGTGAAATTGGCGAGGATTACCTAGTAGCCAAAATGCCAGTTGATCACAGAACGGTTCAACCTCTAGGGGTGGTAAATGGAGGCGCATTTTGTGCCTTGGCAGAAACAGTTGGCAGCATGGCAGGAAACCTATGCATAGACCGCACAAGGTTTGTGGCTTTAGGCTTAGATATTAATGCCAATCACCTTAAAAGTGCGGGCAAAGGGTATGTATATGGTACCGCCAAACCCTTTCATATTGGAAAAACCACGCAAGTTTGGGAAATACAGATAAAAAATGATGAAGGAAAACTATGCTGTATTAGCAGGCTTACTTTATCTGTGATGGCTATCCCCCAAACATGAAAACATTTGCCCTATTTAGACTCCCAAAAAGCAAAATAATTTATTTCATAGAAGGCAGTTTTCAAGAGATAAACCCTTTAGAAATAAAAGAACCAAAATTTGGGTTTGTAGCATGTGAGTTCGGTTTGAACCAAAACTTAAAAATACTGGAAGGCTCACCGCAAGAAATCTCGATTGAAAAGGTACTTGCCCTAACTCCTATCGTCTGTAAGTTTGAACCAACTGAAAATAAAGCCATAAAAAACCAATATGTTGATGCAGTAGTAATGGCCATTCAACAAATGAACCATCCAAAAACCAACTTTAAAAAGGTGGTTTTGGCAAATTCAAGATTTGTTCCTTCTTCTACGTCTCCCATCGAAGTTTTTTTAGCATTAACTCAAAAATACCCTGAAGGATTTGTTTATCTCACTCAAATGGACGCAGATCATATTTGGCTTGGGGCAAGCCCAGAATTGCTCGTGGAACAAATAGAAGAGGGCCAATATAAAACTGTTTCTTTGGCTGGCACTTTAGGAAAACACCAAGATAAATGGACCGCCAAGGAATTTGAAGAACAGCAAATGGTAACAGATTACATTACAAACACGTTAGCAAATGAGCAAATTTTGGCAAATGCCCATCCAGCAAAAGAAGTGTCGGTTGGCCCACTAAAACATTTAAAAACAGAAATCAATATCACTTCCACCAACAAGACCATTTTCGACATTGCAAAGGCTTTACAACCAACACCAGCCATCAATGGCATTCCTAGAGATAAAGCGTATCAATTTATACAAACAAACGAATCCATAGATCGAAATTATTACAGTGGCATCATAGGTTTGGTTCAACCCGACAAAAAAATAATGCATGTGAACCTAAGATGCGCAAGGGTGGCACAAAATGGCTATTTACTATATGCCGGAGCGGGCATTACCAAAGATTCTGATGCTGAAAAAGAATGGTTTGAAACCCAACATAAAATGGAAATCATTGAGTCGTTGCTCACTCGCAATTCCTAATAAAGTCATTTAACGGTTTCATTTCTAAATAACTCTTGGATAAATCCTTCAACAAGGTTTTTTTAGCAAATTGATCCAAAGTAAAATGCTCTGTCCAGATAAAGCTTTTCATTTTTAGATACTCAATAGCCTGGTTATCTGCTTCATAGCCCTTTGGGGGTCTGGCAAGCTTCTCGCCATCTAACTTAGAGAATCGCTTGAGTGACGCTTTTGATTGAACAATTTTTTGAAAAGCCTCAAAATTATAATCAATCTCTTGACGCATGGCAGCCAACTTTTGCGGGCTAGGCATGTAAATACCTCCTGCTGCAAACATTTCGTCTGGTGCAAAGTGCAAATAATAGCCCCCCACAAACTCCTTTTTGCCTCCGATATTGATACTAGCACCAAAATTGGTTTTATACGGCGATTTATCTTTGGAAAAACGAATATCCTTATTGATCCTAAAAATGCAGTCTTTTGCCACCAAGCCAGCAATATCTGGATCAAAAATGGCAATCTCTTGAATTAGCTGATCTACAAACTTTATCCAATCTGCTCGTAAAGATTCATATCGTTTACGGTGGTTATCGAACCATTCTTTATGATTATTATCTCGTAATTCTGAAAGAAAACGATGTAGTTCAATAAAATCCATACTATTTTTTTATCAAAGGTAGCGAATTGCCTATTTTCGCAAAATAAGCCCTTAATAAATAACACATGGCAGAATCGTTTGATAGAGAAAGACCCAGCTTTGAAGATAGCAACAATGTTACAGTAAAAAGATGCTTTTTTGCCTACGAATGGGCATTACAATATGTTAAAGGAAAAAGGATTGCAGATATTGGCTGTGCAGATGGATATGGCACCCAATCTTATGCTAGCCACGTGGATAGTGTTATTGGGGTAGATTACAGTGAGCCAACCCTTAAAGTGGCCAGAGAAAAATATAAACACCTAAACAATCTTTCCTTTATCAGTGGCAAAGTTCCTCCATTGCCACTAGAGAGCAATAGCTTAGACGTTATCACAGCCTTTCAATTTATCGAGCATATTGAAGACAGAGCAGGTTTTATGAAGGATGTGATGCGCGTGTTAAAACCAGGTGGCATATTCTTATGCACTACTCCTAATAATAAAATGAGCATTGCCAGAAACCCCTTTCATGTGCATGAATATACCTTTGCCGAAATGGAAAAAGAGGCTGGAGCAATATTTACCTCTATAGAACTATGGGGAGTGCAAGGTAGCGAAAGGGTAAATAAATATTATGAAGACAATGCCAAATGGGCGAAGAAAATTCTGAGGTTAGATCCTTTGGGGCTACACAAATTAATTCCCTCTTCTTGGTTGGTGGCGCCTTATAACTTCCTTACCAGCATCATGCGCAAAGAGTTAAAAGAAGTAAACAAAGAAACACTGGCCATCCAAACAAGCGATTTCTTTTTAACGCAAGATCGTTTAGATTTTACTTGGGATATTGTATTAATCGCAAGAAAATAAACAGGCAAATACTTAAAAAAATTTATCCTCCTTATAAACTAAAAAAGCCCCGAAAATCGGGGCTTTTTTAGTTTGATATAGTTACCAAATCTTACTTAGTCTTTTGAACTCTGAAAGATTTAAGTTCACCATTTAATTCAACTTGAACTAAATACATACCATCAGCCACAGTTGAAAGTGCTTCGATAGTTAGGTATTGACCACCTTTAACAACTGAAGCAGTAGTTAAAGCGATGCTTCTACCCATTAAATCTTTCACTTCGATGGTAACATTGGCATCCTCGGTAGCATTTACATACACACCCGTAGTACTGTTAAATGGATTAGGATATAAGCTAATATCAGAACCTTCTTCAGTATTTAATAGGGCGATGTTGCTATAAGAATAGTTTCCATCTAAATCAACTTGTTTTAAGCGATAGTAAACGCTAGCACCAGCAAACATTTCAAGCGCTCTGTTATCAGTAAATCTGTAGTTCTTAACAGAACCACTGTTAATGTTACCTTCAACAAAACCAATGGTTTTAAAGATTGAGCCATCTAATGAACGCTCTACTTCAAATCCTTTGTTATTTATCTCTGTTGCAGTTGCCCAATTTAATACCGCATCCATACCATTGGCATTAGCAGTAAATGATAGCCAGCTTACAGGAAGGGTTCCGTTTGAACCTACACCCATTGGAGCTAAAACAGTGATACCACTTACAGTGCTCGCATAAGGATTGGCACCTGTTGCAGCAGAAGCAGCAGCATTGTTCCAACCATTTGCTAAGTAACGAGCAATGTATGAAGAAGCTCTAGTAAAGCTTGGAAGCTCTTGCGAAGCATTCCATTGTAAGCTCACCACCAAGTTTGAACCACCTTGAATAGCTTCATCGATAATCCAGTTAGCATCTACTACGTTGCTGGTGTAGGCAGCACCCGAAGGTGTGCTTCCAGTGAAGGCAGGATATGAACCTGTTATTACTCTAGCTGCAAAGTTATCTGCAACACCTGTATTGTTTAAAGTAGCTGGATTGTAATTGCTTGCTGTACCCACTGGGAATACAATAGCACCAGTTCTACCAGAAGTACCGATGTTATTCATCACTAAACTTCCAGTTCCATTGGTTACAATATAGTTAGCAGCAGAGTTACCTAGCAATCTAGCTGAAGATCCAATGGTAAGATTGTTTGAACCTAAAGTTACTTTACCACTTACTAATTGTAAGGTATCATTAATGGTTAAAGCAGCAGTAGTAGTTAAACCAGCAGCATTGTCTAAAGAAACTCTATTATAAGTACCACCATTAATGGTTTGTGCAGCAGTTCCCATAAAGTTAACCCATGCATTTGCACCAGAAATTGTACCATTATTGGTAAGGTTTCCGTAAATGTTAAGCGCACCAGCACCACTTAAAGTAATGGTAGCAGAAGGATCAACTGTTAATGAACGCATGTTAACTGCAGTACTTGCAGCAGGCATATTTACAGCAGAACCAGGAATTACCACATCAGTAGTAGCAGTTGGTACTGCGCTACATCCCCAGTTACTAGCAGTTGTCCAAGCAGTGCTTGTTACACCACTCCATAAACCAGGAGTTTGAACGGTAATAGAAACGGTATTACTAAAAGTAGTATTACATGCATTGGTTAGCACACAACGGATAGTACCATTATTGTAACTAGCCGGAACATTGGCAATGCTAAGGTTTGCACCATTACCATTAGGAATGTTTGCATAACCACTACCCACATCAATTTGCCATTGATAAGTAGTGGCACCAGTAGAAACCATGGTAATATTGACAGTTGAACCTGCACAAGTGTTTACAGTAGTTGGAGCTGGTTGAGTGGTAATAGAGATTGGACCACTTACTGTTAAAGATACTGTATCTGAAGTTCTCACACCGCAAGCACCAGTAACAATAGATCTATAAGTATAACCAGTCATAGCAGCTTGGATATTTGCTCTGATAAGGGTTGAACCTGTAGCACCAGTAATGGTAGCAAAACCAGAACCAGTGTTTTCTTGCCATTCAAAAGCCAAGTTACTACCTGTAGCACCTAAAGTAAACACTGCATTGTCTCCTTGACAACCAGCAGCATTGATTGGTTGGGTGGTAATGTTAGTGCTAGAGCCAATAGTTAAGGTAGCTTCGTTAGACTGAGCAGTACCTGTTAAGTTAGAAATAGCACAACGGTATTTGTAGTTGTTAAATGCAGTAGTAAGACTATTCACTACCAAAGTAGTTGAAGTAGCACCTGTAATATTGGTAAATCCAGTACCAGTATTCACTTGCCATTGGTAAGATAAACCAGTACCAATTGCAGCTACTGTGAATACAGCAGAATCTCCAGTACATTTAGTAGTGCTTTGAGGCTGAGCAGTAATATTTAAGAAAGTAGTTAGTGGATCGGTAGCATCTGTTAAAGTCCAAACGGCACTTGTATCAGAAATACCCGTGGTACTTACCATTAATCTGGTACTATCCACTACACTTGCACCTAAGTAATTCCAAGAACCCACAGGATAGTTAGCCATTCTTAAATCGCCTTGAGCAGCAATATTTCCACGTAGGGTATTTTTATAATGCAAGTCTAAATTATACAACAAGCCAGAGCCTGTTAACTTCACATCATAATAAGCATTGATGGCTTTACCAGTAGCACCTTGAGTATTTGGCTGTTCGCCAGTATAATATCTCAATGAAACATTAGTTGGTAAAGAAGTAAATGGATCCCAAGTGATTTTAGCTACAGAGTCTTGACCTACTAAGAAATGTTGAGTACCACCCGCTACTGGAATGGCAGGAACAACAGTTGCTAAAGGAGCCAAAGTGCTAATAGAAGGTGTTACTTCGTAGGCACCTAAATCTGGCGCACCATTTAATACAGAAGCTGGTCTGGTTACACCAACAAAATCTATAGGAGATATAGTGTTATGAACACCTCTGCCATTGATTAACCATACATTTGTATCATTTGCATTTGGCATAAGGTTAGCGTTGCTCATGAACGGAGCTCTATTTTGCACCGAGTTTCTATCATACGTAGGGTAGGCTCCTTTAAAGGCTGCCAGAGTTCTTGCAGCTGTTGCATAAATTGGAGTAGTTGAACCTGTTGTAAAATACAAGTTGTAATCGGTATTAATTTGAGCAATACCTGCAGGTGCACCTGACCAATACAATGAATAAGTACCCGAAGCAGCAAAAATGTTGTTAAACACTTTTACGTTGCTATTTCCAGTTGCATTAAAGTAAGTATAATTTGAACCAGAATGCACTGTATTATGGTAGAAGTTTTGGTTATTGGTAACACTACCAAACAATGCCCAATAAATAAAGGCTGAAGCACCATTTACATCATTGTTGGCAATGATAGAAGGGTTTGAAGCAGCATTTCTACTATAATAGTTGTACCAATATAAACTCTTACCACCAAAGGTTTGAACTTTGTTATTAGTACATACATAACCTGAGTCATTATAATACCAATACTGGTAGCCAGTGGTGTAAGTACCACCAATTACCCTATGATTAAAGATATTATTGATAACTTTTGTACCAGTAGTATAGTATAAGTAATATAAAGCACCATAGGTCACACTGTCAAAAGTATTACCAATAAATTCAGTATTTTTAACAGAGTAGTTTGCATTATTTCCAAAGAAATAAGCTCCATAGAAAGAACCTTTGAAATAGTTGTTTTCAAAAATCAATCTATTGGTATTGATACCTGTAGCATACAGAGAATAACTAGCTGTGCTATTTCCATCTACTCCAAAAATAGGTCCCCAAACCACACAATTTACTAAAGAGTCGTTGGTAGGTGCGCCATTAAATCTCACAATAGTATTGGTAGAGGTTAGGTTACCATTGGTTTGACGAATGGTTACATTTCTAAAGTTTACAAAACTTGCAGAGATGTTAAATACCTGAAGATTTGAAGCATCATTTGAGAATTCAAATCTTACATCGTCACGGTTACCAGTTAATGATTCAATATTTACTGTGTTGGTAGCAGAAGTTCCAGGCATTGGCTCAACAGCATAGTTACCAGTATATACACCTGATTTCATTAAGAAGGTAGTTCTACCTGCGATTCCTCTTGTTTTGGCAGCCAACAATGCAGCTGTTAAAGAAGGGAAGTCAGAAGGAGCCGCACCCACAATATAGTTACCAGAAAGCGGCGCTGCCAATGAGGCTCCTAAAGTATCATTAATAGGATTGCTATCTGCACTGGCATTTGGAGCATAAGTATAAACTTTTACATTGTTCACACCAGTTCCAATGGTAATTTGGTTAGTACCCGTAAAGGTAATGGTATCAGATTGACAAGAAGACAAACCAGACCCACTGTAGGCTAATACCACTGGAGTACCATTATTTAAACTATAAGCAACGTTAAAGCTAGTAACGGTATTAGTACCTCTATTTTTAACCAACACTTTTAGGTCTTGTGCACCTAAACTTACAGGAATAGAAGGAGCAAGAATAGAAACAACTTCAAGGTCGTTGCTCATACCCACCACCTCATCAGCACCAATCATACTTGGAATGGTTCTTACATCGCCATCAATGTCTGTGGTTAAAAATGCTGAGAAATCAGCACCTTTAGGCAAACAAGCACTAGTAGTATGTAAGTCTGTGGCACTCACTAAATCTGGGTTAATGTTGTGAGAAGAGTCACCACCATTTGTAGCAGTTTTAAAGTTAGAGGCGTTCCAATACGTTCCGTTTCTAAAAACCAATGCAGTACCAGCAGTATTCCAATAAATATTATGGTTAACATTACCAGCAGCAGGGTTGGTAGCAAAGTAGGCAGGAGCAGCCGAACCAGCTAAATTTACACAAATATTATTTTTAACCACCACCTGAGTAGAACCAGTTGTTCCGATAGCAGCATAACTCACCGTACCTGTAGGATATCTATTTACAGAGGTATTATGAATAATTCTTGATCTAGAAGAAGATTGATCTTGCACATAGATACCATACACAAAGTTATAGGTTGGGCCAGATACAATCATGTTATTATACACTTCTGTGATAGCCGAGTTTGCACTGTTAGTGGTTGGGAAATACAAGAAGGCGCCATAACCACCGTGATTAATAACAGTATTACCGTGGAATCTATGTGGCACAGTTGCACTCGCATTTTGGTTAGCATAATAATAAACCCCATAATAACCATAGGTAGGATCCATGGTAAACTTGTTACCTATAAAATCAATGGCATTGTAGTTATAAGCAACATATGCACCCATATAGTAAATATTGTTACAGGTATTATTTCTAATTCTAATAAAACGGTTATACAATGCATTGGTAGCACCATAAACAGTTATAGCATAGAAAGATTTGTTTACCACATTTGAATCAATGGTAATTGAATCAGCGCGCATAGCTCCAATTCCATAACCAGAGGCAGTACCTGTTGCCAATATTCCATAAGCTGTAGCTGTGGTTACATTTGGCATATCAACAATACAATTAATGATTCCACAACCAGTACCAGCATTGTTGGTAGTATTTCCTACAATGGCAAAACCTGTACCTGAAGGAGAAGTATTTCTAATGGTCATATCCCTAAAGGTGATATAACGATGTCCAAAAATACCCACCACTGGTGCAGAACCTCTGTTAGCTTCTATTATCACAGTGTTTTTATCCACACCACTGAACAATACCCTTGCAGTATCATGTAAACCTAAAATTGTTCCATCTAAGTTCACAAATTCATTATAAGTACCAGGATTAACGGTAAAAGTAACATGCCCAGCAATACCAGCACCTTTAAGGGCATTAACAGCGGCAGTAAAGTTGGCAAAATTTGCAGTGCTGCCACCGATAGTATAGTTACCACTTAACGGAGCATATAAATCAGCCACCAAGGTGTCATTAGCAGGGAATGAATCTAAACTTGCATTAGGTCCGCTGGTATAAACTTTTAATTTATTGCTTGAACCTAAAGTTACTTGATTGGTACCTGTAAACAATACACTAATGGTATCACAAGCGGCCAATGTAGCAGTAACCGATTGTGTCACTGGAGTACCGCCATTATTGGTGTATGAAACATCAAAACTACTTACTGTATTAATACCAGTATTTCTAATTAAAGCCCAAACATCATTACTTCCAATGGTGAAAGTAGTTGGCGTTGGTGCAAGAATTCTTTCAATACCAATGTTATTATTAAGCGCTAACATTTCGTAAGCACCCATATTTGGAGCAGTAATAGAACGAGCTAAACCATTGATATCAGTTGGTACCACAGGTAAAGCCATACCTTTATTACAAGGCACATTGATATTTAAATTGGTAGCACTTAAGAATCCAGGAGGGTTATTTAAAGAGAAGCTATCCTTAGCCATTGTGCCCCTAAAGGTAGCAGGCATATAGGTAGCTCCTTTATAAATTAAACCGCTCACAGTATCTACCTTAAAATAGTTATTGTAATCGCAAGTATCACTTACAGCGCTTGTCACTAAATACATAGGCATACCAGCACCAGAAGCAGTTCTAGCAAGGTTATTATTAATGATACTATTTCCAGAACCACTGGTAATATATATACCTGCATAAATTGCATTGGTAGATCCTGCAATATTTAAATTTACAGAGTTATGCAACATCATAAAGTTGCTACAGCCACTCATATAAATTCCATAACCAGTTGTAGAAATTTGCGCACCACCAATGGCATTGTTTGCAATTAAACCTTTACCAGTTGATGGATTTGTAACTGTAAAGAGTGCCATAGCATAAGACCCTATTTCTCTCATTTTATTACCTACAATTCTGTGATGAAAATTGGTAGGTGCAGTAGCAGTAGAAACATAAATTGGAGTAATACCAGTGGTAGCAGTTTGTAATTGGAAATCGTTATTCTCTAAAGTTAAGTTACCATTTTGAACACCGTAATATCCATAGTAATAGTTTTCTTTAAATAAACATCCTCTAAACTTTACGTTCAAACCTAGGTTACCAGAAACACCATAATTCACTACACCAAAATACCCACGGCTAATTAAACAAGTATCAATTTCTACGCTATCCACTCTGCTACCAGAAGAATAAGAAGAAGAAGTACCACCAAGTAACACAGGGATATAATTTGTTGTACCAGATAATGAGTTAGCACCTGCAACTAAGATATCACAATTGGCCACTCTAATGCTTCTGGCACCACTGTTAATAATTAAAGTAAAGGCAAAATCACCAGCAAAATTACCATTACCACGAATGGTCATGTCTCTAAAGGTGATAAAACGCGCATTAGAGGCAAACAGAAGCGTATGCCTTTGAGCCGTATTTGTAGAAGCAAAATTAAGAATAGTACCTGCTCTGCTAGTACCTCTAAAAGTAATGGTATTAACATCAGAAGCGCCAGAAATATGACCAGTAAAATCTACTTGCTCATTGTAGGTACCATTGGCTACTATAAAAGTAACAGGGCCACAAATACCGCGAGCATATAAAGCATTTCTAGCAGCAGTAAACGATACAAAGTCTGGAGCAGTTCCACCAATAGTATAAGTACCAGAAGCAAGTGCAATTGATTTAGTTACTGAAGCAGTATCATTAACTCTTATGGTATCAGCTGTACTATTAGGTTGACTAGTCCAAGCTTTAATAACAGAATTGGTAGGCGAGAAACCATAAGTGCCAAGTAGAACTGTAGCTTTGTTGGAACCTGCTCCACCAGCAGTATCCAAAGTGCCAGTAAAAGGGATAACTGATTGCAACGCACCATTTACACTCCATAAAACATTAGCAGAGGTAACTTGGTTGGTACCAAAATTTTGAATAGTGGCATAGACAGGAATTGCAGTTGTTGAACAAACGGTTCCAACTGAATCAATACTTGCTATACCAACATCATTGCCTGAAAGAGAACCTCTCCAAACTTCAATTTCACGAAAGTTTGGGTTAGAGTTCTGTCCTGTACCCATTACAAAAGCAGTAATACGTAGTCTTGTTGAGGCTACCGGTAAGAAACTTACATCATTCACACAATTCGCTTGGTTCAATCCAGAAAAAGTGTGGTGATTAACGTAGGAAGTACCATTCCAAACTTGAATAGTTCCACCCGCCAAAAAGCGGCCAGTGGTTTGGGCATGGTGAATGGTAATTTTGTCAAACACTTGCGTAGTTGGCCAGGTAAACTCTAACCATTCTGTACCGGCAGGAGGGCCAGATGTAGAAATCCACACCAATTGCGTCCCACAAGTACCATAGTTTAAATCATTAAATGCACTACACGGTCCGGTCATACAGGAAGACGCGGAAGCAGTAGCCAAAGGGGCTATGTTTGTTTGAGCATAAAGCCCAGATGCCATTAGTAAAATGGCAACAATCGAAAATATTGGTTTGACCCAAAATTCTCGAAATCGTTTAGAGGAGATGTATAACATATATTATTAGGATTTGGTTTGATGCGTAATTTAAAATATTTGTAAACATTCACGCAATAATCTATTGTCAATTTTTTTAAGAGGAAATTAATGTAATGATTAATAGTTGATAATGTGTGGATTAAAAATTTGCAAAAAACAAAAAAAAGGCGGCTGAATCATCAGCCGCCTTTCTATCTAAATAAAAGCTTGAAAAATTACATCTTTTGAATTTTGAATGTTTGTGTGATACCATTAAAGTTCACACGAACCATATAAACTCCAGAGTTTAATTTATCTGCATTGTTTAAAGGAATGTACTGAGCACCTTGTTGAATGGTTAATGTGCTATTAGCAATTAATCTACCTTGGATATCAATTACCTCAACAACCGCCTCACCGCTCACCGATGAAACAAAGCTAATTCCAATTGATTCAGAGAACGGATTAGGGAACATGGTAACCGCATCCGATACTAGGTCATTTTCTGAAAGACTCACAACTTTTGAATAGCTAGTTGTGCCATCAAAATCAACTTGTCTTAATCTGTAATAAACAGTTGAAGTTAATGCAAAGGCATTTTGATCTTCTAAATGATAGCTTCTAACAGCTTTAGAATTTCCATGTCCTGCTATAAAGTTGATATCTTTAAAGTTAACACCATCGATAGATTTTTCTACGAAGAAGCCCTTATTATTGATCTCCATGCTAGTTGACCAATTTAAGTATGCATCTCCATTGATCGCTTTTGCAGTAAATGATAACATTTCAACTGGTAACGGATTAACAGCAGTATCTCCACCGATACCAAAATCACCATATTGATTAACATTGTTACGATTTACAATAGGAGCCGCATTAGAACCAGTTGCAGTTACATGAACACCATTAGATGTCCAAGGTGAAGTACCAGTATTTCTTCTAATAGCAACCAATTGTAAGTAGTTAGATACACCTGTAAAACCTGTCGCATTTAAACTTACATTATAAGTACCAGCTGCAGTACCATTGCTTGGCAACAATGACCAGTATCCATCGATACCGGCTCTATTAATAGTAAAGAAGGCAGTACTATCATAAAGTGGTAAGCCATTATTACCTGGCGCTGTTGGCACAAATGAAGCTGTCAACGAACCGATTGTGGTAGGAGCAGTGGTATAGTTAACTTCCATTACTCTACTTAATCCAGCACTTGTAATTAATGGGAAACTAATTGGATTCAAAGTACTATTAAACCAACGAGTGAAATTACCAGCTATACCAGCAGCAGTTCCTACTTGCAATGCACCTACACTTGAAGTATCTCTACCCAATACCAATGTATTTGAGTTAGTAACAATTCTAGCGTTGTTACCAAATACCAATGAATCGGTAACTACAACAATGGCAGCATTGCCAGCAACGTTAGCAACCGTATTTGCACCTAATTCAATGGCACGAACAATTTGGCTACCAGCACCTGTAAATGCACCTGTATTACCAGTATTGATAATTAACTTATCTGAAAGGTTGGCTTTTAACCTTGATGGAGTCCAGTTGGTAGGTAAAATTAAGCTACCACCACTTGTTTGGTTCCATAGGTAGGTTGTATTTGGTGCAGGTAAAATCTCAATGGTATAGTCTTCTGTCTCTCCATAGAAGTAGGTACCGCAAGGAGAAATTGGAGAAGCTGTAGTTTCATTTAAGATGACACGCATTCTAGTTCTACCAGTAGTAGCATTCAATGGAATATAGAAGGCACCTGTTTGATACACACCATTACCATAAAGGAATGATTGAGTCATCACAACAGTTTCACCAGCATCCGTAAAGTCACCATCTTGGTTAAAGTCTATCCAAATACCCATAACACCATTGTAGTTTCCATTACAAGTTGCTGTATGAATATCGTATGTAACTAAATCACCTGCATTCATAATTGGTGCGGTAACCGAAGAAGTAAAGTTAGAATATAAACTCAAAGCTGAACCTGCACCAGGAGCAACAGTAGTACAATTAGAGGTGTTATTTAAAGTACCAACAGTTACATTTAGGATTTCGCCATCACCCGCAAATTGGGCTGCACTTGTACAATAAGGCACTCTAATTTTTCTTGATCCAGCAGGCGCTGTATTCGAAGGTGTTTGAGAAACACCGCCAATAGTCATTCCTGTACATTCTGCATCAACCGAATCGCCTACGATGGCAGTTCCTTTGATGTCGTAAGTAACCCAGAAATAATTGGTATCGTTGGCAAGTGAAACCAAGCCATTAATGTTAAAGGCTCCCCAACTTGCACCTGTTGGTGTAGTTTGCACAAAAGTTGATCCATACTGGTTGGTAGTGGCAAAATTTGCACTCGTTCCAGTATAGAATACTTTCAAGTTATTAATGTTAGAAGTATCATTACCTCCACCATTTGTGTTTAAGTTTAACTGAGTTAATGAAACAGGTGCACCAGTAGAACTCATGCGAACCCTAATTCTTAACATTCTGTTATTTACAGAACCAGTTTCAACCATACCCGCATCTGGGTGGCTTACATCGCTTCCTACAAAGGTCATTGGAGTAGAGATAACCACATTACCAGTAGGATTGCTCACAGCAGGAACTACCCAATTACCATAAACATTGGCACTGTCAAAAGTTGCATCTAACGTATTGTTGTTTGCAGACGTTGTAGCAACATCGTAGGCTAACCAATAGTTATTGGTATCATTAATTAAGGTATCTGTTACAGTAAAGCTAAATGCGCCACTTGGTGAAGTAACACTAGCTACCAGGTTAGTGTTTGAGAATACACCTGTATTACCTGTTTTGTAAAGTTTAGCCGTAACAATGTTAGCAGCAGTAGTTGTACCAGCCGTGTTAAATCTAAATTCATTTACTGTTCCAGGAGTACAAGCAGAAGAAGTTACTCTGATAGGAACACGTAATACAGGAACATCTGTAGCACCAGCGCTTGTTGTACCAGTTTGTTGTATTACTGAAACTGCATTAAATACAGGAGCAGCGTTAACAATGTTTACGATATAATCCTCTGTTTCTCCATAGAAATAAGAACCACAAGGCGAAATTGGAGAAGCAGTAGTCTCATTTAAAATCACACGCATCACTGTAGTACCAGGAGTGGCAGTACAAGGAATCACAAAATTACCTGTGCGGAATACGGTTGTCCCGTATAAGAAAGTTGGAGTCATATGAACGGTTTCACCCGCATCAGTAAAGTCACCGTCTTGGTTCAAATCTATCCAAATACCCAATACACCATTGTAATTACCACCACAAGTTGAAGTATGGACAGAGAACGGTATCGAAACACCAGCCACTAAATTTGGTGCATTGATAGATTGAGTATAGTTAGAATATAAACTTAAAGTAGAACCAGGGCCTGTTGCAGCCACAGTACAGTTAGAAGTGTTATTTAACGAACCAACTGTTACATTCCAAATTTCTCCATCTCCAGCAAACTGAGCGGCACTAGCGCAATAAGGACCTCTAATTCTTCTGCTGCCCGCTGGAGCAGTATTGGTAGGAGTTTGAGAAACACCTGCAATGGTTAAACCTGTAATTTCTGCATCTACAGAGTCGCCAATGATGGCAGTAGATTTAATATTATAAGTTACCCAGAAGTAGTTGGTATCATTATTTAAGTTAATGGTACCATTGATGTTAAATGCACCCCACTTATTACCGGTAGGTGTAGTTTGAACGAAAGTGGTACCAAACTGGTTAGCGGCTGAGAATACTGGGCTATTGCCTGTTGCAAATACTTTTACATTGGCAATGTTTGAAGTATCATCTCCACCTCCATTTGCATTTAAGTTAAATTGGGTCAATGCAACAGGAGCGCCAATAGAACTCATTCTAACCATTACACGTAACATTCTTTGATTAACTGCTCCTGTTTCTACGATACCTTGTTCTGGATGTATAGCAGCACTTCCTAAATAAGTCATAGGAGTGGCAATCACTACGTTTCCAGCAGGGTTTCCATTTGCAGGCACACGCCAGCTTCCTAACAAGTTGATACTATCTAATCTAGCATCTAACACATTGCTATTGGTAGCAGTTGCACTTACGTCATAGGTTAACCAATAGAAATTGGTATCATTATTTAAGGTATCAGCCACAGTAAATGTGAATTGGCCTGAAGGGCTAGTTGCTGTTCCAAGCAAGTTGGTATTGTTAAATACACCAGAATTTCTTGTTACATATAATTTTGCATTTGCAATATCAGCAGCAGCAGTAGAACCAGCAGTATTGAAAGAGAATCCATCTATAATAGCTGGGTTACAAGGCGATGATGTCATAACCACAGGAATTCTTAAAATCCTAACATCGGTAGCTGAGGCAGCAGTAGTTCCTGTATTTTGGTTCACACTAACACTGCGGAACGATGGAGCGCCAGATACAATGTTTACATCATAATCTTCGGTTTCACCCCAAGCAAATGTACCACATGGTGCAACACCACCGGTAGTTTCATTTAATACCACACGCATTCTGGTTATACCAGGCATTGCAGTACATGGTACAGTAATATTACCAGTAATTATTTGTGTTCCGGCTGTACTTGAGGTAAATGTACCACTAGCATAAGCAAGTTCACCTGGCAAGTCAAATATTCCATTTTGGTTATAGTCTATGTAAATACCCAACATTGAAGTGTAATTACCATTACAACTTGCTGCATTTACGCTAAATGGAATTGGCAATCCTGCAGCCAAATTTGGAGCAGCAACAAATCCAGAATAATTTGAGTATTGGCTGTTTACAGAACCAGGGCCTGGAGCTGTGGTAGCGCAAGTAGAAGTGTTATTTAACGAACCAACTGTAACATTCCAAATTTCCTCATCAAAAGTTGAGGTAGCACCACTGGCGCAATATTGAGCACGAATTTTTCTATTGCCCGCCGGAGCCGTGGTGGATGGAGTTCTATTAACACCCGCAATGGTAATGCCTGACATTTCTAAGTCAACTGAGTCACCTAATATTGCGGTAGACTTAATATCATAAGTTACCCAGAAGTAGTTGGTGTCATTGGCCAGGTTAAGGATACCATTAATATTAAAGGCACCATATTTATTACCAGTAGGTGTAGTTTGAACGAAAGTTGAACCAAACTGGTTGGTTGAAGCAAAATTTGCGCTGCTTCCGGTGTAGAATACTTTTACGTTAGCAATATTTGAGGTGTCATCACCACCGCCATTGGCATCTAAGCTAAACTGAGTAACTGATACTGGTGCACCAGTAGAACCCATGATTACCATCGCACGCAACATTCTATTATTAACAGAAGGTCTTTCTACCATTCCTAAGTCTGTATGAATAACACTTGAACCTATATAAGCCATAGGAACAGTAATTACTAAATTTCCTGTAGGATTTCCATTAATTGGGGTGTACCAAGCACCAAATACTTCGGCGCTATCAAATCTAGCATCTAAAACATTTGATGCGGTAGCAGTAGCACTTACATCATAGGCTAACCAATAATTGTTGGTATCATTTACAGCGGTATCTGCTACGGTGAATGAAAACTGACCACTTGGAGCGGCTACAGTACCAACTAGATTAGCAATACTAAATATGTTAGAGCTTCCAGTTTTATATAATTTAGCAGAAACGATATCTGCAGCACTGGTAGAACCAGCAGTATTAAATCTTAATTGTGTGATAACACCAGGATTACAAGGTGAAGAAGATACCTTAATTGGCACTCTCAATACCCTAACATCTGATGATCCGGCAGAAGTTGTACCTGTAAATTGAATAGCATTTGAAGCTGTATAAGTTGAAGCTCCTGCAACAATATTAATGGTGTAATCTTCTGTTTCTCCCCAAGTATAAGTACCACAAGCCGGAGCACCAGAAGTTTCATCTAATACAACCCTCATTCTTGTGTTTCCAGGTAAAGCACTACATGGAACAGTAATGTTTCCTGTTAAAATGGTTGTACCTGCAGTGCTAGAAGTAAATGAATTATTAGAATAAGCTAATTCACCAGGTAAATCAAAAACACCGTTTTGGTTATAATCGATATATACCCTTAAGGTTGAAGGATAATTACCACCACAACTTGCAGCATTAACACTAATTGGTATAGGCAAACCAGCAGGAATACTAGGAGGTGCAATAGAAGTGGTATAATTTGAATACATGCTATTCACCGAACCAGGCCCTGGGGCTAAGGTTGTACAGTTTGAGGTATTGTTAATTGAACCAAAAGTAACATTCCAAATCTCCTCATCACCAGTAGTAGTTGCAGCGCTATTACAATATGGCGCACGGATGAGCCTATTTCCAGCTGGAGCTATTGGACTTACAGGTCTGTTTACTCCACTTATAGAAATCGAATCACACTCAACATCAACAGAATCATCTAAGATTGCTGTAGCAGATACAGAATACGCTACCCAAAAATAGTTATCGCCATTAGATAGATTTTGGGTTCCATTTATGATGAATGCTCCACTTGGGCTATTAAATGTTCCTACTAATTGATTTTTGTTAAATGTGGTAGAGTTACCTGTATAATAAACTTGAGCTTGTGTGATGTTGGTAGTGGCACCTGACCCATTGGTGTTTAAACGCAAACTATTCAATGGAATCGGAGCACCAGTTGCCGACATATTTACATTAATGCGCATGATATCAGCTCCCTGTTCGCCACGCTCTACTCTTGCTGCATTCAATTGAACTGCTGTTGCAGAAACAAAAGTCATTGGAGCACTTACAATTCTAAAGCCTGTAGCAGGTGTAGTAACTAAAGTTCTTGCTGTGTCAACTGCTGTAATGCTGTTTAGGTTAGCACTTAAACTATCACCCAAGACTGCACTAGCTGAAACATTGTAAGCAATCCAGAAATAGTTATCGCCAGATTGTAATACTTGGTTTCCTGTAACAGAAGTAACACCAGTTACAGAGGTAACTGTAGAGCCAAACTGAGTAGAATTATTGAATACCGGTGAGGTACCTGTATAATACACCTTTGCTGATGAAATTGCTGCAAGGTTAGAAGTTCCAGCAGGCGTAAAATCAAGGTTAGTTACCCTAGTTGGGATGGTACCGTTAACATTAACCCTAACTCTTAACATTGGCATATCTTGGGCACCAATAGAAACTGGGGCAACCTCTCTGGTTACATCTCCATTCTGAAAGTTCATTAATGGTGCAGAAGAGGCCCATGCAAAATATTCACCATTACCACTAATTGGTCCAGGTGATAATGCACTTGTTTGACGTGTATATAATGTATTAATAACAAATGCACCGGCACCAGCCGCTACATTTCTTGGCACCCAAGGTCCAGTTGGACTGGTACTTTGCATTAAGAATAATTGATCTTGGTTTCCCAATAAAGCATCTGCATTGCTATTACCACCTTCTATTCTAGTGATGGCGGTTAATAATGAGGTTGCTGGCAAATTTTGACCTGGCGCTAACTCAATTCTGTATAAACGATTGGTTAGTAAAGAAGTTTGTGGTGCACTCACCGCGCCAGATGGGTTTGTTAGAGCGCGGAAAGTGATAATCTGTCCGGCCCAACCTCCACCTGCGGTAAGTTGTAAATAACGTCTAGCATTATTTGGTGTACTTAACGCTAAGTATTGACTTCCGTATCCTAACGGAACACTTAAAGTAGAGGTTAAAGTACCTGATAATGGTCTAACAAATCTAACTGGCCCAACAATATAGGATCCGTGTGTAGTGGGTGGATTTAAATTATTTAAACTTGGGTCAACCCCTAAAGAACCATTTCCAATTGGACCAACGGTTAAGATATTTACATCATCGGTGAATAAGATACCACGACTAAATGTAGTTAATCCACCAGCATTGGTAGCAGAAAGTGTCGTTGTTCTTCCAACAGTATCACCAATTTGAAGTGGAGCACTTAATTTAACATGATTCTGAGTGAAAACAGTTAATGTACCTCTGATAAATTGAACTCCAGTAGCTAGTGTATCAGTTTCAAATCCAGTAAAAATAGTGTCCTTATAGAAAATACCCATTGTAGGGTTACCATTCGTTCCACCTCCATAAGTTACCGAACGAAGTGAGGTACCTAAAGGAGGATAAATAGGTCTTTGGGTAAAGAACGCAGTATTATTACCGCGTGTAATTGTATGTACGTTTCCGGTGATACCTAAAGTTAGTTTACCATTTGGAATTACAGGACCGTCTACAAGGAAAGTTAAATTTCTAATTACCACGTTACTGGTCATACTACCGTTAAACTCCACACCCCCTGAATTTGCAAAATACATACCAGAGATATAGCCGTTTGAGATAGTACCATTATTAGTAAAGGTGCTCAATTGCCCACCTGTCATGTATACAACACTTCCCGTTCCAGTACCGGTATTCAAGGTGCCATTATTGGTTAAACTTCCACCAATATACACCCATCTATTAATGGTAGATGAAGCAGTAGTTCCAAGGCTAAATGTTCCAGTAGAGTTGATGGTTAAATTTCCAAAAATTTGAGAAACTGTATTTAAAGAAGAAGAAAAATATAAAAACGATGCACCACCACTGATGGTTAAATTTTGCATACGAGAAATATTCACATTTGAAGTAACTGTATGATTTGCATCAATTACTACGTGATTATTAGCATTAGGTACAATTCCACCAACCCAAGTTAATGGATCAGACCAGTTACCACTTTGTGCAGAAGTAATAGTGGTTGGTGTAAATTCTTCGATAGTTAAACTATCAATGAAAGGGTTTGAGTTAAAGCTATATGGATTGTTTCTGTAAAAGGCAAACTTAGCATTAGGTACCTTATATGCATCCGGAATACGGATGGTTATTTTTTGCCAAGGTGTAGCAGCATTCATTGTACCTGCGCCAGTTGTAGAAGTAGTAACCACATCTGCATTAGGTTGAACATGCATGATAGATTTCCATGTAGCACCATTATCATTAGATGCCATTACAATAATTGGATACGTGTAATTGGCAGTTTGAGCAAAAAACATGTTAAATCGCAAATAAGGCGAAGTAGCTGTTGAAAGATTAATAGCTGGCGACTCAATCCTTCTGCTTAACATATTGGTTTGTGTTCCAAAATAGTAATCTTCGAGCCAAAGAGCTCCTGAATCTGTTACAGCAGCGCTTGGTATAGTACCAAAACTCTGCGAAGACCAAAAGCCAGAAGAAATTAAACGGTTTCTCTGCCAGTCTTTTGGACCAGCCACATTAATTGCAGTTGGAGTGCCATCACCCCAATAATCAAAACGGGTTTGAGTCCATCCAGGAGGCGCTCCTGGTGTACCCACAAATGCGCTGTCGAAATTTTCGAGCAGGTAAACCTGCGCGCGCAAGTCATTACCTAGACCTACTAGGAGAATGACCAAAGCTAACATGCTTCGTAGATTAAGTATATATTTTTTCATAAAATAAAGATTTGTTTAAATGTAAAAACCAAATGAAATAGGGCTAAAAATAGCTTCTATTCATTCCAAATCATGGTCCTCCAATAATCAAGTTTTATCAGAGTTTGGTAAAATAATTTTTTTGAATAAACAAAGTTCATATAATCAAATTTAGAAAATTTTATCGGAATAAATACTATTTATAAGAAAAAATTAATGTTTTGACATTGATTCAATTCAACTGAAACTGTAAAAAAATCACAATCTATTGACTCAGTTTTTTACAACTTTCTGTAAATAAAGGCCTTGAGCAGTTTCAACCCTTAAGATGTAAACTCCATTTGGAATTTCTCTCGTATCAACTCTAGGCTCATGGGTTTGAACAAGTACTTTTCCTTGTAAATCAATTAAGAAAATATTAACTAAACCGGCTTGATTAATCCTTACATTCAATAGGCTTTCAAAAGGATTTGGATAAGCTAATATTTGGGTCGAACCAATAGTATTTAATAATCCATTACTTGTTTCTAATAAGAAATAGCTTGAGGTATCTGCCGTATTACTAGACTTGTCTTTCACTATCACAATGCCTGTTGGATGGTCAAAATAGCTAAGGGGTGTAAATACAAAAGGATTATTTGCAACAGACAGGGCTATGCCATTGCCAGCAATATTGGTCCATGTTTTCATTGAATCTGAACTAAAAAATATATTTACCGAATCGATGTTCTGAAAGGTATAAGATATGCTAGCTGCCATTCCTTTTCTCCAGGTATCTGTTGCCTTAGGAGAGGTAATGTTAATTGATTTTGGTATAGGTGGTATACTATCCCCTGGCACATATGCCATGGTTCTGAAATTAATTCTTTCTACCCACTCTGGAAAATCAACAAATGGATTACGATTCTTTTGCGTTACGGCTATAAATTCATTTCTGGCAATTTCAAAATCATCTGGTGGATCCATTTGATGCCATTGTTTTAATAAATTTAAAGATTGCTGATTTGGAATAGACCATGATTTTGACCCAACCCCATTGTAGGCCACTGCCATGTAAAACAAGGCTCGTGCTACATCACCTTTTTGTTCTGGCCTTGGCTCATAAGAGGTAATGCCAAAACTATCTACACCCAACATGCCAAAACCAGTTGGAGAAGTATAACTAGGCGTTACTACTTCATGAAATGGATTATTGCTGCGTCTGGCATTGGCATTTATTTGATGGGCCGGAAACAAATTATGTAAATCATTGTATTCTGGTAACTCTCTATTGGTGCCCGGTGCATTTGGCCAATCGGGATTACCCTGGTTGCTTGGCATCCAACTTTGTGGCCAAGTATGCTCACGCGTTAACACAGCACCATTGTTTCCACTGGCCCATAAAAATGGCTCCGAATACACAAACTGATGCCCAGTATAAACACAGGTAACTACCTTTTTGCCACCGCTAGTGTCTCTAGCCAACCATGGATTTACTAATCTAGAGATGTAGTTACTATAAAAAATTGTATCATGAGGGTTGATCCTAGCACTTAAATCACTCACAAAACTTGTAGCTGCTGGGTTAATCCCAGCATAATAATTTCCGGGTGTTCTACCACTTGTAGTTACGCTTCCTTTTAATGGATTGGAAGTAAGATAATTTTCAAATCCAGCAGGACCATTAAAGCTAAACACTGCATAATGATAATTCTTCTGGGCATGGATATAATTAGGTGTCCAGTTAAAACTTGAATCTAAAATAAACTCAACCTGAGCACTGCCAATGTAGTCTCCTTTTGTATAGGTAATGCCATCTGCTGGAGTTTCGGTAATGTCTGACCCAAGCTTTTTGAGCACCAAAAACTTCTCAGCAGGTTTGCTAGTTGCATCTAGTTGAACATTAAATGCATAAGATTTAATGGAGGTAAAGTTAATTGCCGAGGCTTGGGCAGTAGGCTCAGAGGCCAAACTTCCGCCTATGGCATAAAGCGATATTCTAAATGTTGGTTTATCTGGATCGTTAGAAAATAAGGTTAATGTAGCTCTGCGAGTACCTGGTGCGCCAGCAGTAAAATTTAGTAAGAAGTTTTTACTGCTTGTTGCAACAATGGTATCTGGTAAATTTTGAAGGCTAAAATCGGATGCATTCAGTCCAGATAAAGACGCGCTATCAATAATGAGTGATTGTTGAGTTCCTGTGTTTGTTAAATTAAATTGCGTATTGGCATTGTTACCAATGATCACTGTATTTCCATTCACCAGAACATTTGATCCCAACTTTAATTGTATACCTGGTGTTGGTGGCGCTGGGGCTGGTTTAATCATTACGCTATCTACCGCCATGTTCCCACCTCCAGCAGAGCCTCCAGGAAGTTTGGTGGTATAATAAAACCTAACAAACCTAGTAGTAGTTTGTAAATTCTCTAGGTATCTGCCACCAGTAAAATTGGTAGAGGTTGTTGCTTTTGTAGTAATAGAACGAATGGTAGACCATGTGGTACCATTAGGGCTTTCTTGAATATCAAACTGACCACCCCATGCATTTCCAGCATTTTGAGGGCTTAGCCAATAACTTAATTCACCTGGTTTATCTGCTATCTGAATGGTTATAAATTCACCTGTGGCATCTAATCTAGCAGAGATGGCATCTCCTATTCCAAAGGCGTAAGTAAGGTTACCATTGGTACCTAAACCCAGTGTCCATCCAGCAGGTGGTGTGCTGATGCCAGGTGAACTAAAATTCCAAACCGTAGGCAATACCGCTTGGCCAAAGCTTGCTAAACTTAAAAGTACAAAAGAAACAAAAGCAAGTAAAAATTTTTTCATATAAACTGGATTTAAGTGGGGTTGCAAAATAACTTATTTTTTGTTATTTGATTATTTATGTGGTCTATAAACCAAGCATCATGCAAAAGTTGCCACCAGAAAACCTACTTCAATATATATGGCTAGGAAAATATCTGCTTAACCATTCGCTTACCACCAAATGTGGCAAAGAAATTAAGGTAATTAAAACAGGTCTCTTAAATTCACACCAAGGACCCGATTTTTACGATGCTCGCCTTGTAATAGATGGAACTACATGGGCAGGTAACCTAGAAGTACATGTAAAAAGTAGTGATTGGCGCAAGCACAAACACCAACAAGATGCTGCCTACCAAAACATCATCTTGCATGTTGTTTACCTGCACGATGAAGAGGTATATGATATATTTGGCAATCCTATTCCAAGCCTAGAATTAAAGCCATTCATCCCCGAGAAATTGCTTGAAAACTTTGATGTTTTGATGAAGAGCAAGGCTAAAATACCTTGCCAAAACATTTTTGTACTACCAGCACCCGAATTAGTTAGCATTTTTATTGAAAGACTCATCATTGAGCGACTCAAATTTAAACTTGCTTTAATTGAAGAAAGATTAGTAGCCAATAAATTCCATTGGGAAGAATTACTCATTCAATTACTTTTTCAATATGCAGGAATGGGCCTAAACAATTTACCTATGGAGCAACTAATAAAGTCCGTACCATGGGGTTTGATCCAAAAATACCGAGAAGAACCACCAACGCTACTTAGTTTATTTGCAGGGGTTTCTGGCTTAGATTTTAACCAATTTGAAGAGGCCAGCGAATCAAAATTTAAAGAGTTAAATAACTTGCTGAAGTTACCTATTATGGATAAATCAGCTTGGAAGCATAAAGGGAATAGGCCAGCCTCCTTCCCCGAAAAACGCATGGCACAAGTAATCGAACTTATTTGTAATGAAAAACAACTCCTCAAAAAATCGATAGAGGTTAAAGATATTACTTCCTTACGAGCCCTTTTAGGTGGGGTAAAATCTGCCTTCTACGACGGCTTAATCATCAATGTAATCATCCCTATAAAATTTGCTTACGGAAAAATTGAAGGTAAATATGGACAAGAAGAAATTGCCATTCGTTTATTAGAATCTATGGAAGCAGAAAATATTTCTGTGATCAAAATTTTTAAAGAAATGGGAATATTTATAGAAAATGCCAAAGATTCTCAAGCTTTATTACATTTGAAGAAATACTATTGCGAGTCTAAAAAATGTTTACAATGCACATTTACCGAACCACTATTCAAAAAGGAAAATCTTTAATCAAAGGATTAATGATTGTGTTTTCGCTGATGCTACTGGGCCTAAGCGCTCGTTCTCAGGAGGCAGTTAGATTCATAGATACTGTTCAACAAAAAACTATCTTAGCAAAACCAGGTGATTTTTTAATTATTCGCTATAAAGGTTATTTGGGTCAAACCGAATTTTTTAAACACACTTTACAAGGAGTCACCGATAGCTCGTTGTATGTGGGTATTGTTCATCCATACTCCCCTATGTCAACTGTATTTGCTGGAGGTAACAACCCTTGGAAAGAAATTAAATTTAAAGATATTGAGTCGTTTAAAAGGCGGTCTGCTTCTGCAAATATGTTAAAAAGCCTAATAGGAATTAGCGCCGGCTTAAGTGCGGTGTTTTTACTTAAAGACTTAAACGAAAGAAATGCCTACAGTGATGGAAAAAACCTAGCTATTTCTTTAGGCGTTGGACTTGGTATTAACATTGGAATGAACCTTCTTTTCTCTGACAAACCAAAATACAAAATAAAGGATGGTTGGCACATTGAAACTGTGAAAAAAAATAATTAATATTGGTGCGAGTATTATTGTCAATGGATAAACTTAAATTTTTTGTAGAGAAACATGCATTTGGAGTATGTAATTACCTAGGTGAACGCTTTGGTATTTCATCCTCTACTATTAGACTGTATTTTATCTATACCTCATTTATTACCATGGGCTCGCCAATTATTATTTACCTGGTCATGGCTTTTTGGCTGAACCTAAAACACTATCTAAGACCGGGAAGAAAAACCATTTGGGAACTTTAAAAAGTATGAACGTTGAATAGGGCGGGAGTAATTTTTATTGTATTAAGTATTTACATCTTAGCTGCATTTGGCTGGTGGACATTCGCGCATTACCGCAGCTCTAAAATTATTTTTGAAAAAGACTTTGAAATTCTCAACAACGAGAGTTATAAGGCAACTTTCGACATTCAGGGTGCTGTAGACCAAGAGTTATTTTACGACTCGGTTGAAATGAAAAAGTATTTTCAGATGCACTACCCTCAATTAGAGTTAATCATCATTGATAAGTTTGACCCACTTCGAAATTTCATGATAAAACCTAGCTGGGAAGGTTACGAACAAATCGAAAAAAAATACCAGCGCAAGGTGATGATGTACATCCTAGAAGGTACGGTAATGATGCTGCTCCTATTCTGGGGGATTCTAACCATTTACAGGAGTCTCAAAAAAGAAATTGGGTTTAAAAAAAGGCAATCAAATTTTTTACTGTCCATTACGCATGAGTTAAAGACCCCTTTAACTGCAGTTAGGCTATACCTAGAAACCATGCGCAAGCGTAAACTTAATGAACTACAAACTGCCGAAATTATTAATAACTCACTCGATGAGGTAGCTAGACTGCAAGCACAAGTAGAGAATCTTCTGCTATCTGCACAACTAGATAGTAAGGCCTATCAACTGCAATATCAGAATGTAAATCTGAGTGAACTATGCACAGAATACGTCTTAAATTTTGCACGTCCAAGAAACATGGAAAGCAGAATTCATTTAGACATTGAGGAGCAAATATTATTAAAAACAGACCCCAATGCCATGGAAATGATTTTGGGTAACTTGTTAACGAACGCCGTTAAATATGGCGGACCAGAGGTGGAAATTTGGGTAAATCTTCATTCAAAAAATCAAGAAATTACACTGTCTATTGCAGATAATGGACCAGGAATTTCTGAAAATGATAAGAAATTATTGTTCAATAAGTTTTTTAGAAGTGGAGATGAAAACACCAGAAAAACAAAAGGCACGGGTTTAGGGTTATTCATTGTGAAACACTTGGTTGAACTGCATAAATCTAGGATTACTATTGGGGTTACAGAGCCAAGAGGTACAAAGTTTGAAATTAAATTTAAGTCGGATGCAAAATAGAATTTTGTTAGTGGAGGATGAGGTTCATCTACAACATGCCATCAAGTTAAATCTTGAGTTAGAAGGTTATGTAGTGCATATTTCGGGAACAGGCACTGATGCTGTAAAAAGCTTCAGAGAACAGAAATTCGACTTGGTAATTCTCGACATTATGTTGCCAGAAATGGATGGATTAATGGTTTGCGAGAACATTCGCATGTACGACCAAAATATCCCTGTGCTATTTTTATCAGCAAAAAACACCCCAGCAGATAGAATTGCTGGACTAAAGAAAGGTGCAGACGATTATCTAACCAAACCTTTTGAATTAGAAGAACTTATGCTGCGTGTCAATAAATTATTAGAACGCAGCAAACAAATAAAAGTGAGCATAGAAAATAGAATTCCGAAGATTTTCTATTTTGGCAATAATTGGATAAACTTCGAAAGCCACGAAGCTTTTGGCACCAACGGAAATTTTGAGCTAACCAAAAAGGAATTGTTGTTGATGCGTTTACTCATCGAAAATAAAAACCAGGTGGTAAGTCGCGAACACATCCTAAAAGTTGTATGGGACTATACTGTTATCCCTAATACACGAACCATAGATAACTTTATTTTAGCCCTCAGAAAATACTTCGAGAAAGATCCTAAACAACCAGAGTTTATTCAAAGTGCCAGAGGAATCGGTTATAGGTTTGACCACAGCGACGAAAAGGAACAAATGCATGCCAATGCTTCCTAAAAGCTAATCCTGATTAATCTCATAGTTAGATTCTTTTCTAATTTGCAGTTTTGGAGCAAATCAAAACAATTATGATACTTGCTCCCTACTTAAATTTTGATGGCCAATGCGAGGCTGCTTTTGACTTCTATGCCAAGGTTTTCAATGGCGAAGTAATTTCAAAAAACAAATACGAAGGTGCTCCTATGGAGTTTCCAAAAGGTTACGAAAACAAACTCATGCATGCCGAGTTGGTTTTCGAAAATAACCGCATACACGGTTCGGATCAACCCGGAACAAACATTTCCCATAATAGCTCTATGTCTTTGAGCTTTGTTGAAGTTTTTATTATGGATGATGTTTTTAAAAACCTAGCAGAGGGTGGTAAGATTGAAATGCCATTACAAGACACTTTTTGGGGCGCCCGATTTGGCATGCTCACCGATAAGTTTGGCATCAGATGGCAGTTTAATTGCGACCTAAATTAAGCTCTTTTGCTAAGAATTTAGCAGTATGGCTTTTCTTAGATTTAATCACTTCTTCGGGGGTACCAAAAGCGATTACTTCTCCACCGTGTTTCCCGCCTTCTGGACCAATATCAATGATATGGTCTACTACTTTGATAATATCTAAGTTATGCTCTATCACTAAAACTGTATTTCCTTTATCGGTAAGCTTTTGTAATACGCCCAATAAAACCCTTACATCCTCAAAATGCAATCCTGTGGTAGGCTCATCTAAAATATAAAAAGTGTTGCCCGTATCTTTCTTGCTTAATTCGGTGGCTAATTTTACCCGTTGGGCTTCACCTCCACTCAATGTAGTGCTTTGTTGACCCAAAGTAATGTATCCTAATCCAACATCGTTTAAAGCGTCAATCTTACGAAGGATATGTGGTGTATTTTCAAAAAAATGCACTGCCTCTTCAATGGGCATATCCAAAACATCATTGATACTTTTTCCTTTATATCTAACCTCTAAAGTCTCTCTGTTATACCTTTTACCATTACAGGTTTCACACTTTACATATACGTCAGGTAAAAAATTCATTTCAATGGTTCGCATACCTGCACCTTGACAAGTTTCGCACCTACCGCCTTTGACATTAAATGAAAATCTACCTGGTTTATATCCACGTATTTTGGCTTCTGGTAGTGATGCATACAAATTTCTAATATCACTAAAAACCTCCACATAAGTAGCAGGATTGCTGCGTGGTGTTCGGCCAATTGGACTTTGATCTATCTCAATTACTTTATCAATATGTTCTAAACCCTTGATGCTTTTAAAAGGAAGGGGTTTTTGGTGAGAATTATAAAAATGCTGGCGCAAAATTGGATACAAAGTTTCGTTTATCAAGGATGATTTTCCACTTCCACTCACTCCCGTTACTCCAATTAATTTGCCCAAAGGAAAACTTACTGTAACATTCTTTAAGTTATTCCCTGTAGCACCAGATAACACGAGGGATTTTCCATTACCTTCTCTTCGTTTTAAAGGCACCTCAATTGATTTCTTACCATTGAGGTATTGCGCAGTAATTGAATCAGAGTTTAAGATATCTTGCATGGTGCCTTTGGCTGCAATATGACCACCATGAACCCCTGCTCCATAGCCAATATCTAGGATAAAATCACTTTCCTCCATCATGTCTTTGTCGTGTTCAACCACAATTACACTGTTCCCAATATCACGCAAAGATTTAAGAGAATCAATTAACCTAACATTATCTCTTTGATGTAATCCAATACTTGGTTCATCTAAAATATATAAAACACCTGTAAGCTGTGAACCAATTTGGGTAGCCAACCTAATGCGTTGAGCTTCTCCGCCACTCAAAGTTTTTGACGGAGAATTAAGCGAAAGATAATCAATCCCTACATTGCGTAAAAAGGAAATTCTGCTTCTTATTTCCTTTAAAATTTCGGTAGAAATTACCAGTTGCCTCTCGTCTAACTTTGCCTCAATGTTTTCAAACCAATCTCCCAAGGCATGAATTTCCATTTGGGCAAGTTCTGCAATATTTTTATCAGCAATTTTATAATGTAGGGACTCTTTCTTTAAACGCGCTCCTTGGCAGGCAGGGCATGGTTGAAGCTCCATAAATTCTTCTGCCCAACGATAGATGGCATCATAGCTTTTTTCGTGAAAATGTCTAGTGATTAATGGCACCAAGCCTTCCCATGTGGCATTGTAATTTTGAGTATATCCGCTACTGTATTGGTAGGGTATGACAATGGGTTCGTCTGAGCCATAAAGGATAACATCTAAAGCTTGTCTGCTGATTTTTTCGATAGGGTCTGCAAAAGAAAATTTATGTCTTTTTGCCAATTCTCTTAATTGCAAGAAGGTCCAGTTGTCTCTAGCTTCACCCAGTGGTGAAAGTGCCCCTTTATTGATACTTAATTTGGGGTCTGGTATGATAGATTTTTCATCAATGATACTTTTTACACCAAGTCCATCGCAAACGGTACATGCACCATAAGGCGAGTTAAAAGAAAAACTGTTCGGTTGAGGTTCATCGTAAGATATTCCGCTCTTAGGATCCATCAAAAACTTGCTGTAATGAAATACCTCGTTGGATAAATTATCTAAAACCAATAGGGTTCCTTTACCCATTTTTAGGGCACTTTTTACACTTTCAGAAATTCTAAATCTTGCGCCTTTGGTAGTTTCTATTCTATCAATGAGTAACTCAATATCATGAATTTTATACCTATCAGCCTGCATTTTAGGCGTAAGATCTACAATGGCTCCGTCTAATCTAATCTTAGTATATCCTTGCTTTCTAACTTGCTCAAATAATTCTCTGTAATGTCCCTTTCTTCCTTTAACCAAAGGGGCTAGAATGGAAATTTTTTTCTGCTCAAACTTTTCTATGATAGAACCAATGATTTGCTCCTCAGAAAACTTCACCATTTTCTCCCCTGTTTCATAGCTGTAGGCATCGGCTGCTCTAGCAAATAATAATCTCAAAAAATCATAAATTTCAGTAATAGTGCCCACAGTAGAACGTGGGTTTTTATTCACTGTTTTTTGCTCAATGGCAATCACTGGCGAAAGTCCGTTTATCTTATCTACATCCGGACGCTCCATATTGCCAATAAATTGTCGGGCATAGGCAGAAAAGCTCTCCATGTAGCGGCGCTGACCTTCGGCAAAAATGGTATCAAATGCCAAGGACGATTTACCACTTCCGCTTAATCCTGTAATGGTAACCAACTTATTCCTTGGGATTACCACATCAATGTTCTTTAGGTTATGCTCTCTTGCACCTAATATCTCTATATTCTCGTTATAAACCTCCGACGCCGATGGGTTTATTTTGGCTTGCGCTTTTTTGCTCATTATCTTCTTAACACTTTACTTTCACTAAAGTTGGGTCAACCTAAATATAACCTTTTACTTTATATACTACTAAACCAATCCACTCTTTTATCATATAGGTCCATAGTTGAAACCCGCCATAGCTAGGAATAATGGTATTTAGAATGGTATTTCTACTTCTTAAACTTTTTAAATCTGCACTATATGGAACCACTTTAAAACCTTGCTTTTCAAAACACATTTGTGCGCGTCTCATGTGAAAGCCTGCGGTTACTAAGACATATTGTTTTTCCTTCCAATTTACGTCTAGTGTATCAAGAATTTTGGCTGTGTAAGCAGCATTTTGATGCGTATTCATTGAAAATGTTTCGATGATAATACAGGAATCTGGAATGCCACATTTCATCATAAATTCTCGGCCCAATTGAGCTTCGGGAATATAGCCACCAAATACCGTATCGGCGCCACCTGTATATATAATTTTCTTGGCAACCCCTCGATGAAATAAATCAATGGCTTGAAGCATTCTATCATTTCCATCATTAAAATTGGCCCTAACTACGCCATCTAAGATAAAATTAGAAGCAAAGCCACTGGGAACAATGATAGCTTCAAACTTTCCATCCGATTTTAAATTAACCGGCGGTACTTCGTAGAGTTTTATGATGGTTTGAGCCAACCAAGGATTAGTAAAAAACAACAACAATGCCAATGCGATATACAAGTTCTTCTTTACTTTGGTAATTAAGAACAAGGCAAAAAATATCAATACAATAGACAAGGGAGCAATGAGGGCGTATAAAACCTTTGAAAGAAAGTAAAACATATTAATAAACTACAAAATATTGATAATATACAACGGCTAATAAGATGAGCAGAAAAGCAATTTCTTTCACCCACTTCCACGATGTTCTAACAAAATAATTAGCCAATAAAAAACTAAAAGGAATAGATAAATAAGGTAAAGCTAGTTCGAAGCCGTAATCCCCCGCCAATAAAGAAAAAAGTGCAAAAGGAACCATAATAAAAATCATCAATTGCAATCGACGTGTTTTTACCTTATTTCTAAAAAAATTAGTTTGAAAGAGTATAGCAGAATAAAACAGTATAGGAAGTATAATCATCCATATAATCCCTTTTTCCCATGTAATTCCTAGTGGTTTAAAATAAGTTTTATCGATTGTGTAGTATAAGGTATCTAATAAATCGGTATGGTTATCATTTAAGTATAAAATGGCTGCCAGCAAATAAATGGGTATACAAATAGCAAAAAGTGCCACCAATAGATACCTAATATTAAACTTAGTCATATAAATGATACTAAGTAGAATAAAGGGCAAGTATAAAATCAAGTCAGGGTCGAATAAAATTCCCAAGCCAAGCATCATACCAGCATCCAATACCGGAAAAATTGGGTTTGAGGATTCATATAAAAAACAAAGCCTGTAAACTAAAATGATTAAAAAAGTATTGGCAATTAGTTGCGGTGTTAGTAATTGCTGTGGGGCATAAATGCTATTTAATAAAACAAAGAATAGCCCAGGCAAAACACTGTCTTTAAAGATTATTTGTTGGGAGTTAGAAATAAAGTTTATAAAGTAGGCTTGCAAAATCACCAAAACTGTTGCTAATAGAGCGCTTTGCCAAGCCAATGGTGCATAATGATGCATCCAATTTAATACAAATTGGGCCACTGGGGTAGGAGATTGCATATGAAGTGGTGTATCGTTTACAAAACCACCTACTCTTAACAAAATTGAAAAGATAGAGAAAGCAATGATGGCAGATAGAGCGTTATTTCTAAAAATGTTAAGCACCTTAAAATTTTATTCTAACCAATGTAAATAATTTGTCTTTGATAGTTGCAGCTACTAAACTACTTGCCGAAACTTGCCTAAATTCGGAAGGCACCAAAGAGATATTAAAGTTGGTATTTTTAATTAATATTTTCTCTTCTACTCTTCCTTGATAATTAACAGAATGTAACATCACATTACCATCCTTATCCAATTCACTATTGTATAAGATATGTATAAAGTCTTGAGTAGGCACTATACAAATTCCGGCATTACCAATATCCCCTACAGCACTTTGCTTTTTACGAACTACATCCGTAAAATGAATGGTTCCATCTGCATTAATAGACCATAAGGCAACATCATCATAATTATAAATAACCCTTACACCTTCCATGGGCATGTTGTTAAGGTAATAATTGTATCGTTGCTCTACCCTGGTATATTTTTCGGCTGCCATAAATATGCCACCATCCGAACGAGGAATGAGCTTTCTTATGTAAAAATTATTTAATCCTAACGCAAACTTTTCTCCTTTCCCAGGTATTAATTTTTCAAGTATTTCGGGTTGAACCAACGTTTGAAAGCGTACTATTGTTTCTTTAGAGATTGTGCTATACCTCTGGTAAAAGTAACCATTTACATCTTTGCCTTCTGCTGAGGAATAAAAGCCAAAAACAGAAATACTCTTATTAAAATTATTAACCGTAATCCCTAGCTCTTCAATGAACATATCTTTACTAGCCAAATCATACGCGTACATTTTATCTTGATCATGATAATAGGCATATAAATAAAAGGCTCGAGTATCTATACTTTCTCCTTCTGTTTTCTTTGGAAAATCTAGCAGCACAAAGGCGTTACCTTCATTATCTAAATCGAAAGCAGTTAAAAAAACATCTTTATGGGCACTTTCAATATTAAACTGTCTGCCAAAAATCTGTTGTGAGGCACCTTGGTAGGCATATACGTTGAGTTTACATCCGTTGCCATCGGTGGATTTACTCAAAAACATAATGCCCAACATTGTTTTTGCAGCATTAGTTTTAATTTGGATCTTCCTTTTCTCGAGATAAACAGCTACCGGAAAACTACAAATTACAACCGGATTACCAACCAGTTTTAAATTATCATCTAGCTTCTGAGACAAAATATCAATAGAGTTGGTAGAAATATTTTTGGCGCTCATAAAAACAAAGAGTTCATTGTTTATTAAAAGCACTCGCTCTACCAAACCATTCACCGAAAGAGGCAATGATAAACTAAGCTCTTGATTGAGATTACCTTTATACTTTTCTATGATGAGGTCTGAACTAAACTCACTGTTTTTACAGCGTAACGCAAATAAACCATTTGGTGTTTCACCAATAATTTGAGTAAAAAGATTTTTAGTCTTAATTTTTTGGGGATTACCCCATTCTATGGTTTGCCCAAAAGCCGCCATTGGCCCTACAAAAATTGTTAAAAGAACCCACATTGAGGTGCCTATCAATTTTATTTGAAATGGTTTTAGCATAAATAGTAGGCGAAGATACCTTATATGAACTATTTTCGCTTGAATTTCTTATGACAAAAAAACAATTATTTGAAACCAGAAAAAAAGAAGAAACCGCTGTAGTGGTTGGGGTCATTCGTCAAAACACTAGGTTAGAACAAGCCGAGGAATACCTCGACGAGCTAGAGTTTTTGGCGTTAACGGCTGGCGCAATAGTAAAAAAACGGTTTCTTCAAAAGCTGCAATATCCCAACCCAAGAACATTTATTGGCGAAGGAAAGCTAAATGAGGTATTGGAATTTATTACCACAAACGAAATAGATATTGTTATTTTCGACGACGAGCTAAGCCCCTCTCAATTGAGAAATTTAGAGCAGGTACTTAAATGCAAAATTTTAGATAGAAGCAACCTCATCCTTGATATTTTTGCCTCTCGGGCTAAAACAGCTCAAGCCCGCTTTCAGGTTGAACTTGCTCAAGCTCAATACCTTCTACCAAGACTTACCCGCATGTGGACCCACCTTAGCAAACAAAAAGGCGGAATTGGAATGAAAGGCCCAGGTGAAACAGAAATTGAAACAGACAGGCGCGCATTAAGAGGTAAAATCACTAAACTAAAAGAACGACTTTCTATCATCGACAAGCAGGCAGAAACACAAAGAAAAAACAGGGACGCTAAAGTAAGAGTATCCCTAGTAGGTTATACCAATGTGGGTAAATCAACTTTAATGAATGTGATTTCTAAATCTAATGTATTTGCCGAGGATAAATTATTTGCAACCTTAGATTCTACAGTCCGAAAGGTTGATTGGCCTGGCAAAACTTTCTTATTAAGCGATACCGTTGGTTTTATTCGCAAACTTCCACACCAGCTAGTTGAGTGCTTTAAATCAACTTTGGATGAAATTAGAGAAGCAGATATCTTGTTACACGTGGTAGATATTAGTCACCCCAATTTCGAAGATCAAATAAGAGTGGTAAACGAAACGCTCAAAGAAATTGGCGCGGCAGATAAAGAAGTTATCCTCGTTTTTAATAAAATTGACAGCCTAAAAATGCCAGCCCAACCCGAAGAGGAAGAATTTTCTAATACAGAAGAATATTTAGCATTTTTGAGAAAATCTTGGATGGCAAAATCAAATCATACCACCTTATTTATTAGCGCTGCAAACAAAACCAATTTAGACGCCCTAAGGATTACCCTTGCCAACTTAATAGAAGATTTTGAGAAAAACAGTAAGGTGGTGCAATAGAGATATCAATTGATTTCTTATTTTCGCAATATCGCATGAACTACGAATCAAGTAATAATATTGAGTTAAGCATTGTAATGCCTTGTTTAAACGAGGCAGAGACCCTTGCAACCTGCATAGAAAAAGCAAATGCATGGTTAAAAGCCAACCAAGTAGCTGGTGAAGTAGTCATTGGCGACAATGGCAGCACCGATGGATCGCAGCAAATTGCTATTGGCTTAGGAGCAAGAGTTATAAATGTTCCTCGTAAAGGCTATGGCGCAGCTTTAATGGGTGCCATCGAAGCCGCAAAAGGCAAGTATGTAATCATGGGAGATAGCGACGATTCCTATGATTTTTCGAACCTGAATCTTTTTATCAATGAGTTAAGAAATGGTTATGATTTGGTGATGGGCAACCGTTTTAAAGGCGGGATTAAGCCTGGTGCCATGCCATTTCTACATCGATATTTAGGAAATCCTGTTTTGTCATTTGTTGGAAAATTATTTTTTAACTGCCCTGTGAACGATTTTCACTGCGGCCTACGCGGATTTAGACAAGATATCGTTAGTGTATTAGACTTAAAAACCACAGGGATGGAGTTTGCCTCCGAAATGGTTGTAAAGTCTACTATAAATAAATTAAATATTACAGAAGTTCCTACCATTCTAAGTAAAGATGGCCGTAGCAGACCACCTCATCTTAGAACATGGCGAGATGGATGGAGACATTTAAGGTTTTTACTGATTTACAGCCCAAGATGGCTGTTTTTATACCCAGGTATAACCTTGATGCTATTAGGGCTTATTCTAATGTTGCTTATCATTCCAGGACCTATGGGATTGTTTAAACAAATTTACTTCGACACCAATACCCTGCTTTATGCAGGTGCTTTTATCATTGTTGGATATCAGGCATTAAGTTTTGGAATTTTCACAAGGGCATACGCAGTAGAATCTGGATTTTTACCCAAAAAAGATTCGCTATCCAGGGCTTTTGAGCTGGTTTCGTTAGAAAGCGGCCTCATTCTTGGATTAATCATTTTCCTTGTTGGTTTAATTGGAACTTTTTTTTCATTATACATTTGGGAAGAATCACATTTTGGCCAATTAGAATATTCCAAAATCCTGCGTATTGTTATCCCCAGTGTGGTAGCCATTATTGTGGGCTTGCAAACAGTATTTTCGAGTTTCTTTCTGGGTGTATTAACCGTGAATAAAAAGTAATGAAGGCAATAGATAGGTATCTTCAAAAAGTAAGAATAAGTAAGGCTAAAAAGTTTGTTAATAAGAACGACACCGTGCTAGACATCGGCTCGGTTGACGGAGTAATGTTTGAAGCTTGGCAAGGTTATATTAGCAAAGGTATTGGGGTTGACCCAACGCTCACAGAGCAAATCATAAAACAAAATTACGTCCTTTATCCTGGCTATTTTCCTGAAGCCTGCCCCAAGGGCGAAACTTTTGATGCCATTACCTTGCTTGCCGTTTTAGAACATATTCCTATCTCCGAACAAGAAAATTTGGCTAAGAATTGCCACGACTTTTTAAAGCCAAAAGGACGTCTCATAATTACAGTGCCTTCTCCGCAGGTTGATTTAATTTTAAGCATACTTACTAAACTCAGGCTTATCGACGGTATGAGCTTAGAAGAGCACTACGGATTTGAACCCAAACACACCCCACAGATATTTTGTGAACCTAGGTTTAAACTTATTCATCAATCCCATTTTCAATTGGGTCTTAATAACCTATTTGTATTCGAAAAAATTGGCTAATCATGGAAAACAAGCAACTCTCCGAAAATAAAATCACCATTTGTGTAGACGCAAGATTTGTAGAAAACAGCTGGTGGGAAATGCTCGAAGGTTTTATTTCTAAAACCAAACAAGAAATAGAAGTTATATGCCTGAGCAATCAGGAGAGAACATCTATCCATGCTAAATTAATCGTGCTACCTTGGGATCAAACCAAAACCAGTGCATTAAATTTTGCGAATGCATTGGAGAATGCAACGGGGACATTAAGTGTTTGCTTATGGAAGGCGCCCCACTCCTTAGGCAACTTAAGTCAGTTGATTGCCACCAATAAAAAACTACTTAACCAAAAAGTTCTATCATTAGGGTCGAACCAAATTCAGGCAAAAGGAAGTAAGGTAAAAACACCTATCTTAAACAGGGTTTACCAAAGCCTAACCAGGATTTTCACCTCCATAAAAGGTTCAGATGCAAGTTCAGGTGTCTTTGCAGCCAATACACTTTGGCTCAAACAGCAACTTTCTACAACCTTAATGGCAGCTAATCATTACAGCCAACTTCTGAATTTAACAGCCTCCTATAAAATTGAGTCACAAGAATTTTCTTTAGGCGCTTCTGAAGGTAAAAGCAATAACAATTGGTTAGGCCTTGTTCCTAGCTTTTTCTCTTTAAGATGGAATTATTTTATTACCGATTCGCTTTTACAGATAAAGTCTAAGCAACATCAACTTAGTTCCGGAAACCATCCACTTTACCGCCTTTTATACTTTATTGCCTTTTTAATCATTTCATTTGCCATGCCATATTTATCGCAAGATTTTGGCAGCACCTGGGACGAGAAGGCACATAATGATTATTCTCAACTAGCCTATCGCTACCTGACTACTTTTGGTGAAGATACAGCAGCTCTAGCAGAGCCTGCTAATGGTGGTGAATACATCAGGCAAGCTTATAGATTTTATGGAGAGCAATTAAATACAGTTGCGGCCTTTGCCTACAATACATTTGGCACAGGCGTTTACGAAACAAGGCATTTAATTAATAGCATCTATGGATTAATTGGACTGGTATTTACCTCGCTTATTGCCTTTGAACTGGCAGGTTGGAGAGCAGCCTTGATTTCCTTGTTGTTTATGTTCTTAAATCCTGGTTGGATGGGAAACAGTATGAATAATCCAACAGACATACCATTTGCCACTGGTTTTGCTTTTGCTGGGTACTTTATGATTAAAGTAATGAGAAGTCTACCTCAACCTTTATACAGAAATTTACTTTGGTTAGCTGTAGGCATTGGTATTGGCATTGCCTCTAGGGTGGGTGCGCTATTGCTTTTGGCCTATTTTGGCTTGTTCTTAGCCATACATTGGTTTTCTATTTACAAACAAGTTACCAATCCATTAAAGTTCATAATCCCATACGCTAAAATGTTCTTTATAGTGGGTGTGATTGGTTATATAGTAGGAATTTTGATTTGGCCTTATGCTTTAGATAACCCACTAGAACACCCATTGTTGGCCTTTAAAAAGGCTTCAGAAAATGCATTTTACACCAACAATGTAGAGCTTTTTGAAGGCAAAAGGATGTATATGATTACCAGTGCACCATGGTACTATGTATTTAAGTTTTTAGGTATGGGTAATCCATTATACTTAATTATTGGAGTAGTAGCCAGTTTGCTATTGTTTATCCCACTTAAAAAACAAATAGGTTTAGGGTCGATCCTAATGTTAGTTTTTATGTTGTTTTTCCCTATTCTTTACGCAGAATATAGCAACTTAAACTACTACAATGGATGGAGACATTACCTTTTTGTATTACCGTTTGCCATCAGTTTAGCCGCTATATTTTGGGACTATTTATTAAGTCAGAAGAAAGCCATTGCATTAACTTCATCCTTGGTGTTATTAGTTTTATATGCTAAACCAGCAGTTTGGATCATACAAAATCATCCTAATCAATATGTTTACTTTAACGAGTTGGTGGGTGGCTTAAGAGGCGCATATGGTACTTATGAAACCGATTATTATTCTAACTCATGCAGAGAAGCTGCAGAATGGATAGCCAAACAACATCCTAAAGACAGCTTAGTAATTGGTATCAATAATGAGACTACCACAGCAGCCTATTGGGCACACCAGATAAATCCACGCTTAAACTTTGTTTGGACACGAGAAATGGAAGAACAAAAGCTTGGTTGGGATTATTTGATTTTAACTACTAGAACCTTCTCTCAAAACGAATTGTTAAATGGATCATTCCCTCCTGCTGGAACCGTTTATCAGGTAATGGCTGATGGCATACCTTTAGCCGCAGTTATCAAAAGAGAGAACTGGCACATGCCATTAGGCTATAAAGCCTTAGACAACTCTAAATTCGATTCAGCTATTTTCTATTTTAACCAAGCTGTAAAGTATGCTCCATATGATGAAGAAGCATGGCGTATGTTAGGCTTCTCCTTAATTAATACAGCACAAATGGATAGTGCCGAATTAACCCTAAAGAAGGCCATCGAAATTTATCCTGAAAACTTTACCGCTTACAGTAATTTAGGACTAGTATATTTTAACAGAAAGGAGTTTCAAAAAGCTGCCGAAACCTTTAAGAAAAGTACAGATCTAAAAGAAAACGTGGTTGAAAGCTGGTATTATGCTGCTTTAGCTTACCTCAATTTAAATGACTATACCAATGGCATTAAATGCTTAGAAATGGCCAAGAAACATAATACCTCTATACCAGAAGTATTTTATTACTTGGGTAAAGCTTATGCTGCAACAAATAACTTAAACCTAGCATCCGAAAACTATCAATATGCGTTGGGCATGAATCCTAATTTCCTACAAGCGTGGGCAGAATTAGCACAAGTATTTCAAAAGCAAGGTAACAACTCAGCTGCTGAAGAGTGCATCAAAAGGTACAGGGCTTTGGGCGGTAATTAAGCTCTTATTCACAGCGTTTTAATTACTTGTCTATTTTTCTTAATCCTTTAAGAGGCCAGTAAAACAAGGGGCTTAAAGGATTTTAGATTGATTATTTTCAAAAAAATCACGTAATCCACGTTCTTGTAGGATAAAGTGAATGTTAAGCCAATGTAAAAAGGCTTTAGATTCGTAAGTGATGATTCTAATCAACAAATACGAGCCACTCATTTCAATTGAAGAATCTTTCAAGCAATGTGAAAGAGCTTATAGCGAACTCTGCAAGATATTCGACTTTATAGATTTACCTCTTAATATCCAACAAATAGAAAAGCAAAATAGCGCTATCCTGCGCGCTTATTATGCCAACGCGCTCGACAATAATTTAGTGGATATTAAAACTGTTAAGTATCTCTTAAATAAAAATCTAAGGGCCTCTAGTCTTTCCGAACAAGCGATAGAACACTTCAGTCAGGCAGAATTATTTCTTTCTCAGCAAACTCATCAACCTTTAAGCTTAGAACTACTATACGAAACGCAAAGGATATTAAGTGGGAAGAAAAAAGAAGCTGCCTTAGAAAATGATTTGTTCTCACATTCAAGCCATATAGAAGCTGAAAAAATAAGCATAGAAAGCGAATTGGAACTCGAAAGCCTATTCGAATTTCTAAATGACGACAATGAGTTTCACCCCATAGTTCAGAGTTGGATTCTACATTTTAGAATAAGAACCATTTCTATATTTAGTGAAGGAAATAACAAACTAGCATCTTTGCTACAACAATTTTGGCTCAGTAAAAATCAAATGGATTTATTTGGTTTACTAAGCTTAGAACATGAGTTATATCTTCAAAAAATAGATTACGAACAGATCATTCATTTATCGAAAGAGGGCAACCAAGGTAGCCTAAATGCACAAATTGAGTTTGGATTGCAATTACACCAAAGCCAATTAGAACGTCTTAAAGATTTGTTTAAATCCTACTTTAGAAAGCAAGTGGATTTTGACAAACTGAATGCGCGTCAAAAAAACATCATGAACTATGTTTTTGAACGCGGCTATAGGCTTAAGGAAATTGACGATGCTATCTTAAATAAGAGACAAAAACTCATCATGTATATTGTACAACATAGAGGGTTTATCTCAACAAAAGAACTTGTAAACGAATTCGACTGCAATAGAAAAACCATACAAAGAGACTTTCAGCTTCTCATGGATTTAAATCTGGTAAAATCTATCGGTGCTGGTGCTGGTTTGAGGTATTGTATCAACCTCCAAGAAAACAGAAATCCGCAATTGGAAAAGTACCAAGCGGATTTCATTAAGACCTTACATTCGGACGTTTCTCAAATAGAAGAAGAGTTATAGCTCATCTTCGTTATAAAAATAGTCCTCATTAGTAGGATAATCAGGCCAAATTTCTTCGATGGTTTCAAAAGGCTCGCCATCATCCTCCAACTCTTGAAGGTTTTCAATCACCTCCAAAGGCGCACCAGATCTAATGGCATAATCTATCAACTCATCCTTTGTTGCCGGCCATGGAGCATCATCTAGGTAAGATGCTAATTCTAATGTCCAATACATACTTCTCTAATTTAATATTTACGCGAATTTATAAAAAGACTTCACTTGTGCATCAAGTTTTTATGAAACTTATTCATTTAAGCCAAAAGTACTGATTATAAAGTTATTGATTATCTGTTTTCGGGAAACTTTTCCATTTACCGTTTGCTCAAATGGCCCATAAAAGTCAAATCCTTTTGGCAATTGGTATTTATGAAGGTACTTGGATAATATTTCAAGCAATTGATCAAATGATTCGTTGGTAATTTTTCTTTCACTTAATAGCCAAACTTTTTCACCTAATATTTTATCTGGTATTCCAATGATTATAACATTTCCTGCAGCCTCTATAAAATCTCCTGCACGCTCTTTTATGGTTGCCTCGATGCTTTCTGGATTAACTTTATAGGCGCCTGAGTTAATCACAAAATCGGATCGACCCAAGACATTAAAACTACCATCATTAAAAACCTCCGCCACATCATTGGTGATGACACTATGAGATAAAAATGGTGTGGTAATTTCCAGGGTATTTTGGGGCGTGACAGCTATTTTATTTCCCCCTATTAGCTGATAATGCTCAGGCTTATTTAAGTTTTTTAGCGCGATATGAGACAATGTCTCTGTCATACCATAAGAAAGAAATACTTGATTTCCTTTGCCCACAACCTTACTTCTAAGGCGTTCATCTAAAGACATTCCACCAATTAATACCTGATGGATTCTGGCAAATTTCTGGTCATCAAAACTAGCATCAACTAATTGAGGAGGAACAAAGGATGCAAAAGTATATGGATGGTTGATAGCAATAGATTGCCACAGGTTATTGCTGGCTTTGCACACTGTAATAGCACAATCTAAATATTTTGCCCTTAGCAACATCATGGCACCAGCAATAAAGTTGGGGTCGAGACATAGCAAAATATGCTCTTGTCCAGGCCTTAATTTTAAATAGGCTATGGTACTTTGTATGGCAGTTTCTATTTGTTGCCTAGAAAAGCTAAACTCTTTGGGCGTTCCGGTAGTACCCGAGGTTTTAAAAACAAATGAGCCGTTGTTTTCCCATAAAAACAACAGCTCATTGATACGTTCTAGGTAAACACTTTCGCCTATAAAATTTAATTGAAAAGGCAATACTGATAAGTTTATTGTTGAACCAAAACTTTTCTGGTTAATGAGTGATTACCAGATTGAATTCTAATAAAATATAATCCATCGTTTAGGCTGGGCACTTCGAATTTTTTACTGAAAGTTCCAGCATTTTCTTTAGCACTGTAGAGCTCTGTAACCATTTTACCGGTGATATCTATAAGCTCAATAGAAAGTTGTGAAGTGTGCTTAAGTTCAAAGCTTAGATTTAATTCCTTACCAATATTTGGGTTAGGATACAACTTTAAGCCACTGATAGATTCGTTGGCATTTATTCCACTTGCCAATTTCTCTGCAACACTAAACTTAGACTTTCTTACAAGCGTTCTGTTGTTAGCAAAGGCACCATAAAAATCTACTGCTCCAGAACCAGCTGCAGGGGCTGTCCAACTAAAATTCCACACCGCAGTAGCTGAAGAAACCGCAGCAGTGTGCGTAATATACTTTCCACCTACTCTTTGATTACCCGTACCGGCTGTGAGGCTACCCACTAAAGTTCCATCTTCTTTTTGCGGGCTCACTACAAAACCCTTTCTTCCACCTTGATCAACTGTTACAGTAATGGTATAAGTACTTCCAGGAGTATATCCTTCTGCAGGTATATTGCTGCTAATAATGCCTGTAACATCTTGGGCAGTTCCGTTATGGCATCCAGCTGTGGCACATGTTTTGCCACCATCGCCAGGAGAACCAGTTCTACCATCTGATGGCGCACCATCTGGATAAGATTTTAAGGTAGGAATAGAAACCCCTAATAAAGTTAGCAAACTAAGTGCAAGTAAAGTTTTTCTTTTCATGTTGGTTAAATGATACTTATTAGACAAGGAGTTTGTAATTAAGTTGCAAGAAAAAGAAAAAAATCTATCTATCTTGCTCTTAACCAAGGTAATGGATTTTGAAACAATCTTTGCTTCCATACTTCAAAATGCAATCTTCCCTCCCCTGTATCTGGATGGGCACCTAAAACTCCAAGCACTTTTCCTGTTTCAACGGGATCTCCAATTTGTACTTTTACCGAAGATAATCTTGCATAAACCGTATAATACTCACCATGGCTTACCAATACAACCTTATCTAGCCCTGGGATAGGAAAAATTGCCTTTACAACACCTTTATAAACCGCTTTTATTTCATCTCCAGGTTTTGCCAAAATATCAATACCATTATTGGTGGTAACTACTCCTTTTAAAGTGGGGTGGGCATGATCTCCAAAAGTCTCAACAACTTTTCCGGCTACTGGCCATGGGAGCTTGCCTTTGCTACTTGCAAAATCCAAGCCCAGTTTTATATCTGCATCACTTAAATAACTTGTGCTCGTCTTTGGACCAGCTGGTCTGTTTGCTTTCTGAGCAGCTGCTCTTTTCTTTTCTTCCAATTTACGTGCAGCTTCAATCTCTTTGACAATTTGCAACTCTATTTCCTTACTTAATTTCTTAGCTGCAAGGGTTTGCTTTTGTATCTTGCTTTTTAAATCCTTCTCTTTATCCTGAAGCTGAGAAAGTAATTTCTGTTCTTCTTGTTTGTCTTTTACAAGTTCATGCTTCTCGAACTCTTTTTCTTTAATAAGGGTGGCCTTTTGCTTCTTGTCTGCAACCATTTCGTTAATCAAGGCCAGCATTTGCGTTTGCGTATTTAAAATAAGTTGAGCTTGCTTTCTGCGGTATTCTCCATATGCGCTCAGGTATCTAAGCCTACGAATGGCTTGCTGCAAATCTTTAGATTCAAAGATAAAAAAGAGTAAATCTGTGGCATTAAGCCTACGCTTGTAAGCTGCTACTATATATTCAGCATAATCTTGCTTTAAGCTTATAACATCTGCTTTAAGCTTCTCAACCATTTCTCGCTGAGTATTAATTTGTAAGGTAATTTCGAAGGCCTGTTGCCCTACTACGTTAATTATTTGCTCACGATTACCTATTTGCTCTGCCAATAGTTTGAGCTCCTTTTCTTTGTTATAGGCCTCGGCTTTTATTCTAAGCAACTCATTTTTATTTCTCTTGATACTTTCTTGTAGTTGCTTTCGCTGTGCTTCTAGCTCCTTTCTCTTTTGTGCCGGAGTTTGCGCTGCATCTGCAATAAAAAAAATAAGCGTAAAGCCTACTAAGAGGGTTGCTTTACTCCAAAACTTCAACCTTATAGGATTTTGGGACAACAAATGATGGATCTTGCTTAACATCTGTTACAAAGTTGCTCAATGTAAAGTGGCATTCTACTTTTTTTTCTCCCTCAATGTTAATTAGTATATCACTTGGGAACGATTTTCCATTGAGAACCTCGAAGGCACCATATTTAATAGACATCTCGCGCGACACTCCTTGTTCATTTAACCATACACTGCTAGGTTTTAAATTAGCATTTAAAGCCACCTTTTGTGTAAGTGCGCCTAATTTACTGGTTAATTGTAGCCTATTTTGAATAGTATCAAGAATTGTTTGTTCTAATTTTGGGTCGAACAAAGCGTTGCCAAAAACCAAATTTTGAACCTCCACAAAGGTGATAGGAGCTTTAATAAACCTATTTAAATATTTATAAGAGGCTGAAATATATTTCTTATTTACCAAGTCAATAATTCTAACCGAATCGGGCTTAAGTAGCACACGCGCCACATTAACCAATCCAAAGGCTTTAGCATTTAACCAGATATACTGATCTTTTTTTGCTACTAGCTCCATGTTTAGGGTTACACCATTCTTACTGTCTTTATAATCTGCAAGTGCCGAATATTTAATAGCATCAATAGAAAATTTTGCATCGCTTACCTTTGTAAGAAGGTCTTGTAAGCCTTTGTTAACAGTAGGCTTAACAGGCTCTACAACCGATGGTTTTACAGCATTATTCTGTTTAGTTTTGCATGACCAAATCTGAAACAATAAAACACCAAGTATTGCATTAATTAAGATACTCTTCTTCATAGATTAATCTAAAGTGTTTGATTGTATTTTTTTCTTTAATGCATCAGAATTTCCACCCAAGGTCTGAGCCTTTTTCCATTGAAGAACGGCATTCTGCTTATCTCCTAACTTAAAAAGCACATCGCCGTAATGTTCTACTACTTCTGCACTTTCGCTATTACCTTCCAACGACTTCTCTATTTGAATTTTAGCATTAGTATAATCACCTTTCATATAGAGTATCCATCCATAGGTGTCTAAACTTGCAGCATTTTTAGGATCAAAAATGAGCGAACGTTTACTTAAGTTTTCAGCTTTTTCAAGATCCTTTCCTCTTAGGCTCAGAAAGTACGCATAATTGTTAAGTGCTAAAGCATTATCTGGACTCATAGCCAACACGGCTTCGAATGAAGAATCGCACAACTCAAAATCTTTAGCATGGTAGGCAATGTCTCCTAAATTCATGAGCAAAGCAATCATAGATTCTTCATCGGAGGCAAATGCCACACCCGACCTTGCAATTGGTAAGGTTTCATTTACTCGGCCAAGGGCTTTACTGGCTACGCCATGATAAATGTAAGAGCTTGGGTATTGTGGGAATATTTCAATCATTCTAGCACAATCTTGTTGCATCCAATCGTATCTCAAGAGTTGTTGGTCGCATACTATCACTTGCTCCCAAGCCACTAGCTCTGCTGGGTTAATTTCTGTGGCTTTTAAATACCAGCTACGCGCTTCCTCAAAGTTTCTCTTTTGTAAACTTAAATCACCTTTAAACAAATAGGGCTCAGAGCTACTAGCATTTGCCTCAAGAAAGACATTCACCAGCGTATCACACTTTTCTAGGTGGTTCGACCCAAACTCCATTGAAGGAATTAAAATAGATAACATTTTTAATTTTGCCCTAGGCTCGATACTAGATGCCATGCCCAACTTAGCATAGCTAAAGTATTTTTCGGAGTTCCCTTTAAACTTATAGTAATCGGCTAATGAAAATGATGCGTATCCATTCTTTGGTTCAACCTGAAGAATATATTCATACATTTTAATGGCTTCTGATTCTTTACCAGTGTTTAAATACAAATCTGCCAGCCTCCCCGTTATTTCTATATTATCAGGATAAACCTTAAGGAAAGATTCTAGTTCGCCAATAGCCTTTGAAGTTTTCTTTAATGCCAGGTATAGCTGTTCTTTTTGCCTCGTAAACTCTAACTGCTTTCCTTTAGCCTTTTCTAGTGCATCATAGGTTTTAACTGCACCTGCATAGTCACCCGATTTTATTTGGTACTCGGCTCTAAGCTTTAAAAAACTTGTTAACCCAGTAGCCTTGTATGTTTTATCACAAAGGCCAATGGCATCGGCCATTCTATTCGACTCTTTATAACCATTAATTAGAAACTTAGCATACCATTCATTACTAGGGCTGTATTTAACCGCCTTTTCTGCATAAACAATGGCCTCATCGTACTTTTTGCTCGCCCATAAAACTACACTTAATTGAAAATTTGCATCTGCAGATTGAGCATTGATACTTAGCGCTTGCCTAAATTCTCTTTCTGCATCCTCATAATTTTTAATCATCTTTTCTTTATGACCAGCAAAAAAGAATTTGTCAAATTCTAATCGCTCCTTCTCAGGTAGCGGTTTCTGCGCCATTAAAGGTGGTACAGCTAAAAAGAAAAAGAAAAGTGAAATAAGTTTAAGCATAGCTATTAGATATGCAGTAACAACGCAATAAGCTTGGGTAAATTACTGAACGGTGGTAAAGTCGCCAATGCTTAAATCCTTTGCCTCACCATGGTAAACAACACTACTACCAATCATCGCATTGTCAATATTGGCATTTGAAATTTTGGTGTTTGATTGAATAATACAATTTCCAACTACTGAATTTTCAATGACACAGTTATCTGCAATGGTAGCATTTGGCCCAATGATACTTCGAGTAATCTTTACATTCTTACCAATAAGGCTTGGCTGAATAACATGTGAATCAATAAGTTGAACGCTCTCATCTACCATCTTGTTACCAGCCTCATGCATAAAATGTAAAATGCGAGAATTAGTGTAAACCGTAGAGTTTTTATTACCGCAATCTAACCACTCAGTAACTTTACCAGGCTCAAATTTTAAGCCCTTAGCTTTCATATTTTCCAAAGCATTGGTAAGTTGATATTCTCCCTTTTCTCTGATATCGTTGTCTAATAGGTACTGTAATTCTGCCCTAAGATTAACTCCATCTTTAAAATAATAAATTCCTATAATGGCTAAATCAGAAACAAAATTTTCTGGCTTCTCAACAAAATCAGTTATTACGTTTTCTTGGTTAACTTTAACTACTCCAAAAGGCCTTGGATCTTCTACCTTTTGTACCCAAATAATCCCGTCCTTTGAGCGGTCTAAGGTAAAATCTGCCTTAAACAATGTGTCTGCAAAAACTACTAGCACATTTCCATCTAAACTCTCTTTGGCACACATAATGGCATGGGCAGTTCCTAGAGGCTCATGTTGGTAATAAATACTACCCTTAGCCCCTAATTTTTCTGCAACCGAAACCAATTGCTTCTCTACTGCTTCTCCAAAAGTGGGTCCGATAATATAGGCCACCTCTTCGATGCCTGTTCCGCAGACCTTTTCAAGGTCTTCGATGATCTTTTGTACAATTGGTTTTCCGGCAACCGGAATTAAGGGTTTTGGTACAGTTAAAGTATGGGGTCTCATACGCTTTCCCATACCTGCCATAGGTACTATAATTTTCATCTTAAATCTAGATTTTTCGCAACCTAATATAAAGCACTAAAATTTCAAAACCTCATAGGGATTAATTATTTGCCCGTACTGCCATATCCTCCAGCACCCCTTTTAGAGCTAGCTAGTTCTGTAACAGCCTGCCATTGAAGTGTCTCGTGCTTAGCCAAAATCATTTGAGCTATCCGCTCCCCCGACTTTATCTCAAAGGTTTCAGAACCTAAATTAATTAACAATACCTTCACTTCGCCTCTATAATCAGCATCAATGGTTCCAGGGCTGTTTAAGACAGTAATTCCATGTTTTAGTGCTAATCCGCTACGCGGCCTAATTTGAACTTCATATCCATCTGGAATTTCTAAATACAAACCTGTTGGAATAAGCAACCTTTCCATTGGTTTAATTAAAACAGACTCTGCTAAAAAGGCACATACATCTAAGCCAGCAGCAGAGGGCGTTTGGTACTCAGGCAAAGAATTATCAGATAAATTTATAACTTTTACGTTCATGTTTACTTTTTTACTAATAAAGTTTTTATTGAGCCACGCTCTAACCAAAATCCCAAGAATATAAATATACTAAGAAACAAAAATCTAATAGAAAAATAATACAATGGTTGGGTATCAAATTGCAAGCTTTCGGTTTGAACCAAAAAATAAAGCGACAAAGAAACAAGTGTATAAGTTAGAATTCTATTCAGCTGATATGGAATGGGATAATATTTCTGACCCCACCAATAGCCTAACACTAACATAAAAAAATAACATACCAACGTAGTGATGGCACAACCCATAAATCCATAAAAAGGAATAAGAATTAAATTGAGGGTAATGGTAATTATGGCCCCATAAATAGATATCTGTGCCCCCTTCTGGGTTTGATCTGTAAGTTTATACCAAATAGATACATTATAATACATGCCAAGAAAAATGTTAGCCCAAAGCAAAATAGGCACAACGCCCAATCCTTCATGAAACTCGGGCCCAATAAAAACTTTAAAGTAGTCTATAAACAACATCACCACCAAGAAAATAAACATGCATAACCAGGCAAAATAATTCATCACCTGTGCATAAAGATCGGTTTTAGTTGTTTGTTTGGCATGAGCAAAAAAGAAGGGTTCTGCAGCATATTTATAGGCTTGAATAAACAAGGTGATGATGATGGATAACTTATAATTTGCAGCATAAACGCCATTCATTTCTACGGCTTCATTTAAATTAGGCCAAACATATTTTAAAATTACCCTATCTAACGTTTCGTTTACCATGCCTGCAAGGCCAACCCAAATCATTGGATTTGCATAAGAAATCATCCTTCGCCAAAGTGTTGGATCAAACCCTATACTAACCCAACGCACCTCTTTAAGTAAAAGCAAAAAGGTAACAATACTTGCCACCAAATTGGCTATAAATACTGCATTAATGCCCAAATTTTCTCTCCAAAATGGCAAACTAATTTGAGAATGTTCCATGAAGTAAGGGCCAGCCATTAATAAATAGAGTGTGGCCAAAATATTTAGAAGTATGTTCACATTTTTAATAATGGCAAACTTTAAAGCCTTATTTTGATGCCTTAGCAAGGCAAATGGAATAGCTGATAAGGCATCAAAAATTAATATGCCTGCAGAATACCAAATAAATTCTGGATGATTTTCATATCCAATCCATTTAGAAATTTGGCCACTAAAGAACAAAATGAATAAACCAAATAAAGTAGAAACGCTTAACACAGAGATAAAGGCATTGGCAAAAACCTGTTGGGGTTTTTGCTCTTGTGAAAACCTAAAAAATGCGGTCTCCATGCCATGAGCTAATAATATATTTAAAAAAGAAATATAACCATAAAACTCTGCATTGGCGCCATATTCGGCCTGAGTAAAAACTCTAGTAAGTAATGGTACCAACAAATAATTAATCAGTCTACCCACAATGCTGCTAAGACCATACACCGCAGTATCACTTACCAGTTTTTTAATTGTACTCACAGAAATTATAATATTTATTACAAAGAAGCGTAAAATCACCTAAAAAAGTATCCTAAGATAATCTAATCTAAATTATAGCTAAATTTGTTCAATCTGATATGTGCCAAAAACTACTTTTAATACTTTTCATTTTCTGCAGCGCCTCTCTAAGCCATGCCCAAAAAGCAGACGAAGAATTAGCTGCTCAATTTTTAGCCGCTAAAGAATATGAAAAGGCAGCAGACAAGTATGAGAAGTTGCTAGCCAACAACCCAAGGTCGATGTATCTTTATGACAACTTGCTCAAATCTTACATAGGTTTAAATGACCTGAATTCGGCTCAGAAATTGGCAAAAAAACAAGCAAAAAAATTTGAAGGAAATTACTTCTACTTAGTAGATGAAGGCTATTTATTAAAAATTCAAAATCAAGCTGATAAGGCAAATACAGTCTTTAATAAACTCATTCAAGGCATGCCACCATTAGAATCAAAAGTCTTTGAATTGGCAAAAGCTTTTGAAAAGCGGGGTCTAATTTCTTATGCTGTTGAAGCTTATCTAAACAGCAGAAAAGCCTTAGATAATAATTCATTGTACGCTTCTGAGCTATCAGGGCTCTACCTAGAATTAGGCGATAAGCGTAATTTTATTGAAGAGGCTCTGCAATCTTTAGTGCCAAACGAACAATTGCTGGAAGAGATAGAAGGTATGTTTCAGAATACCCTCGAATCAAATGAAGAATTTGAAATGCTGAAAACTGCACTAACCAAAAAAACCAAGCAATTTCCAGATAAATACTGCTTTCAAGAACTACTCATTTGGATGCATGTTCAGAAAAATGAATATGAACTTGCCTCAATTTATGCCAAAGCCTTAGACAAAAAAAACAAAGAAGAAGGCAGACGTTTGTTAGAGTTAGGGTTGATGGCCAGCAATAATCAAAAATATGATGCTGCTATTAATATTTATAAGCAAATTCAAGCCCAAGGAAAAGATAAACCCTATTACAATTTTGCTAGAACTAACGAATTAGAATCAAGAACAAGAAAGCTTATTCAGGGAAATTATACCAAAGAAGATCTTATTATTTTAGAAAATGAGTTTAAACAAAACTTATTAGAATATGGCATAAATCCGATTAATGCACCTGTAATCAAACAATTGGCAAACTTGCAAGCATTCTATTTAAATAAATATGAAGACGCCATAATAAATTATGAGACCTTATTAAAAATGCCACGATTGGATAAATACTTGCAAGCTCAAGTTAAATTAGAGTTGGGCGACCTTTATATTCTTAAAAATGAGGTTTGGGAATCAATGTTACTTTACGGCCAAGTTGATAAAGAATTTCTGGAAGAGCCTATCGGGCAAGAGGCAAAATTTAGGAATGCCAAATTGAGTTATTATTTAGGCGAATTTGATTGGGCAAAAGCCCAATTAGATGTGTTAAAAACTGCCACCACCCAACTCATTTCTAATAACGCAATTGAGTTAAGTTTACTCATTCAAGACAACACCATCGATAGCCTAGAAATAGACCCCCTTTTAATGTTCGCTAAAGCCGATTTAAATTTTGCTCAAAATAATTTTATAGTGGCCCTGCAAATTCTAGATAGTTTGATTACCCTGCATCCTAAATCTAAATTGATGGATGACATTTATTATAAAAAAGCAGAAATTGCACTCAAACAAAAAGACCATGATGAGGCTGTGCGAATGTTTCAAAAGGTATTTGAAAACTATGGCGATGATATATTAGGAGACAATGCACTGTATAATTTGGCTTGGGTTCAACAAAATAAATTAAACCTAAAACAAGAGGCACTAAAGAACTACGAAAAATTTATTGAACAATACCCTGGTAGCTTTTTCTTGAATGATTGTGTGAAGCAATTTAGACAACTACGAGGTGATCAAATTAATTAATGATGATAATTTATAACGTAACAATTAATGTAGAAGACGAGGTACACGACCAATGGTTGAATTGGATGAAGAAGGAACATTTACCTCAAGTGATGGCAACCCAAATGTTCCGTGAATATAAAATGCTTCGCTTAATTAGCCGGCAAGAAGATGAGACTGGCAAGACATATGCCATACAATATGTATGCGAAAACATGGACATGTACGAAGAATATCAAAGCAAATACGCACCAGCACTTCAAGCAGAAACCAAGAAATTATTTGAGGGTAAATTTGTAGCTTTTAGAACACTCCTTGAGGATGTGATTTAAACTCTTTTTACATCCACTTAAATAAAATATTTACTGTTTAAATAGTCTTTTTACAATTTAATTCGCCGCTAAAAAAATAATTTTTAGCCTGAAAATGTGTTAGTTAGATGGAAAGAGGATTATGTCTTGCCATCTAAATAAGATTTATAACCATTTATCAGCATATATTTGTCATCGGAAAGGGATTTGTGTGATTTGAAAACACCTAAATTAACTGCGGATGGCCTTTGTATGTATTTTATTTGCCGAGCTTATTTTAGCAGCCTATATCATTTCGATGTTGTTTTTGATAGCTGCCTATCTGTTTAAGAATGTTGCTGCAGAAGATGTTGCTAAGCAAAGTTCGCTAAATGAAATTTTTGAAAACCCATTAGCCATCGTGTTTTTTGATACTGCTAATGAAAACGACATATTGGCAAGGGTGCAAGAGCTCCAGCTGCAACAATACAAAAATTACAGTGCGTACTTTTTTGTTAAACAAGCCATCGTATTATCAAATCATTTGCCACAAATTAAGATAATCAGCTTACAGTCAAACGACGAAACAGGTCTTAATCTGCTAGAAACTGCTAAATCACATTTTATTTCTGAGCCAAAAGCAATCATAGCTTTACATGCTCAAACCAGTTTAAGTAGAGATTATCTTGCTAAAATGAACCTGAATTTACTTAAAGGAAAATTGGCGGTTCAATCGCAAGTGATAGTAAATGGCAACAATGAAAGCTTAATAAATTATCAAAAAATTGCCAGAATATTTTTAGACTCACTTGATAGAGAAGTTCCAAGTTCTGTAGGAATTTCGGCTAGCATTTGGGGTCAAGGATTTATGCTTGATAAAAGCATCTATGACGAAATTGATTTTAATATGGTTGGGGTAAATGACAAGTTATTACAAGCCCAAATCATATTAAACTCTGTGAAAATAGATTACGACTCTGAGGCTAGAGTTTTTGCCAAAACACTAGATACTAAAGCCCTAAATGCAAAGAAAAAGTTCGAATTAAAAATGTATTTGTATAACCTTGGCTTAGGTATCAATCTTTTGTTTGCAGGCCTTAAAAAGCCAAATTTAGATAAGATTGTATTTGGGCTTAACTATCTGCGACCTCCCTTATACTTAGTAATGTTGGCTTCTGTACTTTTATTCGGGTTGAACCAAATTTCTCAGGTATCATTTGATGCGTTTTACATCATCTCAACTTTTGGATTAGCAGTTGGCATCCTGCTTACTAAATATGGTGAAAGCCTATTAAATATAATCAAAACTAGACTATACCGTGTTAAATTCAAAAAAATGATTGGGTCAAACTACGACCCAAAAAAATCTTACGAATACATCAAATAAAGTGCTTATCTATTAGTCTATTTTGGCAGGAAAATAGGCTAATATTTAGGTGAAGGAGGTCTAACCCCACAAAGGTTAGATCTCTTTTCTTAAACGGGCCACAGGAATGTTCATTTGCTCCCTATATTTTGCCACTGTTCTTCTTGCAATATTGTATCCCTTTTCTTTTAAGATATCCATCAACCTTTCATCTGGTAAAGGTTTTGATTTGTCTTCAGCCTCAATTGCATCCTTTAATATTTTCTTTACTTCTCGGCTACTTACTTCTTCCCCATCATCGGTTTGAATACCTTCACTAAAGAAAAATTTCAGAGGAAATGTACCATAAGAAGTTTGAACATATTTGCTATTTGCCACCCTACTAATGGTTGAAATATCTAAACCAGTTATTTCGGCAATGTCTTTTAAAATCATAGGGCGTAAAAAAGTTTCATCGCCCTCTTCAAAAAACTTATATTGAAATTTAAGAATGGCATTCATGGTACCCAACAAAGTTTGATGTCTTTGCCTAATACTATCAATAAACCATCTGGCACCATCCAGTTTTTGCTTAATAAATTGAGCAGTTTCCTTTTGCTCTCTAGTAGGTGCTTTCGCCTCATCGAAGCCTTTTAGGGTTTCTAAATAGCTTCTGCTAATTCTTAAGTCGGGCGCATTTCTTGAGTTGAGGTGAACCACCAATTTGTCTGCTTCCTCAATAAGCACAAAGTCGGGAGTGATATATTGAGTGGCAGATGTATCAATTGACTCACCTGGTTTTGGGTTTAGCTTAGTGATCACCTGAATGCACAACTTAAGCTCCTCATCCGAAATTTTAAGTTGTCGAGAAAGTTTTTCGTAATGTTTCTTGGTGAAATCATCAAAGTAATCAGATAAAATGATGGTTGCCAGCTTAACATTTTGATTTTTTTGATCCTTTCTTTTGAGCTGAAGTAATAAACACTCTTGGAGAGAAGTTGCGCCAATTCCGGCAGGATCAAGGTTTTGAATCTTAACCAAGACTTTTGCTAATTCATCTAAAGTAGTATCTACATTCATAGAAAAAGCTAAATCATTGGCAATGGCAGTTAAAGGCCTGCGCAAATAGCCATCATCGTCTATAGATCCAATGATTTGGTTACCAATGGTAAGCTCCTTTTCATTCTCGGCAATAGCACTAAACTGCTCCATCAATTCCTCATGAAAAGAATGAGATTCAACGATAGGCCTCTCTTTGCGTTCTTCATCTCCTTCGTCACTCAAGTGAAAGCCTTCTGGATCGTACTCATCATTTACATACTCTTTCACATCAAAGCTCTCTTCTGCCAGATAATCATTGACATTAAGATCAGCCCCTTCGTCAGTAGTGGCAAGTTCCGATTCGCTAATGGGGTCGGTTTCACCTGGCGCAGCATCGGTATCATCTGCTTTTAATAGTGCAGGATTTTCTATCAATTCCTGATCTATCCGTTGAAGAATGTCAACAGAATTTAACTGCAACAGTTTAATAAACTGAATTTGCTGAGGAGAGAGCTTCTGGGTTTGGGTTTGCTGTAAGCCTTGTTTTAACATGTACTGATGCGAAATTAAGAAAAATACTTAATCGTACCGCTCAAAATGTATATGTTCTTTCTGATAACCCATTAAAGCAAGTTTTTCTCTAGCTTCTTTAAGCATGGCACTCCATCCACAAATAAAAAAATGCGCTGCACGTTTATTTGCAAAAACTTCTTCATACACCTGATGCACATATCCTATTCGCCCAGACCAAGTTTCTGGAGTTTCTCTAGATAAAACCGGGATAAAATGAAACGACTTTTGGTTTTTTTCTATTTCAATTAACTCATCGTAATATAGAAGATCGTTTTTTGTTCTAGCACCAAAGATAAAATATATCCTATGATGCGGTATTTGATGTTCTAGGATGTACCCTAACATGCTGCGCAACGGAGCAATACCAGTACCTGTGCTGATAAAACAAAGATCATGGTCTATCTGGTCGGGCAAAACAAATTTTCCTAGAGGACCTGCGCACTTTACAATACTGCCAACCTCAAAATTATCCCAAATAAAGGGTGTTCCAGCCCCAGGAGGATTTAACACAATAATAAGCTCAAACTGATTGCTTTGGCTTGGGCTCGAAGCTATACTATACGAGCGATAAGGCACTTTGGAATCTATTTCTAATTGAAGCATTACGAACTGACCTGCTTTAAATTCAAATTTTTCGGCAGAAATTACCTCAAAATAATAGCGCTTGGTATTAGCCGTTTCCTCGATAATATTTACTATTTTGGTGTCAAAAAATTGCTGCTTCATAGGGAAATTTTTATTGATTGGATGAATCGAATATACGAAAGGAACAACATATAATCACTAATTTTAAGTGTGTTAGGCCTGTCAAACCTTTCATGCTAAATTACTACTTATAGGAGTTATTAAGTAAAATTTAAGTGAATAATCCCTATATCTTCGTAAATTGCGGGTTGATGTTGGAATCCATTTTACAATTGATTTTCCCCAATTTGTGTCTTAACTGTAACCAATCTTTGGTAACAGGGGAAAAGCATTTGTGCATCTATTGCCAGCTAGAATTGCCAGAAACACAATATCATTTGCAACAAGACAATGGCGTTGAAAAGTCGCTGTGGGGGAAGGTGCCATTTGAAAGAGCCTTCTCATTTTTATACTTTAATCAACGAGGCATCACCCAAAAGATTTTACATGAGTTAAAATACAAAGGAAACGAAGATTTGGCCGTTTATTTAGGAAGTTTGTATGGAGAACGCTTAAAAGCCACTCAAGCCATAAATGGCATAGAAGGAGTTATTGCCATACCGCTTCACCCTATCAAACTAAAGAAACGGGGATACAATCAAAGTCAAGCTTTTGCCACTGGACTATGCCAATCTTTGCAAATTGAAGATTTAAGCGCTCAACTTTTTAGAAGAAAAAATACACAAACTCAAACACAAAAGTCGCGTTCCGAACGTTGGGATAATGTGAAAGAAATTTTTGGCGTGAAAAACCCTAACTATTTAAATAATAAGCACCTTTTATTGGTAGACGATGTAATTACCACAGGCGCCACCATTGAAAGCTGTGTGAGAGAAGTAATTGAAAAATCGAATTGTAAACTTAGTATTGCAAGTATTGCGCATGCAGCATAAAAATGAAACAAAAATATACCCATAGAAAATTGATGAAAAAGCTACTTATATTTTTGACCATTCTTTTTGTTGTTTCATTTCAGCTTAAAGCTCAATTTATTGGAGGAATTCCTACTGGTAAACATGCAGGCGTAATAGGCACAACAGTAAATCCTGCGTTTACCAATCACCTTAGTGGTGGCACCGATCTATTGGTGTTCTCTTTTTCTATGAATATCCTAAATAATGGATTTTATCTAGACCCAAAACCCATCACAAGCTATGTAAATCCAAATATTGTTAGCTCTATCACTGGTAAATCAACTAATGGCGAATCTATCAACGAAAAGTTTGATAGAATTTATAACATCAGAAGAGACCTAAAAACCAGTAATTACATCTTTGCCGATGCGGCCATCTATGGCCCTTCTTTCTTAATCAACTTTAACAATCATTCGTTTGGGCTAACAACAGCGTTTAAAGCTGGTTCAAATACGGTTAGACTACCAAGAGAAATGGCATTATTTCTGCTAAAAGGCGCAAACTCAGATGATTTAATCGGCAAAGAAACTAACCTTAATAGAGTGTCATCCAACACTATGGTTTATACTGATATCGCCTTTAACTACTCTTTTAAACTGAAAGAGAATTTAAGGTACAACCATAGATTTGGTATTAATCTGCACTATTTAAATGGAATAAACTCTATTATTTTCCAAGATAATAATAGCTCTAAATGGTCATTCATTGGAGACTCGAGCATCTATTTTAGAAATTCAGACTTTAACTTTAATTATGCAGCCACCAAGACTTCTGATATTGGTGAGTTAATGGCTGGTAGAGGTAATGGATTTGCTTTTGACATTGGGTATACGCTTACTAAAAAGAAGAAAGGTAGACCTACGAGAACTACTGTTTGCCCTAACATCAGAAACTTAGGCCGTGTAAGAGAATATCAAGAATATAAATGGCGCTTTGGGATTTCTCTAATGGATATTGGTTTTATCAGATTCAATGAACAAACTTCTACTAATACATTTATCAATGCGGAAGGAGTTTCAAAAAATCTAGACCAATCTTTCTACAAGGGCGTATTTGCCTTAGAAAGAGCTTTAATTTTTGATTTCGCCGGAAATCCAAGCACCACCCATATTCAAAGCAACAGCATCACTCAATATACAGCCGCTAGATTAAATCTTACCTTAGATATTGCCTTAAAAAATAATTGGTATGTAAATTTCGCCAATACGCAAAGAATTCCTATGCCAACAGATTTTTATATGAAAGCCACCAATATCTTCAGCGCAACTATCAGAAGAGAAAAAGATAAAGGTGGCATTTATATACCCATTAATTTAATTGAATACCAAACACCAAGTGTTGGTTTTGCCTTTAAATCAGGACCATTTTTTATGGGAACCAATCATATTTTTGAACTGATTGGGTTAAGAAATATCAAAGGATTAGACCTATTCTTTGGACTAAAGTTTAATCTTTCGAACTTTAGGGGTGCCTAAAACTATTTAATTAACGAACTGATTTCAGAACTTAACGGATCTACCGAAGAACCAAAGTATTTCACCCAGTTGCCATTAGGGTCAACCAAAATCTTGTTAAAATTCCATTTAATGGTAGCATCACTTACCCCATTTAATTCTTTGGCAGTTAGCCATTGATAAATAGCATGTTGATTGCCACCTTTTACGTCAATTTTCTCTGTAAGCGGAAAAGTAACGCCATAGTTTTTGGTACAAAATGATTGAATATCTGTAGCAGTGCCTGGTTCTTGACCCATAAATTGATTACATGGGAAACCTATAATCACCAACTTATCTTTAAACTGCTCCGAAAGCTTTTGCAAACCTGCATACTGAGGAGTATACCCACACTCACTGGCAACATTTACACAAAGCACATATTTGCCTTTAAAATCTGCCATTTGCATGGTTTTAGAACCATCCAGGCTCTTAATGCTAAAATCATGAAACTTTTTACCCGCTAACTTACTATCAAGCGTAGCCTTCTTACCTCTTGCGGCTGTAAAACTATAAACTAAAACTCCGGCAAATGCCAGAAACAAAACCGAAAAAAAATATTTCTTCATTATTATAAACTTAAAATTGCTTCACGAACTTCTTCCATTTGCCATTGGGGCGTGCTGGTTGCACCGCAGATTCCAACGGTATCATTTTCTTTAAACCACTCTGCTTTTATTTCATCCTTACTGCTCACAAAAAAAGTGTTTGGATTATTATCCTTACAAACATCATGTAAAACCTTGCCATTAGAAGATTTTAGACCTGCCACAAAAACTATCTTATCGAATTTTTTTGCAAAATCACGTAGTTGAATGTCCCTATTACTCACTTGTCTGCATAAGGTGTCATTAAAATCAACCTGAATGCCTTTACCCTCTAGTTTTTCTTTAAGGGCAAATAAGTTTTTGGTTCTTTTAGTAGTTTGACTAAACAATTGAATTTTCTCAGGCAGCTCTATTCTGTCAAGCTCATCAAACTGCTCAATAACGGTGGCTTGGCCGTTGGTTTGACCCAAAAGTCCTTTTACTTCAGCGTGGCCGTGTTTACCATATATCAAGATTTTTTCATCTTTGTTATGGGCTTCTCTCACTCTGTGCTGCAATTTTAAAACCACTGGACATGAGGCATCTACCAACTCAATATTATTCTCTAGTGCCAACTGATAAGTTTCCGGGGGCTCACCATGTGCTCTAATTAACACCTTTGTGTCTTTTAGATTTTTAAACTCTTCGTGATTAATAATTTTAAGGCCTTTGGCTTTTAGTCTAGCCACTTCTTCATCATTGTGCACGATATCTCCTAAACAACTTAATTCGCCTTCTTCATCTAAAATATCTTCTGCCATTTGGATGGCAAAAACAACTCCAAAGCAAAATCCAGAATTATCGTCTATTTCTACAGTAAGTTTCATTGTTTATTATTGTATAGGTAACACTTCACAAAGTTAATTGTTTATGAATGTCTGAATTGAATTTTATTCAATTATATTTCGGTTTGAACCAAATTTAAAACTATGCACCATAAAATAAGTTATTCTTAGATATGAATAATTCGGAAAATCTCGTAAATGAAGATGGCAGTTATGTTGGGCCAGCAAACTTATCTCCTATACCATTAAGTATTGGTTCACCAGTTATTAAGGTAGAAGATAAAAATAAAATCAAGGCAAACGCAGTAGAAGCCATGCACCACTATGCGTCTCAAGAAATTGCCATGTTAAAGAAACAAGCCGATTTAATCATGGAACAGGTGCGCGAAATTGAGGGCAGGTTAAAAATCTCAGAAAAAATCTACGAGTCTGATTTCAAGTTTCAGCCCGTTATTGGCCAATGGTACCATTTATATGAAAAAGACGATTACTATAAACTCTCTTTGATTGGCCCAGCAGAATGGGGAAAAAGCAAGACATTGGGCAAGCATGTGGCCTCTGTAAAACTATTAGGTGACCATAGCTGGGAAGTGCTTCCAAATAAACAAGCATGATGAAATTTTGAGGTTTGGCTAAAATACCTACCTTTGACCCGCTATTTCAATTATGCAGATTCAATTACTAAAATCTAAGATACACAGGGCTAAAATTACCCAAACCGAACTACATTATGTTGGAAGCATTACCATCGACGAAGACTTGATGGATGCCGCAAATATGATTGAAAATGAAAAGGTTCAGGTTGTAAACATCAATAATGGCGAACGTTTCGAAACCTACATCATCAAAGGTGAACGCGGAAGTGGAATGATTTGCCTTAATGGACCTGCAGCCAGAAAAGCCGCAGTGGGCGATTATGTTATTGTTATTTCATACTGTTTGATGGAATTTGAAGCTGCTAAAAGCTACAAGCCTATTGCCATCTATCCAGACCCTAATAATAAACTCACCAATTGAGCAGTCAATTAAAAAAAGTCATCCAATTTGCCATTATCCTTTTGGTTGGCGGATTCTTTATTTACTTTGCCTTTAAGGGAACAGATTGGAACGATTTACTCCTAAAAATTTCTCATGCTAACTGGCTTTGGTTAGGAATAGGCATGTTGGTATCATTATTAAGCCATTGGCTTAGAGGATATAGAGCAATCCTTCTTTATGACGCCATGAACTACAAGGTAAGCAACAAAAACAGTTTTTATGCTGTAATTATTGGCTACATGATGAATTATTTTATCCCTAGAGCAGGGGAAGTGAGCAGGTGTGCCTCGTTAAACAAAACAGATGGGGTTCCAGTAGAGAAAGGCCTTGGCTCAGTGGTCACAGAGAGATTGGTAGATATGGCCATACTCCTTTTAATTATTGGATTAATTTTCCTCATTCAATTTGATTTAATCGTTGGTTTTATTCAAAATGCCAGCAACAATAGTAATACAACAAGTTCAACTGGCAGCAATGTAAAATATGTGATCCTAGGTGGGTTGGCAGCAGCATCTGTTGCCATTTTTATACTTAGGAAGAAACTCTTGCAAATGCCTCTTTTTATTAGAATTGTTTCATTGTTACAAGGATTTGCAGACGGATTATTAAGCATTAGGCATTTGAAAAAACCTATGCTGTTTGTTTTGTTATCTATTCTTATTTGGTCATGCTACATTCTGATGATGTATTTCTGCATGTTCTCTATGGAAGCCACCGCATCCTTAGGTTTTTCTGATTGTTTAACCGTATTTGTTATTGGCACCATAGGTATTGTTTTACCTGCTCCTGGAGCAGGTGCTGGCACATACCATTTTTTTGTGATGCAGAGCTTACTGCTTTTTGGTGTAGCAAAAGAGGATGGCATTGCCTATGCAACATTGGTGCATGGTGCCCAAATGGTGTTGCTCATTGCTTTAGGTATCATTATTTCTGTGATCATTTACATGAAAAAGGGGAAAGATGAACAAATACAATCAAATATCAGCTAAAATTTTAACGCCAGATTCCCTAGAAAAAGCAGTGTCTTCTTGGAAGAAAGAAGGTAAGAAAATAGTATTTACCAATGGGTGCTTTGATATCTTACATCTTGGTCATGTTGATTATCTAGCAAAGGCAGCAGATTTAGGTGATAAGTTAATTGTTGGCCTAAATACAGATTCCTCGGTAAGCAACCTAAAAGGACCACATAGGCCTATACAAGATGAAAATTCTAGATTAAAAATTATGGCATCATTAAGTTTTGTGGATGGCGTAATTCTATTTTCAGAACCTACACCTCTTGAGCTTATTCGTTTGGTTCAACCCGACATTTTAGTGAAAGGAAGCGACTACCAGCCAGAGCAAATTGTTGGCTACGATATAGTTGTTGGTGGGGGTGGGTGCGTAAAAACAATTGACTTTATACCAGGTTACTCTACTAGTAACATAGAAAAGAAAATTAAAGAAGGCTAGTTAATAATAAATTAATCGCAAACATTATATTCGTCATTAAATAATAGGTATATGAATTTTGATTACACAGAAGAGCATTTAAATGTTCAGCAAGCGGCTAGAGACTTTGCACAAACAGAACTTTTACCAGGAGTGATCGAGAGAGACACTAACCAAGAATTTCCTTACGAACAAATTAAAAAGTTGGGAGAATTAGGATTTCTTGGAATGATGGTAGACCCTAAATATGGTGGTTCTGGTATGGATACTATTTCATACGTTTTGGCCATGGAAGAACTTTCTAAAATTGATGCCTCTGCCTCTGTAGTAGTTTCTGTAAACAACTCATTGGTTTGTTGGGGTTTAGAAGCATATGGTAGCGAAGAGCAAAAACAAAAATATTTAGTTCCATTGGCAAGCGGTCAGGTGCATGGAGCATTTTTATTATCAGAACCTGAAGCAGGTTCGGATGCTACTTCACAGAGAACAACCGCCATTGATAAAGGTGATCACTACCTATTAAACGGAACAAAAAACTGGATTACAAATGGTAATTCTGGTACCTATTATTTAGTAATTGCCCAAACAGACATCGAAAAAGGACATAAGGGAATTAATGCCTTTATTGTAGAAAAAAACTGGCCAGGTGTAGTGGTAGGTAAAAAGGAAGATAAAATGGGTATCCGTGGAAGCGATACGCATAGCATCATGTTTCAAGATGTAAAAGTTCCAAAAGAAAACAGAATTGGTGAAGACGGTTTTGGTTTTAAGTTTGCCATGAAAGTATTAGCCGGCGGTAGAATTGGTATTGCAGCTCAAGCATTAGGTATAGCTAGTGGTGCCTACGAATTAGCGCTAAAATATTCTAAAGAAAGAAAGGCGTTTGGTAAAGAAATCATGCATCATCAAGCCATTCAATTTAAATTAGCCGATATGGCTACTCAAATAGAGGCAGCGAGACTATTGGTTGTGAAAGCGGCTGCACTAAAAGATGCTGGTCAAGATTATGGTTTAATGAGCTCGATGGCTAAAGTGTTTGCTTCCGAAACTGCTATGTGGGTTACCACAGAGGCTGTTCAAATACATGGTGGTTATGGTTATGTGAAAGAGTACCATGTAGAAAGGCTTATGAGAGATGCCAAAATCACTCAAATATATGAGGGAACAAGCGAAGTTAACAGAATTGTAATTTCTAGAGAATTATTGCGCTAAAAGGTGGGTGATATCATTCTCGCGAAGAAGATTAAACTTACCTTCAACATATTCTAATAAATATAGGCATAGGTTACTATGCTGAAAATTGTCCATTTCGGATAAAGGCCTGCTAAGCAATGTGCATAGCAGGCTTTTCATTGCCCTCCCATGCATGCAAACCAAGATGCAATCTGATGGATCCGATTTTAATTTATGTACCATCGGGAGTTGTCGAGTTTGCATTTCAATTGCGCTTTCTCCTTGCTCCAATTTTGCATGGTAATTTCCAGCATTCCATTGATTTACTACACTCCAATATTGCTTTCGCTCCTCTTCGGATTGCATTTTACCTTCATAAATTCCCCAACTAATTTCATTTAATTCGGAATGGGTAGAGTATTTAAATCCAGCTTCAATAAAAGGCAGCACGCTTTGCTGTGTTCTTATCAATTTAGAGGTATAAATATGTTTGAACCGAATTTCTTTATACATTTTATAGAATGCGGCAGCTTGCTGATGCCCCCTTTCATTGAGCTCCATATCCACTCCACTGCCTTGTACAATGCCCATCTTGTTAAAATCTGTTTCTCCGTGCCTTACAATGTAAATTAACTTGTTTTCCATTTCGGTGGTAATATCATGAATTTAATTGACAATTATAATTTGAAAAACTATCTTGCTTTAACGAAACAACTTAACTATGAAAACAACACAATTAAAATACACTCCTCAAGAGGGTTGGAAACCTGAAAACACATCAGAAGAATTTACACCTAACCTTATCTTTGCTTTTGGGTCAACCCAACTTATTAAAGCTGGAGAAGCCATTAAAACCCTGCACGAAAAGTACCCGGATGCCATTTTTATTGGAGGTACATCTTCTGGTGAAATTCTTTCAACCAATGTGCTCGACGACACCATTATTGCCACCTTGGTAGGTTTTGAAAAAACCAAACTGGTTTATGTATGCGAAGAAGTAAAAGAAAGCAGTGAAAGCTATGAGGCGGGTAAAAAACTAATCGAAAAATTACCAAAAGAAAATCTTAAACATGTATTTGTAATGAGCGAAGGATTAAACATCAATGGCTCAGAATTGGTAAGAGGTTTAAGAGCCGTGCTACCAACAAATGTTAGTGCTACTGGCGGATTAGCAGGTGATGGCGCTGACTTTAACGAAACGTACATTCTTAGTGATAAAGGAAAGCCTAAAAACAAGGCTGTATCAGCAATTGGTTTTTATGGAACTGAATTACAAGTTTCTTATGGAAGCCTAGGAGGTTGGGATAGTTTTGGGGTAGAAAGACTTGTAACAAAATCTAAAAGTAACGTCTTATATGAGTTAGATGGAAAACCTGCCCTTGATCTCTACAAATCATTCTTGGGAGAGCATGCAAAGGATTTACCGGCCTCGGGATTGTTGTTTCCACTAAATTTAAGAACAGAAAGAGATAGTGAACCCGTGGTAAGAACTATTTTAGCGGTGGACGAAACTTCGCAATCCCTAACATTTGCTGGAGATATACCCGAAGGAAGTTATGTAAGACTAATGAAAGCAAATTTTGATCGTTTGATTGAAGGGGCCATGGGAGCAGCAAAAGGCACGCTAGCAGCTAAAAACCAAAAACCCAATTTAGCCGTTCTAATTAGTTGTGTCGGAAGAAAACTTGTTCTTAAGCAAATGATAGAAGAAGAAGTAGAAGGAGTTAGGGAAGTTTTGGGTGATGAAACCACATTGTGTGGCTTTTATTCTTATGGTGAAATTTCACCCTTTTCTGCTGATGCAAAGTGTGAATTACACAACCAAACCATGACAATTACTACTTTTGCCGAATAATCTTCTCTTGCTTTTGGGCGCCCTCAAATCTGATTTATAAATGCATCGATTACTTAAACGACAATTAAAAAAACTATATGGAGAAAATACTCCAGAAGTAGAAGCAATCAATCAACTCATTGAACTCGTTGATGAAAGTTATAACCATTTTCAATCAGATTATAACAAGTTAGAAAGAATTCTTGAGTTAAGTTCAAAAGAGTCGTTTAAGGAACTAAGCAACTTTAAGAATGCCATTGATACAGCGGCTTTGGTATCGCTAACAGATATAAAAGGCGAGATTTTAATGGCCAACGACAATTTCTGTCAATTATCTGGATATAGTTTAGGCGAGTTAATTGGTAAAAATCATAATGTAGTAAATAGCGGATTTCATTCCAAAGAGTTTTGGAAAGAAATGTGGCAGACTATTGGAAGAGGTAATATTTGGCAATCTGAAGTTTGTAATAAGAAAAAGAATGGAGAAATTTATTGGGTGGATTCTACGATCATTCCATTCTTAAATGATTCAGGAAAACCTTATCAATATCTTTCAATCAGGTTCGATATTTCGCAACGTAAAAAGATTGAGGAAGAAATAAAAACGCTTGCGCTTGTTGCACAAAAAACTCAAAATGCAGTCATTATCTCAGACCCCGAAGGAATTGCCATTTGGGCAAATGAAGGATTTGAAAGAATCACCGGATATAGTGTAAAAGAATTATTGGGCAAAAAACCCGGAAGGTTGCTTCAAGGGCCAGAAACAGATGTAAAAACGAAAGCAGAAATTTCGGCTGCCATAAAATTGGTAAAACCCTATAATGGAGAGATTTTAAACTATACCAAAACGGGCGAGTCTTATTGGATTTCGCTAAGTATTACGCCTGTTCACGAGAAAGATAAACATATTGGCTTTATAGCCATTGAATCTGATATATCTGAAAGAAAAATAGCAGAAAAGCAAATTAAAGAGAATGAAGAAAAGTTTAGGTTGCTTATAGAATCTGCCACAGATATCTTTTACTATACCGACGGAGATGGTAATTTTACCTACGTAAATGATATAGCCACCAAAATTACAGGCTTTAGTACCCAAGAGCTATTAAAAATGAATTATCTAGATTTGGTTGAACCAAATCATCGTCAAAAAGTTCAAAGTTTTTATTTTAGACAAGCTGTAGAGCTCAAGCAAGTTACCTATTACGAATTTCCAATTCTTACAAAATCTGGCAAAACGGCTTGGGTTGGCCAGAATGTTCAGTTAATTAAAACCAGCGACAATAGACTAGGAATTCAGGCAATAGCAAGAGATATAACGAGTTTAAAAGATGCACAACTTGAGATAGAAAATTCGCATAATTTTCTCAATCAAATTCTCGACTCTATTCCAAGCCCACTTTTTGTTAAAGACAGAAACCATCGATGGGTAATGGTAAATGATGCTTACTCAAAATTAACAGGCATCCCTAAAGAAAGTATTATAGGTAAAAAAGACTCTGATTTCTTAAACACTCAGGATGCGGATGATTTTATCGTCCAAGATGAAGAACAGTTTGGGTCGAAAGAAGAAAGAATGAGGGAGGTGGCATTTAAGATGCTAAATGGTGATGAGAAAACCTTATTAGTAAAGAAAACCATTTTTTCTAATCTCGGAAAAGACTACCTAATTGGCGTAATTACAGACATTACAGATCTTAAGGAGAGAGAAAAGCAGATTTTACTTTATAACAAAATGTCGGATCAAATTAGCGACGCAATTTCTGTGGCAGATTATAATGGTAAAATTATTTACGTAAACGAAAGTCATACCAGAAATCTTGGAAAAACTAAAGCTGAAATGATTGGGAGTTCTATCATAGATATGGAAAAAACCTTCCCTGATTTATCTTATTGGCAACAACACTATAATGAAGTAAAACTTAAAGGAGAATTGTTAATAGAAGGCGTAAATCAAAGAAAAGATGGTAGCAGCTTTCCCGTTGAAGCAAGCGTAAAATACATCCGTATAGAAGACAAAGGATACATTGTAGCTGCCATCAGAGATATCACAGAAAGAAAGAGAAATGAAGAAGCCGTAAAACGCATGAAAGAATTTTATGAAACTGTATTGAATAAAATTCCTTCGGAAGTAGTGGTATTTAACAAGGATCACAAATATCTATTTGTAAATGAAACCGCTGTAAAAGATAAAGAAAAAAGAGAGTGGCTAGTGGGGCATGATGATTTTGAATATTGTGAGTATTATCAGCGTCCATTAACCATTGCACAGGAGAGAAGAAGACTGTTTGAAAATGTTGTTAATAGTAAATCACAGCTAGAATTTGAAGAAAAACTAAAAGATCCCAAGGGCAGAGACAATTACACATTAAGGAGGTTTTACCCTATCCTAGATGAACAGAACGAAGTTTTACATATCATAGGATTTGGAATAGATATTACCTCTAGAATTGCAGCAGAAAAACAAACTAGAGAAAGTGAAGAGCGACTTAAACTAGCCACACAAAGTGCAAACCTTGGAATTTGGGATTGGAATATCAAAGACAATTCACTCATTTGGGATGAGTCTATGTATAGAATTTTTGGGGTTGACCCAAATCAATTTACAAATGATTACGAGGCATTTTCTAAAACTTTACACCCTGAAGATGCAGAAAGAGTAAACCTAGATTTGCAGGAGTCTTTAAGAAATAAAAAAGATTTTAGTAACCTCTTTAGGATTATTTCAGACAATGGTGAAACAAAATATGTATCGGCGTTCTCTAAAACATTTAGAAACGAAGCAGACGAGCCAGTGAGGATGATTGGGGTTAATTATGATGTAACAGAAAATACTTTAACACAACAAAAAATTCTAAAACAACAACAAGACTTAGAGGAAGCACAACACATAGCAAGAGTTGGCGGTTGGGAAATAGATGTAAAAGAAAGGAAAATATTGTGGTCTAAAGAAATGTTTAACATCTGTGAGTTTGATGAACCCGTTCAGCCCAGTCTTAATGAAACCTATAGTATGTTTACGGCACAAACAAGAGAACCTGTTATTCAGGCATTTTTTAATGCCATAGAAAAACACGAATCTTTTGAATTGGAAGCGCAGCTAAAAACACAAAAAGGACTTATCATCGACGTAAAAATAAAAGGAATTCCATACTCAGAAAACGAAAAAATAGTCGCCATTAGAGGGATATTCCAAGATATTACAAAAGAAAAAGAAGCCAGCAGATTGCTTCTACAATATACTGAGGAGTTAGAAAAAAAGAACAAAGAGTTAGACCAATTTGCCTATGTAGTGTCGCATGACTTAAAAGCCCCATTAAGAGGCATCAACAACTTAAGCATGTGGATAGAAGAAGATATTGGCGGACAATTAGAAGGAGAAACTAAAACCAACCTAGATTTAATGCGAAAGCGTGTTAAAAGAATGGAAGGATTAATAGATGGCATTCTTCAATACTCAAGGGCAGGCAGGATTAAACACCAGCCGCAGACTTTTTCTACCAAGGATACCATACAAGAAATTGTTTCAAATTTAAGTGCTCCAGAAAAATTTACTATCTCTATACAAGAAGAACTGCCTACGCTCACTTCAGAAAAAATAGCATTTGAGCAAGTAATTTCAAATTATATAAGTAATGCTATTAAGTACAATAATAATCCTGAACCAACCATTCATATTAGCTGTGAGCAAAAAGATGCATTTTATCACTTTTGTGTAGCAGATAATGGACCTGGCATCGAAAAGGAATTTCATGAGAAAGTATTTGTTATTTTTCAGACACTTCAAGCAAGGGACACTTTCGAAAGTACAGGGGTGGGCTTAGCCATTGTAAAGAAAATGGTAGAAGACAAAGGAGGCAAGGTTTGGATAGAATCAGAAAAAGGAAAAGGAGCCAAATTTTATTTTTCTTGGCCTGCACACGAAAATATTGAAGAATGAAATTGCTGTATTTTTTAACTATACTAACAGTTTTTGCTCACTTAAATGTGAATGCGCAGGTTTGTTCTGACCCAAATTTAGCTTCACCTGGCTTTAATTGTAATAAAGAGTATCAGCCAGTTTGCGGCTGCAATGGAATAACATATAGAAACCCATGCAGTGCGCAATATCAAAATGGGGTATTTTATTGGACAGATGGCCCATGTAATGGAATTGCATTTGATATCATTCCAACCTTTGTATCTGAATTAGACCCACAAATGGAGTTTACCTTTGCCCAAAACAAGGGAATTCCGGCTACACTATACATTTTCGACAATTATGGGAAGGTTATACATCAGCAAGCCTTGCCAGCCGCTGATAATTTTAACCCTCCCTTTTACCAAATATTTTTTAACCTAAGTGGTTATAGACAAGGCGTATACATCATGTCAATTACCAATGCAAGAGGGGATTATATTTGGAAAAAATTTGTAAAATACTGAGTCTTATTTGGCTGCTTCTGCACCTGAGGCTGCAGCCGCTTGTTGTAAAATATCTCTGTCAAAAAGATACAACCCACTCTTGTCCTCCCCAATTAGCTCTAATTTATCGTTTAACTGCCTAGCTACCCTTTCTTCCTCCATTTGCTCATTAACATACCATTGTAAGAAACTATGGGTGGCAAAATCTCTTGTTTTCAGAGAGGTTTCTACCAATTCATTGATACTTTCTGACACTTTAAATTCGTGCTGTAAAAAATGACCAAATACATCCTTTACAGAAACAAAAGTAGAAATAGGTTGATTAATAGATGGAATTTCTGCCTTACCACCGCGCTCATTGATAAACTTAATAAGTTTTAGCATGTGCAAGCGCTCTTCATCTGATTGCTGATAAAAAAAACTAGTAACACCATCCAAACCAGGTTGTTGTTCTGCCCAAGAGGCCATAGCTAAATAAGCCATAGAAGACTCTGCTTCCATCATTACCTGCTTATTTAGGGCGATATTCATTTCGTTTGATAACATAATTTTTTAATTTTTTTGCAAGTTACAGTAATTTTGGAAAGTCGCATACATCAAGGAGATTGTAACAGTACTGATTTACAAATACTAGGATTATAAAAAAGATTTTTTCACATTTAGTTGTGAATTACAATTTCCTATCCTATTTTTGCGACCCCTTATTAAACAGATACAAGCGTGGACGCATTGAGTTACAAAACAATTTCAGCAAACAAGGCAACTATTACCAAAAATTGGTTAATTGTTGACGCTGAAGGACAAACATTAGGCCGTTTTGCCAGTAAAATTGCCAATATATTACGTGGCAAAAACAAGCCATCCTTCACACCGCATGCAGATTGCGGAGATTATGTTATCATCATTAACGCAGAGAAAATTCGCTTCACTGGTAACAAAGTGAACGATAAAGAATACAAATTCTTCTCTGGTTACCCAGGAGGTTTGCGTTATGAAGTAGCAAAAGATATCCTTAATCGCAGACCAACTTATGTTGTAGAGCATGCCATCAAAGGAATGTTGCCAAAAAATAAATTAGGCTCTCAATTATTCAGAAACCTACATGTATATGCAGGTTCAGAACATCCACATGGAGCTCAACAACCAAAAGAAATAAAATTCTAATTCATGGAAGTTAATAATGCATTAGGTAGAAGAAAAACGGCTGTAGCCCGCGTGTACATCACACCAGGTACAGGTAATATTACCGTTAATAAAAAGGAATTAAAAGTATATTTCCCTACCTTAACCCTACAAATGGCTGTTACCAAACCATTTGAAGTGACCAGCACCAACGGACAGTTTGATGTAACTGCTCATATCGATGGCGGTGGAATTACAGGACAAGCAGATGCCCTTAAATTGGCAATTGCTCGCGCCTTGGTAAAGAATAACGCAGAAACAAAGCCAGCTTTAAAAGTAAATGGTTTACTTACTCGTGACCCACGTATGGTTGAACGTAAGAAATCAGGTCAGAAGAAAGCTCGTAAGCGTTTCCAATTCGTAAAACGTTAATCAGAATTATTTTTTATTTTATATGTCTAAAATCACGCACGAAGAGTTGCTGGAAGCGGGAGTGCACTTTGGTCACTTAACCCGTAAATGGAATCCGAAAATGGCGCCATACATTTTTATGGAGAAAAACGGAATCCACCTCATCGATTTACACAAAACAGCTGTAAAGCTGGATGAGGCCGCCCTTGCCATTAAGAACATTGTTAAATCTGGCCGTAAAGTATTGTACGTAGCCACCAAAAAACAAGCGAAAGAAATCGTAGAAAACGAAGCAAAAAGAGTAAACATGCCGTTTGTATGCGATCGTTGGTTAGGTGGTATGTTAACAAACTTTGGTACTGTAAGAAAAAGCATTAAGAAAATGCAATCACTTGAGAAATTAGCTCAAGATGGTACTTACACCAACATTAACAAGAAAGAGCGTTTGATGATTGAACGCGAAAAAATTAAGTTAAAGAAAGTTCTTGGAGGTATCGCTGACCTTAATAGACTTCCAGCCGCTTTATTTATCGTTGATATTCGCAGAGAACACATTGCTGTTGCAGAAGCCACTAAATTAAATATCCCAACTTTTGGGATAGTGGATACAAACTCTGACCCAACATTGGTTGACCACCCAATTCCAGCTAATGATGATGCGGCAAAATCAATTTCTTTAATTACAAAATATATCACTGATTCAATCGTAGAAGGTCTCGCAGAACGCAAACGCGAGAAAGAAGAAACTGTTGATAAGGAAGCAGTAACCGAAAAAGAAGAAGCATAAACAAAAGCCTTCGCCATTCGGTGAAGGCTTTTTTTAAACTTAAAAATAATAAAAATGACAACAATAACCGCATCAGACGTAAACAAACTTCGCACCATGACAGGTGCCGGTATGATGGATTGTAAAAAAGCACTTCAAGAAACCAATGGAGATTTTGAAGCTGCTGTTGATTTTCTTCGTAAAAAAGGAGCAAAAATTTCGGCCAATAGAGCAGATAGAGATGCTAAAGAAGGTGCAATTATTGCCAAGGTATCTGAAAACAAAAACTTTGGTGTAATTCTTCAGTTAAGTTGCGAAACCGATTTCGTTGCTAAAAACGAAGATTTCGTAGCATTTGCTCATAAACTAGCTGATGCCGCCCTAGCAAATAAAGCTGCCTCTGTAGATGCTCTTAAAGCATTAACCATGGATGGTGGTCTAATCGCCGACAAAATCATCGAACAAGTTGGTAAAATTGGTGAAAAGATAGATGTAGTACGTTACGAAGTAATGGAAGGCAACAACCTAGTGCCTTATATCCATGCTGGTAACAGAATTGGTGTTTTGGTTGCTTTAAACAATGCAGCTAATGAAGCTAATTTTGTAGCCGGAAAAGACGTAGCTATGCAAATTGCAGCACTTAATCCTGTTGCCTTAGACAAGGGTGATGTAGATGCTTCAGTGATTGAAAGAGAAATGGCTATCGGTATGGAACAAGCTAGAGCAGAAGGTAAACCAGAAAATATGCTTGAGAAGATTGCTCAAGGTAAACTTGGCAAATTCTACAAAGAATCAACCTTGCTCAACCAAGAATTTGTAAAAGATAGCAGTAAAACTATCGCTCAAATGCTAGATGGCATTGAAAAGGGTCTCACAGTTACCGCATTTAAACGCGTTTCTTTATAATCTAAATCCTCTCCTAACCGAGAGGATTTTTTTTGCCTATTTTTGTCTAAATCTCAACTAATATTAAAATGAAATACAAAAGAATCCTCCTTAAACTAAGTGGCGAAGCATTAATGGGCTCTTTACAATATGGCATCGACCCAAATATCTTAGAACAATATGCTCAAGAAGTAAAACAAGTTGTTGACGCTGGTGTAGAAGTAGCCATAGTAATTGGTGGGGGAAATATTTTTAGAGGCGTTCAAGGTGTTTCTGGTGGACTTGTAGAAAGAGCTCAAGGAGATTATATGGGAATGCTTGCTACAGTTATTAATGCCATGGCATTACAAGGTGCATTAGAAAAATATGGCATGAAAACACGTCTTCAAAGCGCCATTCATATGGACCAAATAGCTGAACCTTTCATCAGAAGAAAAGCTATGAGACATCTCGAAAAAGGCCGCGTAGTAATTTTTGGTGCTGGCACCGGAAACCCCTACTTCACTACAGACACTGCTGCATCTTTAAGAGCAGTAGAAATAGAGGCCAATCTTGTATTAAAGGGTACCAGAGTAGATGGCATTTATACAGCAGACCCAGAAAAAGACCCAAATGCCGTGCGCTTTGAAAATATCAGCTACGACGAAGTGTATGAAAGAGGATTGAACGTAATGGACCTAACTGCCATCACACTTTGTCAGGAAAATAAAATGTCAATCGTTGTATTTGATATGAATAAAAAGGGTAACCTTTTAAGCGTTTGCAAAGGCGAAAACGTAGGAACTACCGTTAGCTAAAAATTTTATAGGGGTTAGGCACTTTGCCTAACTCCTAATATAGACTTTACCATCGATACAATGCTTTTGGCATCATAACCACACTCTTGGTAAAGTTCAGATTGCTCTCCATGTTCTACAATCCTGTCGGGCATACCTAATCTTGTTACTTCAGCGCTGTAGTGATGATCTGCCATAAATTCAAGAACAGCAGAGCCAAAACCACCAACAATAGTTCCATCCTCTACTGTTACCACCCTTTTATAAGTAGAAAAAACTTCATGCAGCAATTCTTCATCAATAGGCTTAACAAAACGCATATCGTAATGCGCTCCTTTGATTCCTTCTTTGTCCAATAAATTTAAGGCGGTTTGAACCAAATTCCCTGCTGTACCAAAAGATAAAACAGCAATATCACTTCCTGCTCTTAATTTTCTTCCTTTACCAATAGGTAACTTTGCAAAAGGTCTTTTCCAATCTATCATCACCCCATTTCCTCTTGGGTATCTGATACTAAATGGACCCGCATTTTCAGGTAAACTTGCGGTATACATTAAATTCCTTAGCTCTTCTTCATCCATTGGTGCAGAAACAACCATATTAGGAACGCACCTCATATACGGCACATCCAACATTCCATGGTGCGTTTGTCCGTCTGCTCCAGCCAAGCCGGCTCTATCCATGCAAAATACCACATGCAATTTTTGTAATGCCACATCATGCACAACCTGGTCATAGGCTCTTTGCATAAATGTAGAGTAGATATTACAATATGGCACTAACCCTTGTGTGGCTAAACCTGCGCTAAAAGTAACAGCATGCTGCTCTGCAATTCCAACATCAAAAGCTCTGTCTGGCATAGCTTTCATCATAATATTCATGCTACTTCCAGAAGGCATTGCTGGGGTTACGCCAACAATTAATGGATTAGATTGCGCTAATTCAACCATTGTATGGCCAAATACATCCTGATATTTTGGTGGTTGTGGTGTTGGCACTGCCGATTTAAAAATCTCACCAGTCACTTTATCAAAAAGTCCTGGAGCATGCCATTTTGTTTGGTCTTTTTCTGCTGGAGCAAAACCTTTACCTTTTACAGTTACACAATGAAGTAGCTTTGGTCCAGGTATCTTTTTTAAATCATTAAAAATCTTCACCATGTGGTTAACATCATGTCCATCCACTGGTCCAAAATACCTAAAGCCTAAGGCCTCAAATAAATTACTATGCTTTAACAATCCTCCCTTAAGGGTATCGTGCACTTTAGACAAAATATCTTGAGATACCTTGCCCATCTTGCTCAACTTGTCTAAGGTTTTCCAAATGTCGTCCTTAAATTTATTATAAGTTGGCGAGGTAGTAATGTCTGTTAAATATTCTTTTAAGGCACCCACATTTGGGTCAATACTCATACAATTATCATTTAACACTACGATAATATTGGCATTTGCAACGCCTGCATGATTTAAACCTTCAAATGCCATTCCACCAGTTAAAGCTCCGTCCCCAATTACGGCAATATGTTGCTTATCATGTTCACCTTTTAACTTTGAAGCAACCGCCATACCCAAAGCAGCAGAAATAGAGGTAGATGAGTGACCCACCCCGAAAGCATCATACTCACTTTCGGTTCTCTTTGGAAAACCAGAAATTCCTTTGTACACCCTATTGGTATGAAATACATCTCTTCTGCCTGTTAAGATTTTGTGCCCATAGGCTTGGTGCCCAACATCCCATACAAGCTGATCATAGGGTGTGTTAAATGCATAATGTAGCGCAACAGTAAGCTCTACTACACCTAAACTTGCACCAAAATGGCCTCCATAAACAGATACTGTATCTATAATGTATTGCCTTAGCTCAGCCGAAATATTTACTAATTCATCTTCAGAAAGTTTCCTTAAATCTGAAGGAAGCTTTATGGGCTCTAAATTTTTTCCAGGGTTAATCTTCATTTTAGGTTCAATATTAATTACCAATGAGCTTATAGCCATATAGTATTATCACTACAAACACAGCAAGCCCTTTAAGGTTTTAATCTAATAAAGCTTGTAAAAATAAGTATTGTAGCGAATATTTTTTCCTAACGAATCAAATTAAAATAGATTGTTGGCTAATTACAATCTGGCTTCACTTACAATTAAATCTTTTGGATGAATAGAAAGAACAGGAAATGCCGCGTTCTTAATCATTTGCTCAGAATATTTACCCTTAAAAAAAGATACTAAACTAGTTTCTTGCTCGGTCATAATGGTGATTAAACCCATATTATTTTGCTTGGCAAATTCTAATACCTTTTCTGTTGGGTTACCTCCCAATCGTAGGTCAGAAGACACCCTTATTCCTTTTTCCTCAATATTGGTGCACACTTGCCTAATGTAGTTCTTAATTAATACCTCTGCATCCCTTCCGGTTTCGCTGCTCACCCCCAACACATGGATGGTTGAATCAAAAATTCTGGCAAATTCTACTGCATAAGGCACTTTTTGCCTTGTTTCGGATGAAGTATCTAGGGGTACTACAATATTCGAAAAATCCATGTTTGGTTTAGAATCTGGAATGGTTAACACAACGCCCTCCAACTTATCAATAAGGGAGTTAGCTTCTTTTGCAGAAATAAACCCAGTACCAGTTTGACCCAAACTTAAGGAAAGTATCACCAAATCTGATGGCGTTTTGAGCATATGAGATATAGCCTCTTTCTCAGAATTGACGATGGTTACATCGCCTCCAGAAGCCAAATCTATTCCTTCTTTGCTCGTTGCAATAATTTTGATATTAGCCCTATACCTGTTTTTAAGCTTATTTATTAAGTCTATGCCACCCGGACAAGACTTGGCATCCTTAAATGCAATACAAATGCTTGATAAATTTATTGGCATAATACAAATTTTTATAAACGTAATTTAACCTTATTTGATTACTTCATCTCCAAACGAGGTAAAAAAGATTTACTAAATCCTTTTATAATTCTGAATATCAGCTAAATAAATTTTAAGAAAATTATAAGAAATTAACTTCCCGTAAACTTTGGTTTCCTTTTCTCGTTAAAAGCATTTACACCTTCTTTGTAATCATTGCTTCTTCCTGCTATTTCTTGACAATAGGCCTCATACTCTAACATATCATCTAAACTTGAATTATAAGACTTTTGAAGCATCTTTTTCATTAAACCAATAGCCTTTGTTGGCGCTTGGGAATAATATTGAGTAAGCTTTTCAACCTCTGCATCTAAGTCCTCAGCCTTAGCAACCCTATTCACTAAACCCCATTCAAGGGCTTGATGCGCTGTAACCTTTGAACCCAAAGTAGCTAGCTCAAAAGCACGCGAATAGCCCAATAACTTAGGTAAAAAATAAGAAGAACCACTATCAAGAACCAATCCTACATTCACAAATACCTCAATCAAGGAGGCATTCTCACTGGCAACTATCATATCACAAGCTAATGCTAAGGAACATCCTGCACCTGCAGCTACACCATTAAGCTTACAAATTACAGGAATAGGTAGATTCCTGATAGCTCTAATCATTGGATTATAACGCTTATATAAACTTTCGCTTAAACTCCTATCTTTCTTACCGGCAATGTCCTTTAAGTCTTGACCACTGCAAAAAGCCTTTCCAGACCCACTAATAACCAATACTCGTACTGATTTATCTTTTGACACTGCTTTTAAAGCATCATTAACATCCTTGCTCAATTGCTCATTAAATGCATTAAACACATCTGGACGATTTAGGGTAATAGTAGCTACACCCTCTACATTTGAATATAAAATTGTTTGATAACTCATACTAAATAAAATTTGGATTGCTTAAACGATATAAAAAAACGAACATCACAAAAAAACCATAAACATAGCCAAGATACAATTGAAAAATTGAATGCGCTCCTAAAGAATATCTAGCTGTAGCTACTAATCCGCTTATCAAAATAAAAAATAGAAGTAACCATCTAATATCGATAGGCGCTACCCAAACACTAGATGCCACCAAGCCACATAAAGCCCCCAAGGTGGCCATGTGTATGCTCACTTTTGAATAAAAATTAATGAGCAGAACCGAAAAGATGATTAATGCACAAGCAATTAAATAACCCAAGAGCACGCTGCTCGCCAGCATGTTGTTTCTAAAATTATAATATACAAATAAATAGAAACTGGTAGTTACCACATAAGGTATGATTCTATCATCCCTATCGGCCAACAGTATACTTTTAATAGACCCAGTGTACTTTAAAAGTAAAACACTAATAGCAGGAATAATGCTGGTTAACAAAAAAATATAAGTTATGTAATACAATTTTATGGTGTAGGGTAGCCCATAATATAAACTTGGCTGAAGAAAAAACAGCAAAATCAAACAAACCAAATTTATAAAAATTGGGTGAGCCAATACCGATAAAAAATGTGCAGGCTTATGGTTCATAAAGCTACTTTACCGCCACAACACTAATTTCAACATTGGCATTTAAAGGCAACTTAACCACTTGAACAGTTTCTCTTGCTGGAAAATTACTAGTAAAATAAGACCCATAAACCTCATTGATGGCTGCAAAATTGCTTAAATCAGTGCAATAAATAGTGGCTTTTACAACATGACTAAAATCCATTCCAGAAGCTTTCAATATTGCCAAAAGGTTTTGCATCACCTTATCTGTTTCGGCTTTAATGTCATGCTGAACCATTTGACCAGTAGCTGCATCCTTAGCCACTTGGCCACTTGTATACAGTACGCCATTTAATAGTACTCCATGACTATAAGGGCCAATTGGCGCTGGAGCATCTGCGGTGGTAATTATTTTCTTTTCCATAAGGGTTTGGTCTTTATCTTTGTTTAACTGATTTA